>CAMYUW010000038.1 GCA_947302275.1 uncultured Prevotellaceae bacterium
TCTGCTGAAATTCAGAACATCAAAAATCGCTCAAAAAAGTGTGACGAAAACAGGACAGTAAAAGAGGAGATATTATCTCTAATTGGCTGTGAACCAGTTGTTCTTTGCTGTAGATGAGGATTCTGCAGTTTATTGTCTTTTGAGATTAGCCGTTCATGGAACGATTCCCGAATCGCTGGGGGCAATAGGGGCTTGCGGTCCCCACTGGGATTGCAGCCAGTCTATTTTGCTGTGGATATATAGTTTAAAAAGATATGTTTCCCAATCAATGCTATTGCCTGTCCATCGTGCGGCATTGCTGTACCATGCTTGTCGAATGGTCTGAACGTGCTTGTCGCAGAAGTTGTCGATGTCAAGCCCATTGAAATGCGAATTGTAGAATTGGTTCCATTGCCTCCTGACAGCTAATTGGAAATGGGGATACTTGGCAATCTCTTCAATCCAGTGGGAATGGAAATAGGTGGGTTGCTGATACAGATAATAGTTGAAGTTGGCGACACCAGTATAGTTGAGGCGCTGGAAAGCACCGCCAAAGTCCCAAGTGGGTCCGATAATCAGTTTCGTTGAATCGCCCCGATGCTTATACATGTAGCAACTCCCTGAAAAATGCTCAGTATCATCAAGTATTTCACCGATAATATAAAACCGGGCAAGAGAATCAATGTCGATGTACTGTTCCCATTCGGTACTTGCCTTGTTCTGGTTGTAGATGGCGGCATTTACTTTCTCAAGATGCTGCTGGATATAGCTTTTCTGTTGAGGTGACAACGAATCGGGAGAATGGGGCGTGACCCAAAGCCAGTCGTACCAATTGATGCCGTTGTTTCTCTCACGGACGTAAATAGTATTTTCATTCTTGTTGTTGTCAATCTCAAGTAACCATCCTCCCGTAATGTAGTCGGAGGCGGTTTCACCATTGTCCTGCTCCTCGATGTTGACACGGTCCTTCTCGACTCTGATTTTCTCGGCCAGGAAATACAGACCGATATATTGCCCGTTGAGAACGACCTCAAGGGGTTTCTGCTCTGGAGTGTAAGGCATGCCGATGCGTCGGCTCAATTCAAATCCCATCGCATTCTTTAATTTAGCCAGATGGTCATCGGCATGAGCTAGCAGGCAAAAGTGGCGATTGCTCTTCATGCCAAGTAAAGGCTGCTTTTTATCTAGCTTGATGCGGAATGGTTTTTTGCTTGCGGTCCAGGTGTAATTTCCTCTTCCTTTGATAAGCATACCCAAAGGTTTGCTTGCCGATCCGATGGACTCATATCCAGGAATGCCCATAGCATCAAGCCACCAGTCGGCGTGCAGGTACTCTTCCTTGCTATCGATGTTGCGGTGCCCCTCGGTAATGATGAACAGCACGGGCAGGGAGCCGGAGTAAGATGGCATGGGAGGCAATTCGTCACCCAAAATGGCACCAATGAGTGTGTTGATATCGGCAATGTTAATCTCCTTGTCACCGTTGACGTCGGTAGCATAACTGTAGAAACTGTGGTATTGTGCGTCGCTTATCACTGAATCAAGCAGCGCATTGATATCTGCGATGTTGACCTCCCAGTCGCAGTTCACGTCGCCACGGGGACGCAAACTACCCTGGCCATCCATCGTCATGCTGGATAGCGCAGTGACCAGAAGGCATATCATCAAATGTATTCTCATGATTTAGGCTCTCTAAGGTAAGTCTATAAGAATAACGTAGTCACAGCGTGATTATTGCCCAAAAGTTAGGCATTGGGAGTTGGGAACATCTATAAACAAGAAATCATCTTGCGGGCACAGGCTACGTTGGTCAGTTCTTTGCCCTCTCTGACGCATGCCTCATGCATCTTGTTATAATTGTTGATGACCTCAATCAGGTCGTTTTCGTCCCAGCCCTCGCGCACGATGCCCAGACCATTGACCGCGATGAACGAAGACGTCGGGGGGACCGTATTGGTCACCACAGGGGTCCCTTGGTCTCGGTCGGCTTGAATTCCTGTGATGCGAGAATGGCATGGGTACCGTGAAAGCTGGAAAAGTCACTATTCCCGCCCAGAGCGCCCTCATTATCCACAACTGACCTTGACAAACTTGAGCGTTGACTCTACTTAACAGACTGGCTCACAGGTAAAGTGGTGTGATTATCCCCACTGACTGTTAAGCCAGTAGTTTTTTTGCGGTTAATGCTTATTCAGTGATGCTATCAGGGATTGAGTATAGATGAACTGTTCATGGTTCGGTTTCCGAACCGCTGGGATCAACGGGGTCTTGCGTTCCCCATTGGGTTTGGAGCCAGTCAATTTTGGCGTGGATATATCGCTTGAAATCGCTTTTCTGGTTATCAATGTCATTGTCTGGCCAGCGGGCAACGTCGGATTCGTAAGCCGGCCTGATGCGCTCGACAAATTCATCAATGAAGGTGTCGATATCCAAACCGTTGAACCCCGAGCCATAAAATTCGTTCCAGCGGTCCCTCAACACTTGCTGGAAGTGAGGGAACTTGGCCATCTCCTCGATCCAGTGCGACTTGATGAACGACGGTTGCTCATAGATGAAATGCCCCACGGAATCGGGTCCGTAATGAGCCTCGCGCGTAAACGAGTTGCCGAAATCCCATACCGGGCCGAAAATCAGGTGTGTCGTGTCTCCGCGGTGCTTGTGCATGTAGCAACTGCCGGCAAAGTGCTCGATATCGTCCATGATTTCGCCCACGATGTAGTAATTGATCAGCGAGTCAAGGTCGATGTACTTCTCCCATTCTGTGCTGGACAGGTCATCGGTCTGGATAGCGACGTTGGCATCGGTGAGGAAATTCTGGATGTAATTCTTCTGGGCACTGGACAGATTCTCGGGGCTGAGTGACAGGAAACAGAGCATGTCCTCCCATGACCAGCCGTCCATATAGTGTTCCTGCACATAGATGACAGTGCCGTCAAAGTCGTTCAGTTCAAGCAACCACCCTCCGGTAATCACGGCAGGGTTGGTCTCCATGTCGGGCTGTTCCTCGATGTTGACACGGTTTTTACCCACGCGTATTTTATCGGTGAGGAAATACAGGCCGATGTACTGGCCGTTGAGCACTACCTCGACGGGCTCCTGGGCGGGAGTATAGGCGAGCCCTAGGCGTCGGCTCAGCTCAAAGCCCATGGTGTTCTTGAGTTTGGCCAGGTGGTCGTCGGCATGGGCGAGAAGGCAGAAGTGGCGGTTCTCCTTCATTCCCAACGGTGCCTGCTTGGCATCGAACTTGATACGGAAGGATTTCTTGTCAAAGTGATCCCAGGTGTAGTGGCCCCGCCCCTTGATGACCATGCCCAGGGGGGCTTCGGGCGAGCCGATAGACTCGTAGCCCTCAATACCCATGGCATCCAGCCACCAGTCGGCGTGCAGATATTCCTCCTTACTGTCGATGTTGCGGTGTCCTTCGGTATTGATATACAGGACAGGCATGGTGCCCGAGAAAGAAGGCATCGGTTGCAGTTCGTCCCCCAGGATGGTACCGATGATCACGTTGGCGTCAGCGATGTTGATTTCGCGGTCACCGTTGACGTCAAAGGCGTAGCTATAGAGAGCATGATACTTTGCATCGCCGACGATGGAGTCGAGGATTGAGTTTAGATCGGCAACGGTCACTTCCCAGTCGCAATTCACGTCACCACGAGGTCTCAACCCGCTTTGTGCGTTGGCTGTCAGCCCTACGAACATCAGAATAAAGAATAGTATGATATTAGTCGGCTTCATAATATAGTAATATTTCTTATTAAGAAACGGATAGACGTGGAAATTATTACTTTATAACATGAAAATCACGCTATTTTTGATCGAGGGCATTGATCATCTTGCGGGCACAGGCCACATTGGTCAATTCCTTGCCAGCCACGACACAAGCGTTGTGCATGCGGTCGTAGCCTGCGATGACCTGGATGAGGTCATTCTCATCCCAGCCGTCGCGCACGATGCCCAATCCGTTTTCCTGGATGAACCGCGCTGTCGAGGGCTTGGTGTTGGTGACCACGGGTGTACCGCTAGTGATGGCCTCGGCAATGGTCACCATGTTCAGGTCGCTGCTCGTGTCCACCAGCAGGGCTAATGCGCGCCGCAGCCTGCCGGCTAATCGGGCATGGGAGAGGAACCCATGAAACGTGACATTGTTCCCGATACCCATTGTGGCGGCCTGCTGTTCGAGTTCACTGGCCTGGTCGCCGTCGCCGATGATGTCCAGGTGGTAGTCTTGATACTCCTTGCGGGCCACAAGACGGGCAAACTTGGCGATGATGCTGTTCACGTTCTTGCGCTTGACCAGTTGGGAGACGACGATAAAGGACTTGTCGTGCTCCTTGCCGGGATAGAGAACGCGGGCATCGGTGCCGTGATCGACCGTCACATCACTCACGCGGCGGCTGTAGCGGCCGATGAACTCCCTGGCGGGCTCGCTGCGGGGCACAACGGTCACATCCCGCATCAGCAGGCGCACCACGGTGTTGTGCCACAGACGTGAGGGCAACTTGAATAACAGGCGCTGGTGACGGTCCATCTCTTGCCAGATGATTAGGCGCGAGTGGCACACCCGCGAAGCGATGAGTGAAGGAATCTGGAAGGCTTCGCTGGTGATAACCAAGTCATAACCTCCCGCATGCTGCTCGAGCCACTGGCGCATCCCGCGAGGCCACGGCAGCAGCGAGGGCTTGAACACCTGTGGCAGCCGTGATGGGAAATAGATGACGTCAAAGGGCAACTGTTCGTCTTTGCCGGTGGGCATAAACTCGGCAGACGCCAGCAGTGTCACCTGGTGCCCCAGTTCGATAAAACCGCGCGCAAAGTTACTGATCATGCAATCGCTGATGGATTCCTTGCGCTTGATGATGCCATGCTCGGCTGTCGAGAGAATGCAGTTGATGATCAATATCTTCATGCTTGTTGCGGCCATAGTGTGCGCAAAGTTACAAAAAAATAGCATGAGATATCGTTTAAGGCGCATTAAAATCGGTTTTCGGTCAAAATCATGACTTTGAAGTAATTGTTGCCCCGGTTGCGGCTTTACCTAGAGATGCTGTTGTGGCTCACCTTGCGCTTGTTGACTCTATTGACGTTGCGGAACAGGTCCTGCTCGCCTTTCACGCCGCGGAAGACGTTGTTTCGGATTTCCAGCTTGTTAAACTTGGACTTGTCGCTGGAACCGGTTAAAAACTGTCCGTTTCCCGACTTGATGGTCACATCGTTGTTGTTGAACGTCACAGACCCTTTAGAGGCGAAGTTGTTGAGGAAGAAGTTCACGCTGTTGCTAACAAACGTGTTGCCGGTGAAGTCAATGTTGAGCAACTTGATGTTGTCGCAATAGATGCGTGTCTCGCCAGCGAAGTAGTTGTTCCTGGCATTGAGGGTGAATCGGTCAATACCCTTGCTGGTGCTGAAGTGGGCGAGACGACCGATGCCCTTGAACACATTGTCCCTCATCGTCACCGAGCCGTCGTTGGAGCCGCAGTAGATGAGTCGTATGCCCGCATACTTGCCCGTGTGGGGATTGACGGTCACATCGTCGGTGACTTTGTTGCCCACAAGCGACACATTGCCGCGGTAGAGGTGCAGGAAGATATAGGCGTTGTCACCGTCGTTGTTGATGACCAGGTTCTTGTTCTTGACGGTGTTGCCGATCAGGTGGATGGTGTCGCCAGCGGCACTCTCGTCCTGAATCGTGAAGTCGTCATGATAGTATCTCCTGTCGCGGTCGACGCTGTTGTTAAAGATCTGGTTGTTTTCCACATAGATGTCATGGTGGACATCTTTGGGCGAGAATCCGATAAAGATGCAACGCGTGCAGACATCGCTGACATAGAATTTATTGTTCCTCAGGTGGAAGTTGCTCGTGGTGCACCGGTCACTGTCCTTCAGGTCGTTGGTGAAGAGTGAGAAAATCATGCCGCAGTTGGCCTTGGGGTCCTTGTCGTGGCGGTCGTATCCACCATAGTAGAATTCATTGTTCTCTACGATGATATCGGTGCGGCTGGCGATACCGCGGACGTAATCGCGCGTGTTATCGACCACGTTGTCAAAGAAGGCCAGCGTCTCGTCCTTGCCGTACTTGTAGAACTTGTTGCCGCTCACCCTGACATTGTGCATCTCTCCCCTAATCCAGAGGCAGCCACCGGTCTCGCAGTTGTTGTAATTGGTGATGATATTGTCGGTGAAGGAGACATTGGAGCACACGTGCAGGTCAAAGTTGGTGATAAAGGCGTTCTCAAGGTAGCTTTCCACGTGATGGACATTGACGCCGTCGGCATGGTAGATCTTGACGGCATAGCGCTCGCCGTCTTTCCACCAGATGCCGTCATGCCGCTTGATATCGAAGGCAATGTCGCTGATGGTCACGCTGATGGGGTGGCTGGGGGTGCCGTGAAACTTGAAGAAGGCATCCGAGATATAGGCCTTCTGGCCGTTGCGGCTATGTCCCTGATTGAAAACAATCTTGGATTGCTTGCTGTCCTTGCCCTTGATGACCACGTGGCCGCGGCATTCAACCGTGCCGTCTATGGTGTAAGAGCCTTTGCCGAAGTTAAGCACCACAGTGTCGTTATAAGTCGCCCGGTCGCATATCGCGCGCAACTGCATGGTGAAATCACCCCTGATGGCATCCGCATCAATGTTGATGGTACGGGCATGAACCGTGAACGTGGTCATGAAGGCCATCAATACGGCAAAACTGCTATATTTCCAGAATTGTGTCATAGTCAATCCTCCTTGTTTTATTCCATTAGACTAAAACGCAAAGATAATGTTTATTTGTGATATCGGCAAATCGGGACTCTATTTGTCCGCAATTATAAGCTTGAAATGATGGTGTCCAGTGCGTTGCGCAGGGCTTCAGGGGCATACTGGCGGTCGTAGAGGGGGCGGGTATTGACCTGGGCGCACTGTAAGGCCCTGCTGATGGCAGTGGCAAGGGCGTCGCTGTTTCCAGCGGGGAAAAACTCTATGCCCTCACAGCCTTCACAGGTCTGCTTGAAGAAGGGCAGGTCGCTGAGCACCATGGGCTTGCCATAGTAGCTGGCTATTGATGTCACTCCGCTTTGGGTAGCCGAGATGTAGGGGTAAACGACTACAGCGGCACGGCTGAACAAGTCCTTGAGCTCGCTGTCGTCGATATAGCGGTTGATAAAGATAATATTGCCGTTGCCAGTGTCCTCCTGCTTAAAATAGATATATCCAGAACCAGCGATGACCAACGGGCGGCTCTGAAGCTCGGGGTGGGTGAGATAGGCCTCATAGAGCAGGTGTACCCCCTTGTATAATTGCAAGTTCCCAAAGAAAAGGATGTAGCCGTCATGCTGATTGGCTAATTCGGGCACTGGCGTATTGCCGTGTTCGATGTCGGGAGTCACCAGTGTCGGGAAAGGGGCGTAATAGACTTTGTGGTATGGAAAACGCTCTTTGATTTGTTGCGATTGCTCCTGGCTATTGGTGATTTGGCATCGGGTGCGCCTGATGAGCCGTTGTTGGGGATAATGGATTAGTATCTTGTGCTTGAGCCATGATGCCCAATTTTCAAACTTGGAGTCATGCCCCACAGCATCATGCACAGTATATAGCAGTGGAGCTAAACGTTGAAGACGGTTGATGTTGCCAGCCAGGACGAGTTCTCCAGTAAGACAATAGATAAGCTGCAGCTCGTGCTCGGTCACGAGACGCTCAATTTCCCTAATCAGGCGAGATGGCTTGAAACGGTAAACCAATTTGTTGAGTTTTGCCGTCGGATAGTCAACCCAAGTGATGGCATCGATGGGGAGGTCGTCAAAATCGTGCTTGAAGTTACCATCCTTAGTCACGATCAACACATGATCACCTGCTTGCCACAGGGTGTGAATGATGGCGTTGGCATAGGGCCTCATGCCTACAGCAAACTCGGATGCAATAAACAGTATGTGCTGATTCTCGCGTCTCATGCGGGTTGTGGATTGAGGGACTCTTCGTCTTGAATCTCACTTTCGGCCTGCTCGGCGCGAAGGTGGCGCCTGGAGGCTTCGACCGTCTCAAACTCGGGGTGTACCTCGGCCGCATAGTGGCTGTTGAGAGATAGCGCCAGGAACATGAGAGAAAGGCTTAGCACTTGAGGCGTGAGCGGTGCCCAGTCGCTGTTACCCTGGACAAGCCAGCAACAGATGACTCCCAAACCTGAGATATTCAGGATATTGTAATATCGGTTTTGGGAACGGCGCGTTCGTCGTTTAAAGGTGGCTATGTACCAGATGACAAACCCCAGCAGAGGCAAGAAGCCGATAAGTCCCAGTTCCACAATCAGGATAATCCAGATGTTGTGGATGGGGTTGGAGAACATGAACTCCTCGGGTTGCCAGATATCGGCTGCGTCAAACACCTGTTCAAACATGACGGCCGAGCTGTTTTCCACGAGATACGCCAAGTGGGAGTTTAAGCCCACACCCACCAAAGGATGGTCTTGGAAAATCTCGTAGCCGCAGTAGTAGTGCATCAGGCGAGAAGTCGTCATCTCGTCCAGCTCATCGATGTCGTTGAACAGGAAGCTGAGGGGACCAGTAAGCAACAAGGCAATGAAGACGCCAAGGGGGATGATACCCTTAAGGATGCTTTGGAAACTGAGCAACTTGTAACGGCGATAAACATAGAAGACCACAATACCCACCAGGGCAACAGCCGACGCCAACAGGGCGCTGCGGCTGGCACTCAGGATGATGACGATAAAAGCCATGCCGGCAAAAGCAGCGCTCGCGTAGCGCTTGTAGGCCGTGACAAAGCAGGCGGCAAAAAAGGCGAAATAATAGGATACATAGGTGCCAAGCACGTTAGGATGCCCCATAGTTCCCACGGCACCCACACGCTCCTCGCTTCGGGTTGAGGCTTCGCTGTCATAAATCTTGACTACCGTCTCCATACCCAATGCGGGATAACAGATGGCAAGCACAAAGTGAAGGACAACTGTGGCCGCCAAGCCCATGTAGATGCCCCGCACAACGCTCTTGACAGAGAAACTGTTAGTAAACAGGTAGATGAATATGGCGAAGGACAGCAGATAAAACACCTCGATGAAAGACTCCCGACGGGCCAGGTTGTTGGGATTGAGCAGGGTGTAGCCCGTATATCCCAAAAAGATGAAGAACAACCAAAGGTTGGGACGACGGATGCGCCACTGTTTATGATGGACGATAATCCAGATCAGCAAGAGCGCCATGGCATAAAACGGCCATACCGACAAACTGTTGCCAAATGAACCCGTCGAATCGGGATCTCCCTTCAATACAGGCAGGTAGAATCGGGCAAAGCAGCACGAGAAGGTGTAGATGGCGATGATGATCTCGAAGAGGCGCTCACGGGTCAAACGGTTGCCTTCGCGCGCGATGAAGAACATCAGCGCGAAGCCCAAAGTCACGAATATGAGCGCTCTATCCATCTATTGGATGCCGTGTGATGGTTTACTCCTCGTCCTTGGTGTTGCCGATGCCGTAGCCGTAGGTGTTGTCGTTGCTGGGTTTGGTATCGTTAAGCACAACGCACATGTTCTTGAGCTGCTTGTTGGCGGCAATGCGGTTCATGAACTTGATGAGGTTGCGGCGCGTGTAGTTGGCGCGGGTGACATAGACGGTGGCGTTGCTGTACTTGTCGAGTGCAAAGCTGTCGCTCACCTGTGCCACGGGTGCCGAATCCACAATGATGACATCATATTGCTCACGCAGGTCGTGGAAGAAGTCCTTCACGCGGTCGCCCAGCAAAAGCTCCGACGGATTGGGTGGGATGGCACCGCCAACGAACACATCTAGGCCTTTGACCTCCTTGCACGGTTGAGCTATCTGGTCAAGGGTGACATCGCTGCGCGACAGATAGGAGGTGACACCAGGCATCTCGTTGAGGTTGAGCATGGTGGCCAGTTTAGGCGAACGGATGTCCATGCCCACCAGCGCTACGTGTTTGCCCAGCAGGGCAAACGATGAAGCGATGTTGGTGCTGATGAACGACTTGCCCTCGCCGCTGACCGAACTGGTGACCAAAATGACCTTGTCCTCCTCCTTGTTAAGCAGGAACTGCAGGTTGTTGCGCACATAGCGGAACAGTTCGACGATGGCCGATGACTTGCCGTCCTTGACCACGAGCTGCGTGTTGTGACGGTTGTGGTGGATATGGCCGATGAAAGGCACCTGGGAAATCTCCTCAAGTTCTTCCTGGTTGGAGAACTTGGTGGTGAACAGGTCTTTCAGGTAAACCAGCAACAAGGGTAACATGAGTCCCGCCATGAGCGCCATGGCTAGGGCAATCATCTTGTTGGGACTGATGGGTGTCGTCTCGGCGTATGCATGGTCCACGATTTTTCCCTTGGGCGTGGTCGCGGCAAGCACCAGGGCATTTTCCTCACGTTTCTCAAGCAGGAAGGTGTAGAGGGCATTCTGGATACCCTGCTGGCGGTATAATTCACGAGATTCACGTTCCTGGGTGGGCACTTGGCTCAGGTCTCCAGTCGTCTGATTGGCTTGACCGCGTACTTTGTTCAATTGCAGATCAACTCCCTTGATGGAACTGTTGATGCCATGGAGCACATTGGCATGCATCGTCTCGATCTGCTCGTCAATCTGCTTGAGGGCAATGTTGTCGCCCTTGGCCGACTGAGCCAGCTCCTGACGCTTGGTAAGCAGGTTATTATAGGCCCTGATGGAGCCTGATGCGGCACTCGAGTCCACCTCAAAGGGGATATAGGAGTGTTTGTTGGCAGGATTGCTCACGAAGTCCTTGACCATTCCCAACAACTGTCTGTCGGTTTCCAGCTTGATGATAGCGCGGTCGGTGACCTCTTGCTTGGCTACGGCCGACTTGATCTGCAGTTCGGGATCAACAATCTTGTGGGCTCGCTTGTAGGACTCGATATCTGCCTCGCTGCTGGTCAACCCCTTGTAGATGAGAGACAGACGCTCGTCAATAAATTTGGCCGTGTTGATGGCCTGCTCATCCTTCTCGTGCTGTCCGCGTTCGTTATAGAGGTCGATGAGTTTGTTAAGGATGTCCTTGCCGCGAGACTTGTTGGTCTCGGCAATGTTCAAGTTGATACCATTGGACTTCTTGGTGGCCAGTTTGACTTTGATGCGTTTGTTGAGCCGTTCGCCCATAATCTGGTTGCCGACGAGGCGTGCCGTGATGTGGCAGGGCTTACCGGGCTTGAACTTGTCGGTTGGTTTGATGGCAAATGTGCCATAAGTGGTCTTTAAGGTTGTGGGCAGGGCCACGTCTTGGACGTTGGCCAGCTTGTCCTTACCGCTGTTGACCTTAATGTCGGCTTTGCCAGCCTTGTCCACGTCGATCTTGAACTTTACTGACGACAGTGTGTCAAACATTTCCTCGGGGGCGATGACCTCGATGGGGCTGCTGTTATAGTGATCCTTTTGGGGCTTGTACCAGCCCTTGTCCTCAAGATAGCTTCGATTGATGCCCAACTGCTTGACGACCTGGGTGCACAATTCCTGGGACGAGAAAACAATCATTTCGTCATCCACTTTGCTGCCCTGACCCATGAGTTTCATGCTTTTGAGCAGGTTGGTGCCAGCACCTGAACCGTTATCTTCCTGTGCCACAAGCACAACGGCCTTAACGTTATAAACACGCTTGGCATACTTGAGGTAGGCAAAAGCCAGCGTCATGCACGCCAATAGCGATAAGAGGAACAGCCACCAGTATCGCTTGTACTTGCGCACAAAGGCGCTGAAATCCACAATCTGCTCCTCTTGTTGAGCCGTGGGAATAGTATTGAAACTTGCCATGATAGATGTTCTTGAAAATAGTGGTTATCGGGTGAGCGCGATGACGAGCGATGCGATGACCGACACAGAGCTCACGATGGTCGAGATGACCGACAGCTTGAAAGCATTGTTCTGGTTATACTTGGAGTTGTCGATGCGGATTTGGTTGGGTTCCACATAGATGACATCATTCTGCTTGAGGTAGAAATAGGGTGAATTGAATACCTCGCTGCTGTTGAGGTTGAGCGTATGGTAGTTACGCTTTCCGTCCTCGGTGCGAATCACATAAATGTTCTCGCGTTTTCCGAATTCTGTCAAGTCGCCGCACTGGGCCAACGCGTCGAGCACGGTGAAATGCTGGTGACCGCTATACACTCGCTGGGGATTGCGCACCTCGCCCATCACATCGACCGAGAAATTGACGATATCCACGCGCACATAGGGGTCCTTTACATTCTCGGCCACACGTGCGGTAATCTCGCTGGAAATCTGTGAAAGGGTCTTGCCCTTGACCATCATGCGGCCCAGCACGGGGAGCATGATATAACCCTGCTCATCCACAACATAGGTCTGGGTGCGGGGTTGTGTTGTTGTCCTCAGGCTGCTGCGCGTGGCGGGATTGTCCATGGGCAGGTTGTAGGCTGCAGTGGCCTCGGGAATCGCCGAGGTGATGGAGATAACCAACTCATCATCAGGGGCGATGCAGATGGGGTACTCCCCTTGGGGGTTTGGCAAAGAGCCGCTGGGAGCCAGGGCTAGATCTTTGAAATAGGCCAAAGTGTTGTCTTTGTTGGATGTACATGACAACAGCGAGGCCGCAGCAATCAGCATTATAAGTAATCTTGATTTCATACGGTTGTAAATGAATAGTATTTATTTACTATCAAAACGAGGATAATGCCCAATTATTTTGTGGAGTGTGTGGTTTTCGTGATTTTTGCTATGACCAGCTCGTGTAATTCCTTGCGGCAGACCCATATCAGCAATGCGATGGCAGCTACCATAAATGTGATGTCGATGGCCATATTGTGACTAAAGTAGAAGGGAATAGCGCTCACTGCCATGAGCAGGATGGGGATGATTGTGCGTCGCTTCATGGTCAGGGTGAAATAGCGTTTCATGTCATGCCAACGATAAGTGAACAGCACGAGGTAAGTGACCAGTTGGGTCGCCATCACGCCATAGACGCCGAGGGGTTTGATGAGCGCAAAATTCAGGGCGATGTTCACAATGGCGGCGAGAATGATGGCGGGCAGGGTGCGGGGGGTATCCTTGGCACACTGGTAGCCCATGTCAAAGAATGCCGCCAGGGCAAAAATCACTGCTGCCAAGCCCAGTGGATAGATGTAAAGAAGGCTCTCACTGTACTCGTCGGCAACGAGCCAGCCATAGTTGACCTTGAGCATAAACACATAGCCCACAAGAATGACTGCCAGCAGGAAAATGTAGCTGTTGAACATCTTAGAGAAAAAATGGTCGCGGTCTGGGCTGTTGTATTGCAGAATGGCGGTCTCCTGCCATGCCTGGTAGAAGATGATGGCCAGCGTGTTAATAATACCCGTAAAGCGGATGGCGACCGCATACACGCCGTTAACGTCCAATCCCAGGAAATGGGTGATGAACAGGCGGTCGCTGCTGCCGGTGAGCCACCAGCACAGTGAACCGGGCAGCAAGGGCAGGGTATAGCGCAGGATATCTCGGCCAATGCCTTGGGCATTGAGGCTCCACTGGGTGTTGTGTGTGATGAGCCGGACTTTGGCCTCGACCAGCACCAGCGCCAATACACGCGCGATGATGTTGGCCATGAATACGCCCTTGATTCCCCAACCCAATCCAGCAACAAAGAGAACACTGAACACGCCGATGCCCAGCGCCGAGAGAATGCCCACCGAGACAAAGGCACGGTTGTTGCCCAAGCCACGGAAAACTTGGGAATAGACCTCTTGCAGCGACATGGCTACGAGTAGTCCCAGGATGTATCCCATGTGGTGGATAGGGGTGAAGATGGCGAGCAAAGCAGCTACAATGCACGATAGTGTGATGGTTGTGAGCATCGTGCGCGAGACAAAGGTGACGATGCGGTGGCGCTGGGTCTCGTCGTCACAGTCGAGAAGGAATCTGAAGGCGCCGTCGCGCAGCTGCAGTGTAACAAAGGGGATGAGCAACAGACACACCGTCAGGCACAAATCGTAGTATCCGAAATCAGAGGTGTCGTGTACAAAGTAGGTGTACATCGGCACCATCAAGAACGTGATGATCTTGGAGCCAATGTTGCCGATAGCATAGACGCTGATGTCCTTCATGAATTTGGACCCTCGGCTATTTACCTTGTTGTTGCTGTCTGTCATTCTTTTTTGCGGCTGCAAAGTTACAAAATAATTGAGTTTTTACACGCTCTTTCGACAAATGTTTGTAATTTCGCATCAGATTATGATTAAGACAATCAATTCATGGCGGGGACTGGCAGCGCTCAATGTGGTGATGTTCCACTGTGGCACCGGCATCTGGAGTGCTGGGCAGTCGGGCGTGGTGTTTTTCTTCCTGTCCAGTGCTTTCCTGTTGGCGATGAAGTACCCGTTTGACAGCCTCACAGCGAGGCAGTACGGCCGTTTCTTCCTGAACCGTGCGGCGCGCATTTATCCCTTGCACTGGCTGGCCATGGCACTGATGATCATTATCACCCTGACGTTGATTGGCGACAAGGTCAAATGGGGTTCCGCAATCCTGAATATGCTCTTGATTCAATCGTGGTTTCCACAGCACGATGTGAGGTATGGCATCAACCCGGTGGTTTGGTTCCTGGGAGTACTCGTGTTCTGTTATTTGTTCTATCCGTTGCTGGCCTACTGGATGAGGCGTTGGCGCTTGAGACACAAGGTGTTGCTGGGATTCATTATAGCCATTGTCGTGGCGGTGATACTGGTGCCGCTCGACATCCCTGGTCGTGAGATAGTGCTGAATTGTCCGTTATCACACTTGCCGGATTTTATCGCGGGCATGTCGGTATGGCATCTATGCGAGATGCTCAAGCAGCGCTATCCTCGTGTGGGCTTCAGCACGGCGACATGCCTTGAATTGTCGGCGCTCCTGTTGATTGCTGGCTTTATTGCAGTCAATGAGACAACATCGCTGCTCAAACCATGGGAGGATGATCTGATCTGGATTTTGCCCGAAGGCTTGTTGTTGCTTGTATTTGCTTTCCTTAATGGCCGTGAAGGTGCCATCGGGCGTTTTTTGTCCAGCCGACCGTTCCAGTGGCTGGGAGACATCAGTTTTGAGGTGTTTATCCTACAGTTTGTGGTATTCCAATTATATAATTATGTGTTAGCTCCGCTTGTGGGGCATTGCGGCTACGATATATATGGCATGAGGGCTGTGCTTATATGGCCCCTGTTGTTCGCGTTCTGCTGGTTGGCCAACAGAATATTTACCCGTCCTGTGAGCCGGTATATTAAACAGAGAATCAACCGTTTACCATTATGATAAAGACGATTAATGGCTGGCGCGCCATCTTTGCGCTGATTATTGTGCTTTTCCATGCGGGGGTCACGGGAATGACGCTGATGCCTGCGGGCGTGGTGTTCTTCTTGATGGCCAGTGGTTTCCTGCTTGAGATGAAACACCCCTTCAGGCAGCTAGACAAACAATCATACAAGCGATTTGTATTGCGCAGCGCATCCAAGTTGTACCCCTTGCACTGGTTGGCGTTAATTCTGCTGCTGGTGATTCTAGCCGTGGCCGGTGAATGTGTAATTGACCCCTTGTCGCTGTCACTCAACGTGACTTTGTTGCAGAGTTGGTCACTTTCTCATCACATCTGCTTCTCATACAACCCCTTCTCGTGGTTCCTGAGCACGTTGCTGTTCTGCTACTTGTGCTTTCCGTTGCTGTCGCGCTGGTTCATGCCCCTGCGTGTGACCCATCAACTCATTATCGTGGGCGTGCTGTCTGTGATCTGCTTGATTGCGATGCTGCTCGTGGGGGATTATGGATTTGTTGACCTGACGGTTTTCCCGCTGGCTCGAATCATCGATTTCATGATAGGCATGATGCTGGTTCAGCTCTTGCCCATATTGCAGCGTGTTGATATGCTGAAAGATCGCGATACCGGTATCGATGTGGAATTGGGTTCGGTTGCCTTGTTGTCGGGTGTGGCATTGGTCTTCATTGCCCATAGGAATGTGCTGTACCGCGTCTCTGAGTCGTTCCTGTGGTGGATTCCTGTGGCCGTTTTGCTGCTGGTGTGCGTGATATATGACAAGCGTGAGGGCTTTGTCGGTAAGTTTCTGGCTTCGAGGCCCATGCAATGGTTGGGTGGACTCTGCTTTGAGATTTTCATGCTCCAACGTGTAGCGGCACTTGCCTTTAATTATCTTGTAGCTCCAGTATTGAGTCACATAGGGTTTGGGCATCCGTCACCATTTGCTACCCCGGATACGTTTGATCTGGGCAGTATCAGTCCTTACTCGTTACTCCCGTGGTTTATTATCCCCATTGATATAGTTCTCGCCTGGATTGTCAACCGTTTTTTCACTCGTCCTTTGCGCCGTTACTTGTCGACCCGAATCTAGCGGCCAGCCCCCATTTTCCCCATGTGGGATAACAGTTTTTTGCATTTTGAGCAATATCGGCGGTTTTCTTGCGTTATAAAGGTTAAATGGACCTGACTAAGCTTAGACATATCGTCTGGATATCGCTGTTGTTACTGGGATGCGCGACCGTGCATGCCCAGGATAATGACATGATCCTGAATCGTCCTTATGCCGATACCAAGCGTTTTCACTTTGGTTTCTCAGTGGGTATGAATTTCCAGAATCTGGCCATTACCAATAACGGCTTTGTCTACAGAGACGACGAGGAGTGGTATGCTGATGTATCGGCTCACTCGCCGGGCTTCAGTGTGAACGTTATGGCCGACATGCGCATTGCAGAACACTTCAATCTGAGGGTTTCTCCAGGTCTGTATTTCGGTAACAAGGTGGTGCGTTTCTTGAACTATCGTGGTGACCCCGAATGGCTCGATCAAAGCAAATACAAGCAGAGCCAGAATATCAAATCCACTTATATTGTAGTTCCCATTGACCTGAAAATGAGCGCTAAGCGTTACCATAATATGCGCCCCTATTTTACGGGTGGCGTCATGTATGCTCACGATTTGGGCAAGGATCGTAGTGAGCAGTACCGGCTCAAACGCGGGGACGTGATGTTGACGGTGGGTATGGGTTGTGACTTGTATATGCCTTTTTTCAAGTTGTGCCCTGAAATCAAGTTTTGTTTCGGCTTGAAGAATGTTCTGGATAAGAACCGCCCCGACCTTGAGGATTATCCCGAAATGAGGCGTTTCACCCAGAGTGTGAACAAAATCAAGAACAACATGGTTGTGGTCACATTCTATTTTGAGTAAATCGCAGCGAATTCATGACGAGGAAGTTGCTAGACATAAAACGCTTGCTTATTGCGGTAACGATGTGTGTCGCCGTTGCGTTGGGTGCAATGGCTCAGGCCGATGCCGCAATGTCCCACTTCTGGGTGGGACAATCCTACTATAACCCTGCCGCTGCCGGTAATATCAATGCGATTCATCTGAATCTGGGCAGCCGTATGCAATGGGTGGACTTCAAGCACGCCCCTATGACGTTTTACATCACAGCCGACATGCCCTACAAGTTGCTGGAGCAGCGTTTGGGCGTGGGCGTAAAGGCCGAGTTTGAGCGCATAGGTCTATACACTAATACCCGCATTGGCGCTCAGCTGGCCTGGAAGCGTCGCTTCGGCAACAAGACGCTGAGTGTAGGCATTCAGCCGGGTGTGTTTTCCCAGACCTTCCGCGGCAAGGAGGTGATTATGCCCGAGGGCGAAGAGAGCCAGGGTAATGACGAGGCAATTCCCAAGAATGACGTGTCGGGTACCGCCTTTGATGCCAATGTGGGCATCTACTTCAGTGCGCCCAAGTATTGGGTGGGTTTTTCAGTGACCCACGTGAATTCGCCCAACATCGAGTTGAAAGTCTCCCGAGAGTCCATTGACTACTACGAGTTCAACGTGAGCCGCAGCTATTATTTTATGGGTGGCGGCAATATTCCAATTAATAATACGTTATTTGAAATACAACCCTCGGCGATGTTCGCTACCGATACAAAGGCCTGGACGGCCCAGGTGGCAACAGTCATGCGGTACAACCGCATGCTCAACATCGGCGCGGGCTATCGCTGGAAAGATGCCGTTACGGCATTCATCGGCGTGAACCTCAAGGATGCCTTTATAGGCTATGCCTATGACTATCCGGTGTCGCCCATCAGTAAGGCCACATTCGGCAGCCATGAGGTGTTTGTCACTTACAATGTGAAGTTGGAGAATCGCGAGAAAAACAAGAACAAACAAAAATGCGTACGCATAATGTAAGGATATGAAGAAACTTATTTTGATACTGTTGGTCGCAGTGGCGACTGTGTCCTGTAGCTCTATCCGCAAGGGCGGTACCAATGGTGGTGAAGTAACCGGCATCGGTTCTGCCGTGTTTAACGAGACAACCCCATTTGGCATGGTGCTTGTTGACGTGGGTTCGATGCGCGAGGGTCCCAACGAGCGTGACTCGGTGTGGGGCATTGACTCGACCGCTCATGGTATCTCGGTTGACGCCTTCTGGATGGACGAGATGGAAGTGAGCAACTCCAAGTACAAGCAGTTTGTGTATTGGGTGCGCGACTCCATCATCCGTGAACGCCTCGCTGATCCTGCCTACGGTGGCAATGAGGAGTTCAAGATTGAGGAGGACAAGGAGGGTAACCCCATCACGCCCCATCTGGACTGGAGCAAGTCGATTCCCTGGAAGAATCCGAGCGAGGACGAGGAGCGCGCTATCGAGAGCGTTTACCGCATCAATCCCATCACTGGACAAAAGGAACTTGATGCTGCCCAGATGAATTACCGCTACGAGGTCTATAACCTGACCGAGGCAGCCAAGCGAAAACACCGTTTTGATCCCACTCGTCGTGACTATAACACCGACCACGAGGTGGATTATACCGCTCCCACCATTAGCAAGGACACAGCCTTTATCGATGATGAGGGCCGTATCATTCGCCAGACCATCACTCGACCGTTGCAGAGCGATTATGACTTCCTGAACACTTACATTGTTAATATCTATCCCGATACCACCTGTTGGGTGAACGACTTTGAGAATGCCTATCAGGAACCCTACGTGCGCATGTATTTTGCCAACGGCAATTACAACAATCACCCTGTCGTGGGCGTGAGCTGGGAGCAGGCCAATGCCTTCTGCAACTGGCGCACCGAGTTCTTGAAGAAGTCATTGGGCAATCAGGGTATCTATGTTGAGCCTTTCCGCTTGCCCACCGAGGCCGAATGGGAGTTTGCTGCCCGTGCCGGCCAGAATAAGAATAAATACCCGTGGGACGGTGACCTGCCCTTGACTGTGGATGAAGGTTGCTTCTATGCCAACTTCAAGCCCGATGAGGGTAACTATGTCAAGGACGGTTACATCATCTCGGCACCCGTGGGTACCTATGAACCCAACGACTATGGCCTGTATGACATGGCAGGTAACGTGAGCGAGTGGACCTCCACGGCCTATACTGAGAGCATCGACCGCATGACCGACGACATCAACCCCGAGTACCGCTACTATGTGGCTCAGGAGGATCCCTATAAGATGTCCCGCAAGATTGTTCGCGGCGGTTCCTGGAAAGATGTCGTCCACAACATCCGTGCCGACTTGCGCATGTGGGAGTACCAGAACGAGCAGAGGAGTTACATCGGATTCCGCTGCGTGCGTTCCAAGGTGGGCGTAGTCAAGGGCAAGCGTAAGAACTGCTGCAAGGACTAATTGGCCTTACCAAGTTTTAAAATAGAAATCAACATCACACTCATTATTTATAGTTCAAGCAACAATGGGTAAAATCAAGAGATATAAAAAGAAAGCAGGCCGCTTCTTGAAGAGTGACAGCGGACAACGTTTTTTCAACTTCGCCTATAGTATCGGTGCCGCTATCGTTATCTTAGGTGCCTTGTTTAAGATCCTGCACATGCCCGCGGGTAACTACCTGCTGAGTTTGGGTATGGGTACCGAGGTGCTTATGTTTGTGCTCACCGCATTTGACAAACCTGAGAAGGAGTATCACTGGGAGGAAGTTTTCCCCGTACTTGCAAGCCAAGATCCCGAGGACCGTCCTGACTTTAACACAGGCGGCGGTATCTTCATCGGCGGAGCCGGTGGAGGCGAGGGTTATGAAGGTGGAGAAATCAACGTCAGCGTCAGTGATGCCAAGAATGCCGTTGGCTTGCCTCAGGGCGTGAATCTGAGCGAGGAAGATACGTTGTCGCTCAGTGAGAGCATCGCCAAGATGGCTGCCGCCAGTGATCAGCTCTCCCGCATGGCCGAGTTGACCGACGCTACCCAGCAATACCTCAGCCAGATGGCCGGCATCAGCGAGCAAATGCAGAAATTGCAGGCTACCACTACGGCACTGAACGAGGTGAGCGAGACCCTGTTGGGCAGCTATCGCGCCATCACCGACAACAGCCAGAGTATCACCAACAGTTCTACGGGTTACGTGGATCAGATGCAGGCTCTTAACCAGAATATCAGTGGCTTGAACACTATCTATGAGATCCAGCTGAAGAGCATTTCGTCCCAGCTTGATAATATCGACCGTGTGAACCGTGGCTTGAAGGACATCCGCGACATGTACGAGAAGAGTGCCGCCGAGAGTGCTCACTACTGTGATGAGACCGAGAAGATGGCACGTTACATGAAGCAGCTGAACAGCGTCTATGAGAAGATGATCAAGGCCATGACCGTCAACATGTACCGTCCTATGCCTGGTATGCCCGGTATTGAGCCTGACGCCAATGACCAGGACGCTTGATCTTCCAATAAACCAGTTTAAACTAACGACATCAATCCTATTCTAACCGATAGAGAGATAATAGATGGCAACTTCAAAAAATAAGAGCGTCAACCGCATGTCGCCGCGAGAGAAGATGATTAACCTCATGTACATCGTCTTGACGGCTATGCTTGCGCTGAACGTATCGAGCGACGTGCTCAACGGCTTCAGCCAAGTGCAGGACGGCCTTGCACGCTCCAACCGAACCATCACTGCGCGTAACCAGTCGCTCTATGCCCAACTCCAGGCGTTCAACGAAAAGAACCCCGAGAAGGGTAAGATGTGGCTTGACAAGGGAACGCAGGTGGTAGGAGAGACAGACAAGCTCTTTAACTATATCGACTCGTTGAAACTCGAGATCGTGAAGACTGCCGATGGCGAGGATCCAGATGTGAACAACATCCGCAACCGCGATAATACTGAGGCAGCAAGCATCGTCATGCTGCCGCCGCAAGGATCGGGAAGGACTAACAATGGCAAAATACTGAGAACACGCATTGACCAGTACCGCCAGTTTATCACCTCATTCCTTGATGACCCCGAGAAGCGCAAGAACCTGGAGACGGTGCTCTCGACGGTGGTTCCCAAGGAGCGTGGTGAGGAGATGACGAAGAAGACGTGGGAAGAGTACATGTTTGACAACATGCCCTGTATCGCCGCCATCACACTGCTCACCAAACTGCAGAACGACGTGCGCTATGCCGAGGGTGAGGTCCTGAACCAGATGCTGACCAACGTCGATCTGGGCGACCTGCGTGTGAACTTGGTTAACGCTTTTGTTGTACCCGACTCACGTATCGTCATGCGCGGTACCAAGTACAGTGCACAGATTGTGCTCGCGGCCATCGATACCACCCAGCGCCCTGTTGTTTATGTCAACGGCGGCCGTCTGGGCAACAACAACGGCCTATATGAGGTAGGAACCAGCAAGGCGGGTACTTATGACTACTCGGGCTGGATCGAGGTGCTGGGCCGTGACGGTACTGTGACACGCCGCGACTTCAAGTCGAGTTACACCGTCATCGACCCCCTGGCAACAATCAGTGCAACGATGATGAACGTGCTCTATGCCGGTATCAATAACCCCATCAGCATCGCCGTGCCTGGTGTGCCCCAAGGCAGTATCAGTGCTACGATGACCAACGGCTCACTCACCAAGAGCGGTGATGGATGGATTGCACATCCCACTAAGGTGGGTGCCGAGTGCGTCATCTCGGTAACAGCCGAGATGGAAGGACAGCGCACCAACGTGGGTAGCACCACCTTCAGGGTGCGCAAATTGCCCGATCCGTTGCCCTACATCGCCTACAAGGATGCCAACGGTCAACCTGCCCGATATAAGGGCGGTAAGCCTTTCCCCAAGGCGTTGCTTCTGGCAGCTCCCGGCCTTGATGCCGCTATCGACGATGATATCTTGAACATTGATTACAAGGTGGTTTCCTTCGAGACTGTCATCTTTGACTCGATGGGTAACGCAATCCCCGAGTTGTCTAATGGTTCGCAGTTCTCGGAACGCCAGAAGGCTGCCATCCGCCGACTGCAGCACGGCAAGCGTTTCATGATTGCCCGTGTTAAGGCCACCGGTCCTGACGGTATTACCCGTGATATTCCAACCATTGATGTGATTGTGAACTAAAACTGTAACAAATCCAATAACGAGAATATGAAAACTCTTAGATTGATTATCGCCCTGCTGGTTGTCGGCATCGCCCTGGGTAGCAATGCACAGGTTACACGCCGCACTGATGGCGAGACCCGCAAGAAGGACAAGAAAGAAGGCGCTGCAGCCATTACCGACCGGCAACAGTCGTTCTATGAGGTGAGGGAGCCCAGCGATGCCGATCTGCAATGGATGAAAGTCATCTATCGCTCCATCGACCTGACCAAGGACAAGAATCCCGCCCTGTATTATCCCGAGGAGCCGAATGCTGATGGTGAGAACCTGTTCTTCATCATCATGCGCTTGTTGGCCAAGAATCAGATTTCGGCCTACGAGTATCTGGACGGGCGTGAGATGTTCACCGAGGAATTCAAGGTCAAGGTGGGTGAAATGATGGACCGTTTCCACATCTATTATACTGAGGCCAAGAACAGCACCGCCAAAAATCCCATCTACGAGTTTGAGAATGCCGATATCCCCAGCAATGAGGTGCTCAGCTACTACATCATCGAGAAATGGGAGTTTGACACCCGCAGCAACCAGATGAAAGCCCGTGTGGAGGCCCTGTGCCCCGTATTGCACCGCATGGACGAGTGGGGTGGTGAAGCCGTGAAGTATCCCATGTTCTGGGTCAAACTCAATGATATCCGTCCCTATATGGCACAGCAATATGTCTTTACTGACGATGATAACAACTTGGCACGATACAGCTTGGACGACTTTTTCAAGTTGAACATGTACAGTGGCGAGATTTATAAGACTAAGAACCTGCGTAACCAGTCGTTGCGTCAACTGTATCCCGAGGAAGAGGCTTACAAGCATGCCCAGGACAGCATCGAGCAGCGTCTGCGCAGCTTCAACCAGGACTTGTGGGTGCCGCCTCTGGAAGTGCTGCAGGCCCGTGCCGAAGCCGAGGAGAAAGCACGTGCTGAGGCTGAGGGTGAACTGGAAGAAGGTGAAGAAGGCGCCGAGCAGGTCGAGGGTGAGGCCACTACAAGTGAAGGAGAAGAGAAGAGCGTGACCCGCACCACCAAGCGCGGCAGCAAGTCTTCATCCAAGTCCTCGACCACCAAGAAGTCCTCCAAATCCAAGACTAAAGACAAGAAGACCAAGATCAAAGAGCGCAAGCCCAAATCCAACAACCAGACTGTCAATACTGGTGTCCGTTCGGTGCGCAACCGCAAGAAATGACACAGGCAGATAAAAGAGGAACTATTATAAAATAGGTATATTTTTGGTCAGCATTGCATGGCGTTTTTCAACAAGGCGGCATGCAATGCTTTCTTATTGCGGAAGTGCCCCGTCGCCCCATGTAGATGGATGAATCGAAAAAATGGTGAAAAAAATATTAAAAAAATGCTTGTGGGTTGTCGGGGAAATGTGTAACTTTGCGGCGCTAAAAAACGAGAGGAGGTTGTTTATACCGATTTAAGAGATTGATTTACAATACATATAGACCAAATCCTGCATCGCCTGGCACGTGGCTCGCCGGCGGTGTGGCATCCATATAGAGCCGCAAACAAACTGAGAAATTCAAAACAATTACAAACAATACAACATTAAAAACAAAACAAACTCATTATGATCATTGTTCCCGTTAAGGAAGGCGACAACATCGAACGCGCCCTCAAGAAATTTAAGCGTAAATATGAAAAGACCGGTATCGTAAAAGAACTGCGCAACCGTCAGGCATTTGAGAAGCCCTCTATCACCAACCGCAAGAAGATGATGAAGGCTGTCTATGTTCAGCAGCTCCGCAACCGCGAAGAGTAATACCGCATCATAAACGCTCATTATACAATACAAAACAGGAATCGTCAATGACTTGGCGGTTCCTGTTTTTTTTTGTGTGCTGCGGGTGCTTTTGGCGTTAAATTGGCTGCTTTTTTCAGTTTTTTGGCCCAAAATTTGCATTTAATAAAAATAGTTGCTAACTTTAGCACCGCAAAGCAGGGTATGTCTCTCTCTGACCCTGCTTGTCACACTGGAATGTATGCCTATGAACGCAACGATTGAACGCTTCCTGCAATACCTGCGACTAGAACGCAACTTGTCCTGGAGGACGGTGGATACATATCGCCGTGACCTTGCCCAGTGGGAAGACTACATGACAGGCGGTAACCGCCCCCTGGACCTGGTCTCGGTCACTGCGGGCGATCTCCGGTCATGGCTCATCAAGCGTTCGGCTCATGGTGACTGCCCCGCAACCCTTCGTCGTCGTGTTCAAGCCCTTAGGGCACTTTACCGTTACCTGTTGAGAAAAAATCTTGTGACTGTCAATCCTGCCGCCCAGGTGGAACTGGCCAAGTTGGCTAAGCCCTTGCCTAAGCTCGTCCGTGAAAAGACGGTCAACGCGCTTCTCGATGCCGAGATTGATCTGGATGATTTCACCCAGGTGCGCGACCGCCTTATCGTGATGCTCTTCTACGAGACGGGCATAAGGTTGAGCGAGCTCATCGGCTTGCAGGATTCGGCCGTTGATACTGACAAATGTGAACTCAAGGTACACGGCAAGCGCGACAAGGACCGGCTTATCCCTTTTGGGGACGAGTTGGTGCAATGGATCACGCGTTATCGCAGATTGCGTGCCGGCGTGAGGCCCGTTTGCGGCAATCTGCTGGTGACTGCCAAGGGAAACCCTCTGTATTCGTCGCTTGTCTATCGCGTCGTTCACGAGGGACTGGCAATGGCTGGCGGCACGGGCAAGCTCAGTCCGCACGTGTTGCGGCACACGTTTGCCAGCGTGATGCTGAACCGGGGAGCCGAGCTCAACAGCGTAAAGGAGCTGCTGGGACATGAGAGCCTCGCTGCTACTCAGGTATATACCCATGTGACATTAAGTGAATTACAACATAATTATGAACTCGCCCATCCACGGGCACTTAAAAAAGGAGGTTAATATGGAAATTAATGTTAATGCCATCCACTTTGAAGCAACCGAGAAACTGAATGACTTCATCAACAAGAAGGTTGAAAAATTGTCGAAGTACAATGTGGAAATCACCACGGCTGAGATTATCCTTAAGGTCGTTAAGCCCGAGACAGCCATGAATAAGGAGGCGTCGGTCCGCATCAAGGTTCCCCGCAGTGAGGAATTGTTTGCCAACAAGGTGGCCGACACCTTTGAGGAGGCCGTTGACAACTGTGTTGATGCCCTCAAGAAACAGCTTGAAAAAGGACGCCGCGACAGGTAAAACGCACAAACCCACATATTGAAGACATATCACGCCCCCTGCCCGCGCTCTACAGCCGGCAGGGGGCGTCGTTTGAAAATCTTATATATATAATGTGGTGAGGTTAAGGGTGTGATATTGGGGTGGGGGTGAGCGGCTAAAAGGTATTGTGTGTATAAGCTAATGATTTACAGTGTGTTATTGTCTATTTCCAGAAGTTGTTGAAAATTTTTTTTAAAAAAAAGTGAGAAAAAGTTTGTCAGTTTGGAAAAAGGCAGTACCTTTGCATCCGCAATCGAGAACGCCCCGTTTCTCAATGCACAACGATAGATGCCTCTTTAGCTCAGTTGGCCAGAGCACGTGATT
>CAMYUW010000039.1 GCA_947302275.1 uncultured Prevotellaceae bacterium
TCGTCATTTTGTGTGCTATGAATTGTTTCCCGCACCACTGACATCGTTTCTCTATTTCCATAAATGTACGTCATTAAAAGGTTTAACTCTGCGGAAAAACCGCCATTTTTGTTCCATTCAGTTCCGCAATTTCCCACTGTGTTCCACTTTGTCCCGTCAGTAGCGTTTTGGATAAGTTTCATGCTGTTCCATGTTTGTCCCAAATATTGCATAATGGAAGACAATTTGAACACAGTTTACACTCGCGGTAGAAATATGATACAAAAATAGTACGAGAAAGTTGAAGAAAAAAATATGCAACCCGAAGTGTTAAAAACGAGTAAACCGCTATAAATTAGCGGTTTGCTTCAAGTTGTTCAAAGTTGTTCAGAGTTGTTTCTAAGGCTCTATTTGCCGATGCAGAAGTGGGAGAAGATTTCGGCGAGGATGTTGTCGGTGGTGACGGAGCCGGTGATTTCGCCGAGCCAGTGGAGGCACTCGCGGATGTCCTGGTCGAGGAGGTCGCCGCTGAGGCCGTTATTGAGGCCTTCGATGGCACGGGCGATAGCGCTGCGGGCGCGGGTCAATGCCTGGTAGTGGCGGGCGTTGGTGACAATTACGGCATCGCTGTCCACATCAGGCAGAGCAGCGGCATCGACAATGAGATTACGCAGGGATTCAATGTCGTTGTCCCGTTTGGCGCTGATGGCCACAACTGGCGTACCCTCGGGCAGGAAATCTTTCAGTTCACTTCTCGCGGCATAATCATCGTCAAGGTCGGTTTTGTTGAGCACGGCAATGAGGGCCTTGCCTTCGCAGCGGGTCAGGATGTCATGAATCATGCTGGTATCGGCGCTGGTGACGTCAACGACCCATAGTACGACATTGGCCTTCTCAATAGCTTGCCACGTGCGTTCAATGCCCATCCGCTCGACAGTGTCGCTCGACTGGCGGATGCCAGCCGTGTCGATGAAACGGAACAACGTTCCACCTATCATAACGGTATCTTCGATCGTGTCACGCGTGGTGCCGTGGATGTCGCTCACTAGGGCGCGGTCGTCACGCAGCAGGGCATTGAGAATGGTGGATTTTCCTGCGTTTGTCTGTCCGACAATGGCAACGGGCAGGCCATTGCGAATGGCATTACCATCGCGGTAACTGTCGGCAAGGCGGCCAATAAGGTCATGGATTTCGTGTGCCAAAGCAGTCACCTCGCCACGGTCGGCAAAAGTCACGTCCTCCTCGCTGAAATCCAGTTCCAATTCGATAAGTGCCGTGAAGTGCAGCAGTTTTTCACGTAAGCCTTTCAATTCATCGCTATAACGGCCGCGCATCTGATTCATCGCCACATGGTGGGCGGCACGGGACTGCGCCTCAATAACATCGGCAACAGCCTCGGCCTGTGACAGATCCATACGTCCGTTGGCAAAGGCACGACGTGTGAATTCGCCAGCCGCGGCATGACGACAACCGGCATCGATAAACGTCTGGACGACATGTTGCTGAATCCACATCGAGCCATGACAAGCCAGTTCCACCACATCCTCACCTGTGAACGAATTGGGTGCGCGATATACGGTCAGCACCACCTGGTCAAGCACGTCGCCAGCGGTGTCGGTCAAGTGACCCAAGTGGACGGTATGGGATGTCATGTCGGCGAGCGGCTTGCCATGCCAGCGCTGTTGCACGAATTCTAACGCCTGAGGGCCACTCACACGGATAACAGCGATGCCTCCCCTACCCTGAGGTGTGGAGACTGCACAAATGGTATCACTGCCAATACCTGTTAATTCAATCGTATTCATCGGCGTGGGTAATATGCGGGCCAGTCTTTAATGTTCTGCTTACTCTCAATAACGTCCTCCACGTTATCCTCCAACGAGGCGAGGAAGTCATATCCCGTGAGGGCTTCCACCTTGTCGATGGTGGTAGCATAGTTTGTCCAGCTGTTGGGCATCCCCTTATTTTCCATTACGAAGGCAATAGCGCGGTTCTGGTTGGGTGAATACACAACCTTGAAAAAACGCTCGGGCACAGCAATATCGCCATGCTTTCCGATGCGTTCCATATCGTTGGAGAAAATGGGACCTGTGATCACCACGAGGCGGCCAGCCTTTCGGGACCAATTGTGCACCGCTTCCTCGACGTGCCGCCACTCGCCATCGTTCATCTCATCGACCTGCGGGCAGATGTTAGTCATCAGGAAGCATTGAGCCATTGCCGTCTTGTCCCAGCGCATGTCCATAGCTGGAGCCATGTGGCCGCGGGTATAGCCGCTATCCTTGTAATCCCACCAGTCGGGGCAACCCTTGACATCATAGTCGCGCTCAAACTTGTAGTCGGCGCGGTTTTCGGCGTCACGAGAGTCGGCCATCGATGTCATGGTGTTGGTCAACTCATAGGCCACGCAGTTGGGCACACGGTAATGCTTGTTGAAATACACAACAATGGACTTGTAGTGTACCGTCTCGTTATCCAATCTTTCGGGCAGCTTCACATCAAGCAGCGAAGCATCGCCCGTGGACTTGTACTCCTTGCCCTCATCCTGTTTGCTGACGGTATTCTCCTCGGAGGGCAACTCGTCATTATAGGCGCTCTTGTAGAAACCGTTCTTCTGATAGCCATGATACCCTGCCAAGGCCAGCAATATTGCCGCTAGGACATAATAAATACTCCTTTTCTGTTTCTTCTTCATCGTCTCGTCATTAATTAACGGCGACAAAGTTACTGAAACTCTAGCAAAAATTCAAATTCTTTTTCCTACCAAAAACATCACTATTGCCAGTCATCCACTTTGCACTGGTGCTTGGGAATGGCGCTGGAGAAAGTGAGGCCGGTACGGCGCTCGACCTCGGCAACAGTGACAGCATACTTGCTGATGCCTCCGGGGCAAGGCTTGTTGTTGTAGATGAAAGCAATGGCGCGCCCCTGATCGGGGGCATACAGAACTTTGAAAAAGGCATCGGGGACGGCGATGTTCTGCTTGTTCTTGCCGATCATCTTTGGATTCTTGCCCATGATGGGGCCGGTATATACCATGATGCGTTTGTCGCGCTTTGCCCAATGATGCACTTTTTCTTCCAGCACACGCCAGTGGTCGTTGTTGAGTTTGGTGTCCTGAGGGCACATGTTGGTCATGTAGAAACATTGCGCCATCGCGGTCTTGTCCCAGCGCATATCCATCGCGGGTGCCATGTGACCGCGGCTGTAGCCGCTACCACGGTATTCCCAATTCTCGGGGCAAGACTTGACATTGCCGTCCTTGGCATAGTTGTAGTTCTTGCGTGACTCGTGGTCGGGGGCATCGGCCATCGAGACCATCGTTGCGGTAAGCTCATAGGCTACGCAATTGGGGATGCGCAACGAAGGGTTAAAGTTAATCCTGATAGCCTTGTAATTGATGACCTGATTGGAAACGCCCTTGGGGATGCCGACCGACAGCAAGGCATTGGCGCTCTGCTGCGCAACTGCAGTAGTCGTAGCAGTCTTGCCGATTGTGGGGACGGCTGACAGTGGCGAAACAACAGTTTTCTTGTTCGACTGTTTAGCGTTGCGGGAGGGAGACGCAAAATTTTGAGTCTTCTTGTCCTTTTTTTTGTTTTTCTTGGACTTCTTCTTATTCTTGGCTTGGGCGCTCCACTGGGTGGTAATTGAATTATCGCCCATCACCTGCGGTGGCAGAGCACCGCCCATCACCATCGCAGCTACCAGAATCCAGATTTTTACTACTTGCTTCATTGACCAACTATAAACTATAAACTCTGAACTAATTAATCCATGCGTCGAGATGAACGACGCTTTCTAAACGGTGTTGTTCCTCGGCAGGAAGATAAGGAAAGAAGTCCAAGCCCGTTAGTCGCTCTACCTCATCAACACTCACAGCATATTGCCTCAAGCGGCCGCCACTGTGGCCGTTAGGATAGATGAACGCGATTGCTCTCACGGGGCGGACGCAAGGCGCCATAATGACTTTGTAGTAGGCGCTCGGAACAGTCACCTGTCCATTAGCCAGTGACGAGTCTCCATCGCTCACGACAGGCCCCGTGAACACGAGCAATGCACTGTCACGCACCGTCCACTCGCGCACTTTCTCCTCCAGCTTTGCCCAGCCGCCTTCATTCAGGGCCTTATGCATGGGGGCAACGTTGGTCAGCATGAACGACTGTCGCATGGCTTTCTCGCTCCACTTGAGGTCCCCTGCAGGTACCAGATGGCCACGATCCAGTCCGCTGCCAGCGTAATCCTGCGGTGATGGGCATCCCTTCACGCTGGAGTCCTGTGTAAACTCACCCATGCGTTCAACCGCACCGTTGAGTTCGTTGGCAACGAACTCATAAACAGCGCAATTGGCAATACCCCGCTCAGCATTGAAGTGCACGTCGAAGGCGTCATACCTCACCAGCGTGTCGCTCATGCCACGAGGCACGCCGACGGTCATCAAGCTGTCGCGCCCACCATCGCTCAAGGGCACCATATGAGAAGCATTGTTGTTCACGATGACGCGATACAGCAAAAAGCATACCAACGCCACCGTCAGGCCCCAAGCCAGGAAACTGACGGCATCGCTCCATCGCTGCCACAACCGTTCAATTCGCTTGTTCATAGTCACAATTACTCTTTCAGCCTCATTTGTTCTTTTTATGCAAGAAAGAAAATAGGAAATGAGTACCTATACAGCCCAAGAGAAGGCAGATGATGGCAACTGCCTGAAGTTTGCTTTTTACAGGGCAGACGCTGAAGGTTAAGGCAATCAAAGCAAATTCGACGGCGAGCACACGGTGCCTTCTGATGAGCAGTTTGAACTGTTCGGCATTGGTGATACTTTTCGATAATGCGACGGAGAAGGCGGACATCGGATGGTAGGCCAATATGAGTCCTGCGATTGCAACGATGAAGAAGCACAGATATTCTGGCAGAATATCTGTACGCTGTTCAAACGTGTGGGTGGCTACCCCGACGACGACCGAGCAGACCAGAATCAGGGCCGTTGCCATTTCAAAGGCAGTCCCCTCGCGAGTGCGCTGCACCTTAGTCTTTTCAAAAGCCCGTTGTATTTTCTCTTCCTCTCTATTCACATTGGGCGTTGGGCTGTTGACATAGAGTACTAAAGCAGCAAGACCAATAATGGCTCCAAATATAGATGCGACAGAGGCATCAATCACGCCAGCTGAAAAGAGTACCAAAATCAGAACCAATGCAACGACGACAATCAAGGTTGTCAGTTTATATGATGTATTCATTCTGTTCATAATCTCTTCGGTTTTAGAAATTGATAACTAATGTGGTTTCACTGAACCGGCTTAATCCCTTGCCTTGCGGATGAGGATGCGAAAAGCAATATAGGCTAGAAGCAATACCGCAGCCAGCCCAATAATAATCCAGTTCTGCTGCCGAAGTGCAGGAAAAGAGAATACCAGCATTCCCGCAGCAAACAGTACGGCAAATAGGCGATTCATGTAAACAGCCAATTTGACCTGTTTGATATTGGTCAGGATGCCCGCGTTATTGATGTCACCAGGGCTATAGGTATCACAGAGCATAAAGATGATGGTGCCGGTGAAAAAGAGCATGCTGAACAGCGTATTGAAGCTGAAACTGCCATCGGTCTCGGGAAAAACGCCGTTCTTGGCAGATACTGCCCATGCCATGGCGACGAGGACACCTGTGATAATTTCAATCCCGGTACTCAAGGCGGTGCGGGTCACCTTCACCTCATCAAGATGGAAGCCATCGGCGGGCTCATCTCGCTCGCTGCTGTACTTGGCCAGCAGAATGATGGCGACGAAATTGCCGATTGCTGCGACAACTACTCCTGTGACAATGATTCCCGTCATTGACAATCCGGCCCATCCTGCCAGCATGAGAGCCCCAATGAGGACAACCATGCATACGATGCCCAGCAGATTGAAAGCGCTATTACTTTTCAGTTTCATAATCCTATTCGTTACTTGTCGGGTTGTTTTCTTTGTCAGATATAAAGAAGAAGTTGCAAATCGAGTGTTCCGGCCCATGAACCGCTGATGTTTTGGGCGGTCCCATTTAAGGTCATCAGTGAAAGTATTACTGATAAAAAGACTATTCTTTTCATTTTGCCCTATGGATTAATATCGTGAATAATATCGCGGTGAGTAGTATGACGACAATGATGATGTTGAACACCCAAGAGCAATCATATTGTGGGCTTATCAGACCGCCCGAAATGACCATGAACAAAACCGTCAAGGCGAACTCAATGGCCAGCACACGGATCATGCGAACCGTCAAAAGAACCTGACGCATGTTGCTAAGCTCGTGTGAATTTGAAAAGAATTTTGGGAAATAGCTCGCAACGAGAAGCACGACCACGATAATGGAAAAGACGATACACTTCGCCAGCAAACCCTCACCCGTGGCACTAGCAGACTGATGTTTCGTCAGCCCGATAATCCACGTGACGGCAAGCAGCAAGATGGCAAGGACTTCCATGGTGGTTCCCTCGCGAGTGCGTCCCACCTTAACCTGTTCAATATTGAACTTTTCTTTATTTTCTCGGTTCATTGTAATGGTAAATGATTATTGGTTATTGTTTAATTGAGTTGATGACATACTTGGATGCGAAGAGCAAGACAAATATTAAGCCAAAGGCAATGAGAAGCCACTCTGCACCTTTCCCCAATTCTTCAGTATGAGGCACCAAGCTGCCAATCATCAGGAAGATAGCGCAAGCGATAGATAAAGCCCGCTTGCGGTAGATGCCCAACCGGAGTTGCTTTACGGTCGTCGGTCTAAAGCCCATTGTCTTATGGAAATAAGCGGAAACCAAGAACCAGACGGCAAGGATTGTAAGAAAAAGACTGATCTTGAGATCATTAGCATCTGTAAGCATGTGTTTGTGTAATATCAGTATCCATGACACAATGAGCAACATCAGCGTGATGAACTCACAGACGATTCCGCCCCACGTGCGCTTGATTTCAAAACGACGAATTTCTCCCTTGGACTTATCTACTATCTCTTGCGCTTTGAGCTCGGCCAGATAGGACTCAGGGTCAACTCGTTTCTGAATATATTTCACGCCTATAGCCACGAGAAATACGAGTACAAGAAGCAGCCATGACCAGCCGTAACCGATGATCTCTGCCTCCCTTAAACCTATGAAGACGGCTAACAATGCCAAAGAGATGACCCATATAATTACTATTAGCTTCTTTTGACCTAGTTTCATAATTCTATTATTTTTGGGTTAATAATGCATCACCGGCACTCCAGTAATTGCTTGCCTCACATGACCATATCAATCAGCGCCATTGCTCTCTTCCTGACTATCGGTTTCATGTTTCTTTTTGGGCAGACGGCGGGCCTTGCGCAGCGCCTCGGTGATGATCCACTGCAACTGGCCGTTGGTGGAACGGAACTCGTCGGCTGCCCACTTCTCAATGGCATCCATCGTGTCGCTGTCGACACGCAGGATAAAACTTTTTGTTGCTTTCTTTGCCATAGTCTGCTAATGATTAAAAAAACAGATAATGTTTATTGAAACAACTGAATCATCTGAAAAATCTGATTTTTGCCTATCTGTTATCGGGCTGAAGGGTGTAAACACTGAGTTTATAATTGCCTGAGATGCGGCAGTCCTCAGAATAATCAGATCATTCAGTTGTTTTTACTTGTGACGGTTACATATTGAGGGTGCCGGTGTTGACAACGGGCTGGGCCTGCTCGTCGGCGCAGAGGACAACCAAGAGGTTGCTCACCATCGAGGCCTTCTTGTCGTCGTCAAGCTCCACGATTTCCTCGCTCGAGAGCTTGTCAAGGGCCATCTTCACCATGCTCACTGCGCCCTCGACGATCTTCTCGCGGGCAGTGATAATGGCGCTGGCCTGCTGGCGGCGCAGCATCACGGCAGCGATTTCGGGAGCATAGGCCAGGTAATTGATGCGGGCCTCAACGACCTCGATACCGGCCAGTGACAGGCGCTCGTTCAATTTGGATTCCAGTTGTTCGTTAATCTCGTCTCCACCTGAGCGCAAGGTCAGTTCCTTGGTATCTTCATCGTTGTCGTCATAGGCATACTGGCCGGCAACCTGACGCAGAGCAGCATAGCTCTGAACACTCACGAAGTTTTCTAGAGCGTGCATCAGACCCTTAGCGTTACCACTCAATGTGCCGTCAGTAGAAGCCATCGTTTGTGAGTCCACCTCAAACAGAGCCTTATAAGTATCCTTCAGTCTCCATACCATCACCAGACCGATCATCACAGGGTTACCCACCTTGTCGTTGACCTTGATGGGCTCAGCGTCCAGGTTACGTGCACGCAACGAGACCTTCTTTGTCCCGTAGAAGGGGTTAATCCAGTAGAAGCCCGTGCGGGTAAAGGTACCACTATATTTGCCGAACCAAGTGGTCACGCGGGCGGTATTAGGCTCAAGCATCATGAAACCGTTCAAGATGAACAGTTCGCAAATCAGTAACAAGATGCCAAGAATAACCAATATTGTGGGGAGAGCACCGTGTCCAGGTACATCAAACATAACAATAGCCCTGTAAATGCTCCAGACACCAATAATCGGCAACACGAGAACGACAAACAGCATAAAGAAACCGTTCATTGTCACGCCTTTGAAATTAAATTCCTTCGTTTCCATAATAGATAAAAGTTGAAAAGTTAATATTTAGTTTTTATTAAAATGATATCGTTTTGATATCACAAAGATATATGCAAATTTTGAACCAGCAATGGCTTCATCAAAATATTTAACACATTTTAACTATTCCACCCTATGTTTCTCTATTCCACTCATCAGCCCCTAGTAAGAAAATCCAATGTCTCATGTTTAAAGTCTAAAGTCTTTTTTATACCTTTGCAGATTGATAGAAGATAATAACCATTAACAGAAGTATATCACTATGACAAAATTAGTTGACAGATTTTTGAAGTACGTGAAGTTCGACACCCAGAGTGACGAACTGACCAACTTGACTCCCTCAACGCCGGGCCAGATGGTGTTTGCTAAGGAATTGGAGCGTGAGCTGCATGGCATGGGCTTGAGCGACATCTCGCTCGATGATAACGGCTACCTGTTTGCCACCCTGCCCGCCAACACCGACAAGGCCGTGCCCACCATCGGCTTCATTGCCCACATGGACACCGCCCCCGACATGAGCGGCCACGACGTGAAACCCCGCATTGTAAAGTATGAGGGCGAGCCTATCGTGCTGTGCGAGAAGAACAACATCGTACTTGACCCCGTACAGTTCCCTGAGATGAACGACTATAAGGGACAGGAATTCATCGTTACCAGCGGCGACACCCTGCTGGGTGCCGACGACAAGGCAGGCATCGCCGAGATTCTGAGTGCTGTCGAGTGGCTGCAAGAGCATCCCGAGGTAAAACACGGAAACATCCGCGTGGGCTTTAACCCTGACGAGGAAATCGGTCTGGGCGCTCATCATTTCGATGTGGAGAAATTCGGATGCGACTGGGCCTACACGATGGATGGTGGTGCCGTGGGTGAACTGGAGTTTGAGAACTTCAATGCCGCCAGTGCCAAGATCACCTTCAAGGGCTTGAACGTGCATCCTGGAGCTGCCAAGCACAAAATGATCAACTCGATGCGTGTAGCGATGCAGTTCGCCATGATGCTGCCCCGCTGGGAGACACCCGAGCACACCGAGGGCTACGAGGGTTTCTACCACCTCATCCGCATGGAAGGCGGCGTGGAGCAGACCACACTGAATTATATCATCCGCGACCACGACCGCGCCCGCTTTGAGAGCCGCAAGCGTGAAATCGAGCACCTGTGCAACAAGATCAATGCCGAATTCCCCGATTGCGCAACCTGCGAAATCAAGGACCAGTACTACAACATGCGTGAGAAGATTGAGCCGGTGATGAACATTATCGACATCGCCAAGCAGGCTATGGAGAATGCCGGCGTGACGCCTAAGGTGCAGCCCATCCGCGGCGGTACGGACGGCGCGCAACTCTCGTTCAAGAACCTGCCCTGCCCCAACATCTTCGCTGGCGGCATGAACATGCACGGCCGCTTTGAGTACGTGCCCATCCCCTCGATGGAGAAGGCCATGATGACTATTGTAGAAATCTGCAAGCTGGTGGCCGAATAAGCCACAACAGGCAAGATACTTCTTACAAGAGACTCGCTACCAATCAGTGCGCTGACCGTGTAGCGAGTTTCTTGCCATTTTTATCCCATGTATATATCCAGTTACCCTTGCGGCTCGTGAACGTGTCACCAGCAGCATTCAGGACCTCGCCGACGTTGCTCACACTGAAGGTGTGCAGTTTTTTGCCTTTGGCATCGCAGGTATAGATCCAACTGCCTTTTTTAAGCACATAGAACGAGTCGCTGTAGGCCACCACTTCGCCCTGACTGGTGCTGAAAGTGTGCACCTTCTTGCCCTTGTCATCATAAACATAATACCACGAGCGCGTTGCCTCGATGTGACTGATCTTCTGGGCCAGCATCGCAGTGGCAGCCACAAGCATCATAAGGGCTATTATCAACTTTTTCATAATCTATACAGTTTTATTTGATGAGTTTCATGATTTGCTGTTCGGTGGCACGAGGCAGGATACGACCCAAGTGATCCAGCATACGGTCCAGCGATTCCTGAGGCGTGCGGTCACACTGGCAGGCCTCCTTGCCCAGCAACTGCTCTGGCGTGGTCAATAACGCCCAACCCCAGCCGTATTCTCGGTTATGCTTGTCACGGGGATATACAAAGTCTTCGGTAACGACACGGCAAGCCATCTGCAAGCGCGTGATGTAACCGTCAAAACGGCTGCGCATCTTGGAGCCTGTAAAGCCACAGGCGCCACGCAGTTCCCGAGTGATAAGGCTACCATGTTCACGCAGGGTCAGCAGGATAGCTTCCTCAATGGATCCCTCGGCTAGAGCGGGATGAACGTGACGGCGCCAGTTCATGAAATCGGGCCACCAGTCCATACTTATAAATCCCGCCTTCTTGTTGAAGAACTTGCCATAGACACAGCCGCCCTCAGTCACGATGGGGCCTTTCCACTTCCATAGTGGCCAGTCCCATCCACCGTCGTCATAGACTACATACCGGCAATCGCTATCCACAACATCCTCAGCCGAGTAGCCGCTGATGCCGCTATAGAGCAATGGCAGGAATCCCACCTCTTGGATAAAGTCCGTCAGCTCCGTCGCATTATGTATCATTCCCCGTTTCATCATTGTCTATGATTCTCTGATTGTTCCCTCTTTTTTGCCAACAACTTTACCTCATTGATCTCATGAACGAGTTGCTCCGTAGTTGGTAGATATAGCTGGTATTGGCTGGCAAGAATGGTTCTGTTATCTTCTGGCAATGCCATTCTAACGGCCGTATCGTTTTTGCTTGTACAAAGCAGTATGCCAATTGTTGCGTTCTCTTCAGGGGTCTTTTCCATACGATCATAGTAGTTGACATACATCTGCAGCTGACCAAGGTCTTGATGGGTAAGTTTGCCTGTTTTCAATTCAACAATAACAAAGCATCGAAGCAATCTGTTATAAAGCACTAGGTCGATGAAAAATTCATCATCCTCCAGTAAAATGCGCTTTTGCCTTGACACAAACGAAAAGCCCTTTCTCATCTCAAGCAAGAAGTCCACAAGATGAGAGATGATAGCACTCTCCAGGTCTTTTTCATAATATGCGGCTTGGTACTTTAAGCCAAGAAACTCCAGCACCATCGGATCCTTGATGATTTCCCGTGGGTTCTCAGGAAGGCGCTCACGTCGCGCAACAGCGAGAACGGACTCCTTGTCATTACTTAATAGTAACCGTTCATAGAGCATAGAGTTAATCTGTCGCTCGGTCTCACGCGCAGTCCAAGCATTATTCACTGATTCCAATTCGTAGTATTCTCGTTTGTCAGGGTCGTCAATTTGAATAAGTCGCCTATATTGGCTCCAATTTAATTGCGAACGCAGTGTGTTCGCATTTGGATAAGTGCGATAAAACTGACGACTTTGCTCTAATTGCCTAATACCAAATCCACTTCCATATTCCCTCTCCAATTCTTTTGCAAGGCTCTTTACGATATAGGCGCCATAGTCAGCACGATCTTTGCCTTGTTGCTCTTCCTCAAAGATGCGTCTTCCAAGATTCCAGTACATTTGCACACGACTGAAATCCACGCTACGGATAGCATTAGTCCGTGCAGTTTCTATGATTCTACGGGCATCATTCAAGATGCCGCTTGACATGATGTTTGATGATTCTCTATCACTCATAACTCGTTTTAAAGCTAAATCACTGGTATTATTATGTTCTAAGGATAGTATCGAGTTGGGGGTAGATTTCATCCTCGCTCTCGTAGGGGTGGATGTGAAAGTAAGGGTCGCCCGTGAGCATCGCCGAAAGCTGGGTTTTGGTTCTGTCATAGAAAATATGGCAAGGGATGCCGTGGGCCTCGGCATAAGCCAGTTCATAGCCCACACCCAGCGAGGGACAGGTACATTCGCCGATAAGCAGGTCACTCTCACGCAGCCATGCCGTGTCCTGATTATAAATGCGAGCGTCGCGATCGCGGCCCTGTTCCGTCAAACTCAGGTCATTCTTGCCCACGTGCTCAGTCAGCACAATATCGGTGCGCTGGATATAAGTAATGATACGGTTATACAAGTCGGCATCCACACGACCGCCCCGGATAGAGCCTGCAAAATAGATTTTCTTTGACATAATTACTAATTCTATTATCGTCTTTTAAAGCAAAGGCAATTGGTTCAATTAAAATTTCACTCGTTGTGTGAGCAGAACGCCTTACAGGCGGATGAGGGCGACACCGGCAAGCATCAACAGGAGGCCTACAATCTGAAGCCAAGTGATGCGTTTGCGCGGCGCTCCGAGCCAACCGTAGTGTTCCAGCAATTGACTCAAAGCGAGCTGGCCAACGAGCAGAGCCATGACGAACACACCGACGCCGACATGGGCGACAAGCCATGCGTTGCCAAAGACGATAATCGCGCCACACAGGCCACCGGTCCACATCCACCAAGGGTAGTCACGAGAGAAGGCCTTGCCAATCAAGCGGACGCTGCCATTGAGTGTGCAGAAGAGCAGCAGCACCATCGTGGCGACGAAGAAGGCCACGGTCGTTGCCTGCATGGGATTGCCACCATGGGCCACCACGACACTCGACAACTGGGCATAGACGCCCGTGATGCTTGCCGACAAACAACCCGACACAACCGCACACAACTGCCAGAACAACTGTCTAGACCCTTTGCCTGTGCTACCATCTTGCCGCTGAGCATTCAGTTTGGGCAGCACGACAACGAGTGTCACACCTGCAATGAGCAATAAGGATCCGATGATGCGCTTGAGGCCCATCGGTATCACATTGGCTCCAAACCACCCGAAGTGGTCAATCAGCAGACTGAAAATCAGCTGGCTGAACATCGGAATAATGACAGCCTGCAGTGGGCCGATTTCCTTGAACAGATGGATGGAAATGGTGATGGTCACCACAGCAACAAGTCCGGCAAACCAACTCCACCAGGATGCCTCGCTCAACATATCTCCCGTCGGGACGATGGGACTACCCGACACCAGCGACACCAGCAATAGGGCCAACGTGGAAACCGAAAAGGAAACAAGCGTCGAGACATAGGCTGGACCAACGACTTGACGTAAACGGGAGTTGGCTGCGATCTGGAACGGTACCAGCAGACCCATCGCCAAAGTTATAATCAAGTAAAACATGTCTTCATTCTTATCAATTAGACCTCAAAAATATCCAATTCACAGCTTATGCGAATTGTGGGATTATTTCTCGTACATTTCGAGGGGTTGATCGTCGGGGTCATTGAAGAACACGAAGTGCTTGCCAGTCGTTGCATCCGTCCTAATGGCCTCATGTGCAACGTCCAAACGATCCAATTCTGCTACCTGCTCCACAATGTCATCAACCTCGAAGGCCAAATGCCGCAGTCCTGCCGCTTCGGGGTAGGACGGGCGCTGCGGCGGTGAGGGATACGAAAACAGTTCGATGACATACTCGCCGTTCAACGACAGTTTGGTCAGATAGGACTGTTGTTCCTCGCGCCAATGCTCGGCAATGACCTGGCAGCCGACGACGCGTGTATAGAAGTCAAGGCTCCGCTGGTAATCGGAGCAAATCAGTGCGATATGATGTACTTTATTGAGTTGTAACATATTTCAATCGGTTTTTATTATTCGATTTCATCGAGGGCACCGGTTACCGAGTCGATGATGAAGCCGCGCACGATGATTTCGCGGGGCAGCAGCGGGTGGGTCTTGATAGTGGCGACGGTCTTGCGGACCGATTCGGGAGTGTCCTTGAAGCCTTCCAGCCACTGGTCGAGGTCGATGCCGCAGTGGCGGATGGTGTCGAGCGTCTCGTCGGTCACGCCGCGCTTGACCATCTCGTGGTGGAAGTGGTCATAACTCATGTGGCATGCGCCGCAGTTGGAGTGCGCCACCACCATGATTTCCTGTACACCTAGTTCATAGACGGCTACCACCAGGCTGCGCATGGCAGAGTCAAAGGGCGAAATGACCAGTCCTCCCGCATTCTTGATGATTTTGGCGTCACCGTTTTTCAAGCCCAAGGCGGCCGGCAGCAGCTCGGTCAGACGCGTGTCCATGCAGGACAACACCGCCAGTTTCTTGTCGGGATACTTGTCGGTCACATACTGCTCATAGCCCTTGCGGGCAACGAACTGCCTGTTATATTCAATAATCTCGTCTATCATATTATTCCGTTTTTACAGCCTTAGGGGTCCAGTTCTGGAAGAAGTTGAGCACTTTCTTCTGATTATAACTCTTGTCCTCCTCAAGCAGACCCGAGTCCTGAATGTGGATAATCTGTCCCTGCTCATCGAGCACAACCAACACAGGGAAGCCAAAGCGGCCAGCATTGTTGAGGCGTTTCATCAGGGCCTTGCCCACTTCACCCGCCTTGCGGGGATGGTAGTTCACATGGATGTAAACGAAGTTCTGCTCGATGACGCTGTTGATGGTGCTGTCGTTGGTGATGAAGTCGGCAAAGCGCAAGCACCACGGGCACCAGTTACCGCCCACCTGACAGATGACGAACTTGCCCTCGGCCTGAGCCTGGGCAATAGCATGGTCAATCTGCTCCAGCGGATTGATCTGCTCGTTATATACCTTCTTGGGAGCAGTCTGCTCCTGAGCATTGACCGCCATTGAAAACAGTGCGGCGGCAAGCACTACAATAGTCAATATCTTTTTCATAATAACAGTGAATTATAATCTTGACATGAATTTCTCTTTATCGACAATAAAACGCAGGTGGGAGCCCTCACCCAAGAGGACATCGCCACAATACGCCTTGATTTCAAATTCGATTTTCTTACCCTCAACACGGGTGACTGTAGCGGTCGCCGTGACGGTTTCACCCAGTTTGCTGGGCTTGAGATGTGACGAGGCAATATGCCCACCCACCGTGGTGCATCCATCGGGCAGATGGTCGGCCACAGCGAGCATGGCAGCGTTCTCCATGAGCGCCATCATTGCCGGGGTTGCGAGCACGGGCATATCACCCGAACCCATCTTCACAGCCGTGACAGCCTCATCGACCGTCAACTGGCTGGTATGCGTTAATCCTTCTTGTAGCATTCTTGAATATAATTTGTTGTGTTAAATCAATCATTCCAGCATTTTCAACCATTTCTTGAATGACTCATCATTGATAATCTGTTTAATGTCCACACTTGATGATATGCTCCTCACCTTGTATTCGCTAATCATTTTGTCAAATACGCCAATGTCTATATCATCATCTTTGACTAACAGGACCGGCAACTCCTTCATCACAGCCATTCCCACCTCAATATCATTCCACGGTGTTGGCAGCCAATGTCCCGAAAGATTTGTTTCCATGGGTAATTCGGGACGAGCTACACCTTTATCGATCTGGATTTGTTTTAGACCGAATGCTATGACTCCAACCGAGTTGTCTATTTCACGCCTGATTTTAGACAACTGACTCGATTTAGGATAATGATCCCTGGTATAATAGATAGGTTTGTAACCTAACTTATCCATCAATTCCTTAAAATGCAAGGTAAGATACTCATCTGATTTTGACAATGAACCCGGCATACTGAAAAAGACTTTCTTGATATCTTTAGCAGATGCTTTTTCAGAAGTAAAACCGCACTTCTCATTTTCTGGAGCCTCGTGATAAATACCTTTCTCATCCAGGTACTTTTTAAGGCCCTGAGGAAGATTTTTGGCTCCAGAGAAATTTGAACCCGACAACTTTACATTCTGGAATTTGGCATGCATCAAGTCAACTCCCCTGAAATCGCAATTGATAAACTCACAGTGCTTAATCTGGGTATTATTCATGATGGCGCCATAGAATATTGTTCCGAAGCCCCTAATGTTTTCCATCAATGTCAATGACAGATTGGCCTCAAACATATCAGTGAAATCCATCGATAATTTCCAATTATCCCCTATGGAATCAGATTTCTTCTCTTCTTGCTTCTTGTCCTCTTCTTTTTTCTCTTCTTCCGCATAACCCTTAGGATTGAGCTTATAATTCCTCAATTCTTCTTCATGCTTCAGCTTAGCCTTTTCTTTCTCTTGTTCATCATCAGTCATGTTCTTCACACCCAAATAAAGGTCTTGAAGATTGGTACGTTGCAAATCGGCATAATTGAGATTCTCGGCAAATGCCAAACCGTCGCCCAACGTCTTCTGAAAAACACCTAAAGGCAGAATTCGCAACAAGGAGGCAATAACACGTATAGTTTCATCGCAGAACCTCACACGGTCAACCTGAGCCTTGAAGTAGCGTCTCAACATGACAGCAGCAGCCAGTTGTGACGTTTCATTAAAGCTCGACAGCCTTGTGACTGTTTCATTGAACTGATTCTGCCAATCTCTTCTTTTATCAAATTTGGTCCTATAGAGTTTTGAAAAGGTATAGGCTATTGCGGCTCCCAGCAATCCTATAAGGCCAGCATAAGAGGCAAGATTATCCAAAAAAACAATTAATATGATCATATACACTGATATTATTTGGGTTGGGTTACTTCGTTTACGAGATAGATGATACTCTGGTAGGGGATGCCGCCATTGGTTTCCAGGCCGACCTCACAGGTGCGGCTGTTGCTGTAGCCCATTTCTATGCGGTTGTCTTCCAGTTGGCGGCGCAGTTTGCGCAGTGCCCAACGGTTGACCTCGGGATGTGTCCAGCCGCGGTCACCTGCAAAGCCGCAGCACCCCACGCCCTCGGGCAGGAAGACATTGTTGCTGCACAATCGAGCCAAACTGGTCATCTTGTCAACCAACCCCATTTCGCGAGTAGAGCAGGTAAAGTGAAGCGCGATGTGGCGATCAATGGGTGTAAACTCCAGGCGGTCACGCAGGTATTCCCAAATGAATTCCACAGGCTCGTAGAGTTTCATGCGTGAGATGCACTTGCGCATGCGGTGCAGGCATGGGCTCTGATCGCACACAACGGGGTATTTGCCTTGCCCGCTGGCCTGCCACAGAGCCTCGTCGAGTTCGGCGGTTTTCTGGTCGGCGATGTCGAGCATACCCTTTGATTCCCAGATGGTGCCGCAGCACATCTTTTCAAGTCCCTCGGGGAAGATGACCTCGAAGCCCGCCTTGCGGCACAACTGCACCATCTCATCGACGAGGGTATTCTTTACTGGAGCACCTTTGGAGAGGCCCATTGTCTGGTTGATGCATGAGGGGAAATAGATGACCTTGAGATCGCTATCTCCCACCCTGCCAGCCTTTGGCTGACGGCTCTTCCCTGGCATGGCAGGTGTCCACAGGGGCAAACCTGTCTTGTGCAGGGCACCTGCAACACCCTTCATGGCCGAAGTGCCGAGGATGTTATGGCCCAATCGTGCCACATCCAATGTGAGGCGCAATCCGCTCTTGATGCCCGCAAAATGGCGGGCGGCAAAATCGCCTGTCTTATAGCCTAGACTGCCTTGCGGCAATGCCTCTTGACGGACCAAATGGGTCAAATCGGCCACGTTAATTTTCATCGGGCAAGAAGTGGAGCACAAGCCATCCCCGGCACACGTCTGATCGCCTTGATAACGGTATTGCTTGACGAGGGTTGCCAGGCGCTTAGGATTTTCGCCCGTCTCCCGCAGGTGGGATATCTCGCGTTGGATGACAATACGTTGCCGCGATGATAGGGTCAGGCCACAAGTCAGGCAATTCACCTCACAGAAGCCGCACTCGATACACTTGTTGGCCTTACGGACACCCTCGATGGTTTCGCGGGTACTGTTGTGGCGGTCGCCCTCGGGGGCAAGGTTATTTTCCATGCCCTTGAGTTTCAATTCGGGCAGGGGCTTGAAATGCTTGATGAAACACTCGGGATCGTCGTTGAAGATTACTCCGGGGTTGAGCAGATAATGGGGGTCGAAAATCTCTTTCAACTCTCGCATGGCGGCAAAGGCCTCCTCACCCCACTCATACTTGACGAACGGTGCCATGTTGCGGCCAGTGCCGTGTTCGGCTTTCAACGAGCCGTCATACTCCTCGACCACAAGGTGCGCCACATCACGCATCATGGCGGCATAGCGCTGCACCTCGCTCTCGTCGCTGAAGAGCTGGTTGATGATGAAGTGGTAATTACCCTCGAAGGCGTGGCCATAGATGCAGGCATCCTTGTAGCCGTGGTCAGCGATGAGTTTTTGCAATTTCACTGTGGCCTCGGGCAAATCCTCGACGGCAAAGGCGACGTCTTCAATCAGACACGAGGTACCCACAGGCCGCGCGCCACCCACGCTGGGGAAGATGCCCGAACGGATAGCCCAGTACTTGCCATACACAGCGGGATCGGTGGTAAACTCCACAGGGATATAGGTCTTGAACTGAGATAGGCACGAGGTAATCGTGTCGATGCGGTGTTGCAGGTCATCAGCGGTCATGGCCTTGGTCTCGGTGAGGATGGCCGTGAGGTTGTGGTAATCTCCAGGCTGAACGCCCTCGATTTTACCCGCATCCACATCCTGCTTGTACTGCAGATAAACAGGGTCATCGACCGAAGCCAACGACAGATAGTCGAGCATCTCGGCACTCTTGACCATCAGGTTCTCCTCGCTCATGGCGATATCCTCGTCGCTCGATTTCAGCTGCTTGAGCGCAACCACTGCCTCGCAACTCTCGCGCATGGTGAAGAAATAGAGCATCGCCGAGGCCTTGCAGGGATAGTCATGCAGCGTGCGCATAGTCACCTGGCTGATAAAGGCCAGCGTTCCCTCACTGCCCACCAAGCAATGGGCAATGATGTCAAACGGGTCATCGTAGGCAATAAATGGCCTCAGGTTCAAGCCCGTGACGTTCTTGATGCTGTATTTCTTGCGGATGCGGTCGGCCAACGGCTGGTTAGCCCTGATGCGGTCACGCAGGGCCTCGATGCGTGCGATGAAGTCGGGATGGGACTTTTTAAATGCCGCTCGACTCACCGCATCTCCCGTATCGAGCACTGTGCCGTCGGTCAGCACCAGACGGGCCGACAGTAACATGCGGTCGCTGTTGGCATGGGTGCCGCAGTTCATACCCGAGGCATTGTTGGCGACGATACCGCCCACCATGGCCGAGCCGATACTGGCAGGATCAGGCGGGAGCACACGGCCCAACGGTTTCAATATCTGGTTCACTCGTGCTCCCACAATGCCAGGCTGCAAGGTGATACTTTCGGCATCGGCCGAAACATGATAGTCCTCCCAGTTTTTACCCGCCACAATCAAGATGCTGTCGCTCACGCTCTGACCCGACAGCGACGTGCCCGCGGCACGGAAGGTAAACGGCAAGCCATAGCGGTTAGCCACTTTGACAATGGCAGCCACCTCATCCTCATCCTTAGCTCGGATCACCACCTGAGGCGTCAAGCGGTAAAAACTCGCGTCGGTGCCCCATGCCAGGGTGCGCAACTCATCGGTGTAAACCCTGTCAGCAGGCAAGATACCCTTTATGTCATTCAAGAACCTTTTCATAACAGACTAATAATACTTGATGGTGAAAACATTGGTGATGTTCAATTCCTCTCCCCAGTGATTCCGATAGACGATGGGGACGCCACGGTAGGCCTCAGGCACCTGGAGCACTTCCACCTTGCCCCAGCGGGGCGGTCCATAATCAAACGACTTGCCCGACAGCACCAAGATATTGCCTGCATAGTCGTACTCATAGAAACCGCCACCCAAGCAGTCCTCATGCGGCATCAGCAGGTCACGGTGCAAAGTAACCATACCCAGGCGCAGGTGCCCGCCACTGGTGATAATGAATTTAGGGTGTTCCACATCGGCAAAGATAGTAAAAAAGTTTCTAGTTTGATACTCGAGTTGCCAGCAGTTTGCAGTTTGTAGTTCAAAGTTGAAAAAATAGAGGCATCCACACTCCGTTGCAGGAATGTGAATGCCCCTTTAAACTTTAAACTCTAAACTCTAAACTGCGAGCAACGCGAGCCTTACCAACTTCCACTCAGCAGGAAGTCGATCAGGGCGGTAACGTCACCGATGCTCACGCCACTGTCCTGGTTGCAGTCGGCGGCACTGATATTGATACCAGATTCATCGCCACTCAACAAGTAGTCAATCAAGGCTGTGACATCGCCAATGCTCACCGAATTGTCGTTGTTCACATCACCACGGATGAAGGAGGGCTCGATGGGCTCACCAGTGATGACGACTACGCCTGTCGCGGGTTGACCTCCTATAGTAATGTATCCACGGTAGAAGTTCCAGAAGGCTCCGGCAGGCTCGGTGATGACGCCAATGAACAGATTTTTGACCAATACTGACGCTATTCTGCCAACGGATCTCAATTCAGAATTCTCACCGATAACACTCAAGCCATTGGAGGCCGCAGTGGCAACTGAAGCGCGGGCCGAGTTGACATGTGCACCGTCACGGACGATGATGTTCTTTGCCCCAAGGCCTATCGATTGATCTGAGGTGTTGCGGTTCTCGATCGTCAGGGTTCCAGCGCCCGTGAATACCAAATTGCCCGTTGATAAGATTGTTGCCGCGGAGTGGCGCGAATATACCGAAGTGTTTTGAGTCACATCAATCACCAGAGTTGGCATCGTACTGTGGATAACAATATTATCTGTGTAGGTTGTTGATCCCAATGTTCCACCTTTCAATGTGAGCTTGCCATTGTCGTAAGAGACACGACCATTGCCCAAGATGTCATTCTTGTTGAGGCTGGTCACGCGGTTACCAGTAATCCACAGATTGTACCTCTCGCCGCCGACGTGAACCGCACAGGTGTCGATAAAGTCCTCGACTTGGGCTGTGATGTAATAGGTCTGGCCTAATGTCTCGGAATTATTCAGGAGGGTTACCAGACCGTTCTCATCGACCGAGAGGTAGTTTGGCTTGCTGGATGCCCACACCACGTCGCCCTCGGCATACTCGGGATAGATTGCGGCCTGCAGTTGCAGTTGACCCACCTCGGGATCAAGCGTCACTTCTTCGGGCGTGATGATGACGCCCTCGACAGGACGTTTGTCAACGTAAATATTCGTATAGGCTAAATTGCGGTCGCCATCCATGAAGTAAAAGGTGTAATAGCCATTGTCGTCGGCTGTCGCGTCATAGGTACTGACCGTGAAGGTCTTTGCCTGGGTGTTGACGGTCACTGTCGGTGGAATGGGGTTGGACAAGGAGCCCCTATAACCGGCGTACTCCACGGTCACGTTGGAGATGTCGGCCATGGCGGGAATTGGAACAATGGTCTCTGTGACTGAACAGCCTTTCGTCACGTGGAAAGTGTAATAAGCCCTCATGTTAAGTCCCCAGAGGTCCCAGGTGCCGTCCTCGTTAGCTACCTGAAAATAAAGATCGGAGGTGAATCCTGCAAGGTAGGCACGGATGTTAACATTTCCATAAATATCATTGTCCCTGTTGGCCTTGAGTTTGGCATACACTGTCGTGTAGTATTGGCCTGACACAAGAGACTGGGTGCAGGCCGCATCGGCATAGAGGGTTCCACACTCGTTATCCCAATAGGTGCCGGTGCTTCCGGTTGGCTTGGCAATGCTCATGCCGCTACCCAATACGCCATTGAAGTTGGTGGCGTTGGAGGGCACTGGCGACAGGGTGAGTTTCACGACGGTGTTCTTCAGGCAGCAATAGCCATGATCATCAGGAATCAGTGTCGCGCCATTCATGGGCGTTGCGGTCATAGAGATACCCGTGTAATTCACCGATGTGCCGCCCGAGATAGAGGAATAGAGCACCTGGGTGCCCGGAGCATGGGTGGCGGTCTCCTTGAAGCGGGTATAGACATAATAGACTTGGTCATAATTGGCCTGGCAGAGCTGCAAGAGCCCGATACTGCTACGGCTCATGGCGTTGGCCCAGTCGGCTTCGGTCAAGGCATCGACTGCCTTTGGGGTGGTCATCACGATATACTCCTGAGTGGGGTAAGCCGAGACGTACACATACCGGGTCGATGATCCGCTGGGTGTACTGATCTGAAGGGTGGGTCGATTAGGCTCATTGTTGTTCTGCTTGACCACGACAGGCAATTCGTTGCTGTAAACGGCATCCTGGTGAGAACTGTAGAAAAGCTTTGCCTTTAACTTGTAGCCTACATCGGCTGCAGTGGGTATGTAGGTGTCACCCGTTCCCACTTTTGTCATGTTACCGGAGTTATTGACGCGATACCATTCAACGGTGCGCACAGGTTGCGGGTTGGGAAAATAGGACACCGGGTTGTTGGTGGGATTGTGGAGCACATAATCGGCCAGGAGTTGGGGCTCGACGAACTTGACATGCTCGCCCTTGTAGGCTGCCACTGGGCGGGTCTGGTAATAACCGTTGTACTCGGCCTGCAGCGTCTCGTCCATGTTCACTCCGGCCTGGGTGATCGAGACGCCTTTGATGGTTACACGTCCTGGAGTAGCCGTCGTGTTGCTCGATGCACCGCTGCCGGTATAGACGACAAAGTAGTGCTTATCGCTCGAGATGTCAAAACGATTGACGTCCGTCAACATGGAATAAAACTGATTGAAGCGGTCGTTGAAGGGCTGGAACATGCGGATTTCGCCCTGGGCATAGAAAGGACAATTAGGCGAATAGGCATCATAGACGCTATAGGGATTGTTCTCAATACTCAGGTCAGCCATTGACTCGACAGCTCGGCAGTTACTGCGGCGCGCCTTGGCATAGAGGTATCGATTGGCAATCCGGATATTGGCCTCGCCGTGGATGCCGCTATAGTCGCCATTGGCAAAGACCTGACTGCGGGTGCCATAGCCATTGAAGATAAGAAAACCGCTCATACCAGTTGAACCGGCAGGCTTGTCCCTTCCGTAGATGCCATGGGCTTTGGTGCCGCCATAGGCATAGAAATAGGTGTTCATGGCTCTGAGGTAAGTTACCTCGATACCATTGCCAACGCTGGTGACAGAAATTGAACTCTCGTTGGCCTCAAGCCAGACGACATCGATACCGGCATACCTATCGTCATTGTAGGCATTAATACTGGCACCGGAGTCAAGGTAAAGTGAAGAGCATTCAATGGCTTTGCGCTGGCCATAGACGTTGAGCGTGGCTCCGTTCATAGTCAGAGTACCGTAGTCGTCGGTGCCGGTGACGCTGGAGATGTTGATACCATCCTGGTCGGAGCTGATGTTGACCACCGTGTTACTGCCAGAAATATTTACCTTTCCTTTACCACCGATGCCATAACCATCGGTGGTCTCGAACTCAACGGTACCACTCAAGATGTTAACAGTTACACCACCTTGCAACCAGATTCCATGTGCCCAGTCGCCGGCGCGCCCATGGAATGCTGCTGCACCGGTATAGTTGTCGATTTTCAATTCGCCGCCTCGAATGTAGGCGCCATAGTTCCTGCCGGTACTCAGCAGGTTACCAGTACCCCTGATTTCCAGGCTTGCGACATCGATAGATGCCGTACTCTTCTTGTCCTGGTCCACAGTGAGGGTGTAATCACCGTTGAGGACGAGTGTCAACTTATAGTTACTACCTAAGATTTCACGCAGGTAGTAATCCTGATTAACTACTAGTGTCGTGTTACCGCCCAGCGCGATTCTAGTATCGGTGAGCGAACCGACATACACGGTTCCCGAGATTGTCTGCGTGGCATGGGCCACACTCGGGCACAGTGACACAAAGGCCACTGCCATCAATAGGGTTAGTAAAATCTTTTTCATAACTCAAGGGGATTTTAAAGTTAATAAAATTGTTGTTTTGATATCGCAAATATACGACATTATTATAAAATATAATTAACATTTTTAGTCAAAAAACTGAACATTTTTGACCAAAAACAACGGAAAAGACAATTTTCATTCACAAAATCATTGAAAATATACTATTCCCCGCTTTTCGGTATTAGAAATAATGGCAACCCAATCCATTAAAAGAGGTTGTTGCAAAACTCATGTCTCTTATAAATGATCGCGCTACGCGCGAGAAATTAAGCAAAATTATAAATAAAATTATAATAAAAATTTATTTTGTTTGATTTTTATACAAATTTTGTTTAATTTCTCGGCCGTTAGGCCGATTATAACTGCGTCATGTGAAGTTTTGCAACACCCGTACACTTTGGGGCGTTATGCCCGAGTGCGGTACTGGGATGGGGTGAGGCCCAGGACGCGCTTAAAGGTGCGGGTGAAACTGCCTGGCTCACTGAAACCGCATTGCATCGCCACATCGGCAATCTGCAGGCCGCTGTCAAGCAGGTTGCAGGCCCGCTGCATCTGTATCGCCTGGATATATGACTTGGGCGCAACACCGGTGGCATCCTGCAAACGGCGCCGCAAGGTTGAGACACTCATCGCGAAGTGGTCTGCCATATTTTCCAGTCCGAAGTCCCCCTCCTCCAGATGGTCGTTGACAAAATCGATGACGCGTGTCAGGAACTCATTCTCGGTGACACCGACAATCGTTGGGGCGGGCTCGTCGGATGACGCTTCTTCAACATCGGTGATTTCGGCCTGGCTGCTGGCTATTGCTGCACGTGCCGCCTCGCTCTCGGCCTTCAATCGCTCTATCTCGCACATCAGCTTGTTGATGTGCTGCTGCTGACGGCGGCGCTGGCGCCTGATGACCCACCATGCGGCAGCCGCAAGCAGCAACAGCAGGGCGACGGCAATGATGCGGTCGCGGGTGCGGGCATTGCGCACCTGCTCATTCTCCATCGTCAACTGGTCATTGCCAAACTCGGCATTAAGGCGAGCCAACGCCTCGGCCGACTCGCTGGAGTAGAGCGAGTCCTTGAGGAAATTGAAACGGTTCAACTCGCTGCGGGCACTGTCGGGATTGCTCTCCCACAGGCTTAAGCACAGGCCGCGACGGGAATACATCTCGTTGACAGGGTCACCCATCTTGACGAGC
>CAMYUW010000040.1 GCA_947302275.1 uncultured Prevotellaceae bacterium
CTGTGAAAATCTAACAGAAATCATTATTCCTGAAGGCGTTACAGAAATCGGTAATGATGCATTTGGCTCTTGTTACAATCTATATAGAGTTGAGGCTCCAAATTCGCTGCTAATCATCGGACATGATGCTTTCTCGGACACAAAATGGTACAAGAATCAACCAAATGGATTCGTCTATGTAGGCAAGGTATTATATCATTATAAAGGGACAATCGCCGATAACACTGAGTTGTTGATACCTGAAGATGTAATAAGTATTGCTGATGAAGCTTTCAATACTTATGAATATTACGATCCTGAATTTGGAACGTATGTTGCTGACAATTATGATGGTCTCATAAGTTTGATTATTCCCAATAATGTCAGATATATCGGTGAATTTGCATTTACTGGATATGAGTGTAAAAATCTCAAAAAGTTATTCATTGGGAATGGAGTGGAAGAGGTTAGGCCAGATGCTTTTGGAAACAATGCCAACTTAACGGATGTCACCATCAGCGAGGGTGTTAAAGTAATTGGAGAACAGATGTTTGCAGGATGCTCGAGTTTAAAGGAGGTCACTATACCCAACTCAGTCGAGGAAATTCGACATCGGGCTTTCTCCGTGTTTTATGACGGTTCGTACCCTGATGGACCTGCCTGCACCTCGCTCACAACTGTAACCATCGGCAGCGGTGTCAAGAAGATAGAGGAAGATGCGTTTTCGGGCTGCAAGGCCTTGACGGACATCACCTGCTTAGCGACTACCCCGCCGACGCTCGAAGATGTGAACTGCTTTGACGAGGATAATTACACCGAGGCAATACTGTATGTACCCAAGGGAACTGAGTTGAGTTACATGAAGGCTTACGGTTGGAAGAAGTTCATCCACATCGTGGGAATCACGGTGAGTGCCGGAGCATCGGACGTGAACAGTGACGGAGAGGTGAACATTGCCGACATTAACAGCGTGGTCAATACCATCCTGAGTGGTGACAATGACATGGCATCGGACGTGAACGGTGACGGAGAAATCGGCATCGCTGACATCAACGAAATTGTCCAGGCCATCCTCGGCGCAAACTAAGTCACATCAATCAACCCTACGATAAAATGGGCGACCTCAACAACAGGCTGCTCATTATCGTTTTATACTATCCCACTGAATCAAACAACTGCAACAACTTGTTACAACAAGAATAACAATTAAAGAGTTGTTTTGGTTGTTCAGATGTTGTTTCTGTTGTCTGATAAATCCCCATGAACGGTGGATAAGTGAAAAGTTTTTCGTACTTTTGCAAGTTCAATAAATAAGATGTGAGCAAGATGGCTAAAGACCCGTTGAATACGCCGATGATGAAGCAGTTTGTCGAGATGAAGGCCAAGCATCCCGACGCGATATTGCTGTTCCGCGTCGGCGACTTCTACGAGACCTACCTGCAGGACGCGGTGACTGCCAGCGAGATACTGGGTATCACCCTCACACGCCGCAGCAACGGTGCCGCAGCATCGACCGAGATGGCGGGATTCCCGCACCATGCACTCGACACCTATCTGCCCAAACTCGTGCGCGCGGGCAAGCGTGTCGCCATCTGTGACCAGCTGGAAGACCCCAAACTCACCAAGAAACTTGTCAAGCGCGGCATCACCGAGCTGGTGACCCCTGGAGTTGTGGTGGGCGGCACGATGCTGGACCGCAAGGAAAACAACTTCCTGGCAGCGGTTCACTTCGGCAAGAAGATGATTGGCGTGGCTTTTCTCGACATCAGCACGGGCGAATTCCTCACCGCCGAGGGCAACGAGGAGTATATCGATAAACTGCTGGTCAATTTTTCGCCCAAGGAGGTGCTCATCGAGCGCAGCAACCGCCAGCGCTTTGCAGCGACATTCTCGTCAAGGTATCTGACCTTTGAACTCGAGGACTGGGTATTCACCCTTGACGCCGCCAACGACCGTCTGCTCAAGCACTTCGAGACCCACAACCTGAAGGGGTTCGGCATCACGAGCATGGACAATGCCATCATCGCCAGCGGCGCTATCCTGCACTACCTGGACATCACCCAGCACACCCAGCTGGGGCATATCACCCACCTGTCGCGCATCGAGGCCGAGCGCTACGTGCGGCTTGACAAATTCACCATCCGCAACTTGGAGCTTGTGGCACCCATGAGCGACGACGGCAAGTCGCTGCTCGACGTCATCGACCGCACCATCTCGCCGATGGGCGGACGCATGATGCGACGCTGGGTGCTCTTCCCGTTACAGGATGCCAAGGCCATCAACCGACGCCTGGATGTGGTGGAACATTTCATGCGCGACCCCGACGGGCGCGAACTGGTCAAGGAGCGACTGGAACTCATCGGCGACCTGGAGCGACTGACCTCCAAGGCGGCCGTGGGACGCATCACCCCGCGTGAGCTGGTGCAGCTCAAGAGCGCGCTCCAGGCCATCGAGCCCATCAAGATGTATTGCGCCCATGCATCATGTGAGGTGCTGCACAGCCTGGGCGAACAGTTAAACCTGTGCACCATCATCCGCGACCGCATCGAGCGGGAAATCAATCCCGACGCGCCCAACCAGGCCAACCGCGGGAACGTCATCCGCCGCGGCGTGGACGACCAACTTGACGAATTGCGCGACATTTCCAGCAGCGGCAAGGACTATCTGGTGGCTATGCAGCGGTCATTGAGCGACCAAACGGGTATCCCCAGCCTGAAGATAGCTTATAATAATGTGTTCGGTTACTACATCGAGGTGCGCAATACCCACAAGGACAAAGTGCCACCCGAGTGGATCCGCAAACAGACGCTGGTCAATGCCGAGCGCTATGTAACCCAGGAACTCAAGGAATATGAGGAGAAAATTCTGGGAGCCGAAGAGAAAATCCTGATCATCGAGGGCCGCCTGTTCAACGAACTGGTAACCTCGGTAACCGAGTATATACCTGCCATCCAGAACAATAGCGCCATCATCGCCCAGCTCGACTGCTTGAATGCCTTGACGCGCGTGGCAATGGAGAACCGCTACAACCGTCCCGTGCTCGACGACAGCCTGGACATCGACATCGCCATGGGCCGCCATCCCGTCATCGAGTGCCAGCTGCCCCCAGGTGAGACCTATGTGCCCAACAGCATTCGCTTGAGCAACGATGACCAGCAGATTATCATCATCACGGGTCCCAACATGGCCGGTAAGTCGGCTCTGCTACGCCAGACGGCGCTCATCACCTTGATGGCACAGATGGGCAGCTTCGTGCCCGCCGAGCAGGCCCGCATCGGCATCGTGGACAAGATCTTCACCCGCGTGGGAGCCAGCGACAACATCTCGCTGGGCGAATCGACCTTCATGGTCGAGATGACCGAGGCCGCCGCTATCCTCAACAACATGAGCCAACGCAGCCTCATCCTCTTTGACGAGTTGGGTCGCGGCACGAGCACCTATGACGGCATCTCCATTGCATGGAGCATCGTCGAGCACATCCACGAACATGCCGCAAGACCCAAGACCCTGTTTGCCACCCACTACCATGAGTTGAACGAGATGGAGAAGTCCTTCAAGCGCATTGTGAACTATAACGTGAGCGTCAAGGAGATTAACGGCAAAGTGGTGTTTGTGCGCCAGTTGGTCAAGGGAGGTAGCGAACACAGCTTCGGCATCCATGTCGCCAAGTTGGCCGGCATGCCACCCACCATCGTCACCCGTGCCAACGAAGTGCTCAAGCAGCTGGAGACGAACAACAGCAACGACAACGCCATTACCAAGGATTTGGGCGATGTCGCCAGCAGCCGTTCGGGTTATCAGCTGTCCATTTTCCAGCTCGATGACCCCGTGCTGAGCCAAATCCGCGACGAGATCTTAACAATTGACATCAACAACCTCACCCCCGTCGAGGCCCTCAACAAACTCTACGACATCAAGGGCATCCTCACGGGCAAAAAAGAAAGATAGATTTGTACAAACTACAAATTACACGAATTCAACTAATTAGCATCCGCATTCAATTATAACGAATTTGACAAATCATCATGATTATCAATCCAAACGAATCATCTAGAATTATTGGGTGCATGGTGAGAGTGCCGTTAGTGTAATTCGAAAAAATAAGTAGGCGGATGCCATTAGTATAATTCGCGTAATTCGTAGTTTTTTAAATGAACCAGAATATGAATCGGACTGATTTTGAAATCATGGCCCCTGTGGGCTCTTGGGAATCGCTTTACGCTGCCCATCAGGGCGGTGCCGATGCCATCTACTTCGGTATTGAGGGACTGAACATGCGGTCTCGCTCCAGCGTCAATTTCACGCTGGAAGATCTGCACACCATCGCCAAGTGGTGCCACGAACACGGCATGAAGAGTTACCTGACGGTGAACACCATCGTCTATGACGAGGACATGGATTACATGCGCCAAATCGTCACAGCTGCCCGAGAGGCCCAGGTGAGCGCCATCATCGCCAGCGACATGGCAACCATCCTGTTTGCCCGCTCGATTGGTGTGGAGGTACACATCTCCACCCAGGTCAACGTGAGCAACAGCGAGGCCGTGCGCTACTACAGCCAGTGGGCCGATGTCATGGTTCTCGCCCGCGAGCTGAACCTGAAGCAGGTGGCCAAAATCACCGATTTCATCGGGAAAAATGACGTTCGTGGACCTCACGGCGACCGTGTCCGCCTCGAGATGTTCTGCCATGGTGCCTTGTGTATGGCCGTATCGGGAAAATGTTACATGAGCCTGCATCAGGAGAACACCAGCGCCAACCGCGGTGCCTGCCGCCAAATCTGCCGCCGGGGCTACATCGTCACCGATCGCGAGAACGGCGATGAACTGGCCATCGAGAACAAGTATATCATGTCGCCCAAGGACCTAAAGACCATCCACTTCCTGAACAAGATGGTAGATGCCGGCGTGACCGTATTCAAGATTGAGGGTCGTGCACGTGGACCGGAATATGTCCGCACTGTGGTAGGGTGTTATGATGAAGCGTTAAAGGCCATTTGCGACGGCACCTACACCGAGGAACGCATCAACGACTGGAATGAGCGCCTCAGCAAGGTATTCAACCGCGGCTTCTGGGACGGATATTACATGGGGCAACGCCTGGGTGAATGGTCGGCCAAATACGGCTCCAGCGCCACGAGAGTGAAGAAGTATGTCGCCAAGGGCATCCGCTACTACAGCAAACTTGGTGTTGCCGAGTTCCTCATGGAAGCCGGCGAGCTCCACGTGGGCGACGAGGCATGGATCATCGGCCCCACCACGGGCGCCATCCCGCTGACTGTCGAGGAAATCCGTGTTGACCTCAAGCCCGTGGAGAAGACCGTCAAGGGCGAACACTTCTCCATCGCCGTGCCCGAGAAAATACGTCCTAGCGACAAACTCTACCTGTGGCAGCCCGTTACACCCAAGGATGCCACTCCTACCCCACCCGCATCGGCGCCATCTCCCTGCGAGTAGCTAACAAGTCATCACAAAATAATGGTGGACACCTAAATTAATGTTGAGGTGCCCACCATTTATTTGTTGCCGAGAAGGCGGTTATTTCTTCTTGGCGGTTGGTTTCTTTGCCGCAGGCCTGCGCTTGGGGGTAGGTTTAAGACGCAATACCTGGACACTGCGAGCAGGCAGGTAGAGTTTGAGCCAACCCAAATGGTGCGGCGCATAGAGGCCGTCAAACTCTGTCAAGTGGCTGATGCTGCTATCAATGTTACCATAGCCGCCATAGCGCTCATTGTCACTGTCAAACACGCCGTGATATTCGCCTTCGGGAGCAAGGATAGGATAATCCACATGAGAACGGTTGGGGCTGAAGTTGAATATAAACGCGAGGTCACCGCGCATGTAGGCCAGCACCTGGTCATCGTCCTTATCCCATAGCTTGCGCACTGGCAGGGACTCGAAGCCCTTGACACTGCCAATGAGGTGTATCATGTCGTTGTCCCAATTGTTGAGGAACTGGTACTTCAAGTCCTTTCGGTCTACCAGATCCCACTGGCGGCGCGCATACTTGTAACTCCAGCCGTTACCCTCGCGCGGGAAGTCAATCCATTCAGGATGGCCCCACTCGTTGCCCATGAAGTTGAGGTAGGCGCCGTTGATGAGCGAGGCCGTCACGAGGCGTATCATCTTGTGTAACGCCATACCGCGATCCACGGTGCCATCGTGGTCATCTGTCATCATGTGCCAGTACATCTCCTTGTCTATCAGGCGGAAGATGATGGTCTTGTCACCCACGAGTGCTTGGTCATGGCTCTCGGCATAGGAGACAGTTTTCTCGTCGGCACGACGGTTGGTCAATTCCCAAATAATGCTGGTGGGGTGCCAGTCCTCGTCCTTGCGCTCCTTGATGGTCTTGATCCAATAGTCGGGGATACCCATCGCCATGCGGTAGTCAAAACCGATGCCGCCATCCTTGAAACTGCGGGCCAAACCTGGCATGCCGCTCATCTCCTCAGCGATGGTGATGGCATTGGGGTTGATTTCGTGGATGAGGATATTGGCAAGTGTCAAGTAGGTGATGGCATTGGTATCCTCACCGCCGTTGTAATAGTCATCATAGCTGCCGAAAGCCTGTCCCAAGCCATGGCTATAATAGAGCATCGAGGTCACGCCGTCAAAGCGGAAACCGTCAAACTTGTACTCTTCCAGCCAGAACTTGCAGTTTGAGAGCAGGAAATTCAGCACAGCATTCTTGCCGTAGTCAAAGCAAAGTGAATCCCAAGCGGGATGCTCGCGCTTATCGTCTCCGTAGAAATACAGATCACCCGTGCCGTCAAAGCAGCCCAAACCCTCGACCTCGTTCTTCACCGCATGGGAGTGTACGATATCCATAATGACAGCAAGACCCGCTGCATGGGCATCATCAATCAGATGCTTCAACTCCTCGGGAGTGCCGAAACGTGATGAAGCTGCATAAAAACTCGACACGTGGTAGCCGAACGAGCCGTAATAGGGGTGCTCCTGAATAGCCATGATCTGGATGGCGTTATACCCGTCAGCAACAATGCGTGGCAAAATATTCACACGAAATTCCTCATAGGAGCCCACGCCCTCGCGGTTCTGAGCCATGCCGATATGGCACTCATAGATGAGCAGCGGGCTGGTGTTGGGTTTGAATTTCTTCACCTTGAACTGGTAAGGTTCAGCGGGATCCCACACCTGAGCCGAGAAGATGTAGGTCTTCTCGTCCTGCACGACGCGCGTGGCGTAAGCCGGAATGCGCTCCCCTTCACCGCCGGGCCAATGGATGCGCAACTTGTAGAGGTCTCCATGACGCATGGCACACTCGGGCAAGACGATTTCCCAGTTGCCGTTATCCAGCCGCTTGAGCCGGTAAGGGGCACACTCACGCCAGTCATTAAACTGACCGATGAGATAAATCTCAGTGGCATTGGGAGCCCATTCACGGAAGACCCAGCCGCCCTTGGTGCGGTGCAGGCCATAATAATTATAGGCATTGGCAAACTCCACTAGGTTACCCGTATCGCCTGTCAGTTCGGCCAACTTGTTCATGGCGTCCTGGTGACGGCCATTGATTGCATCACTGTAAGGCTCCAACCACGGGTCATCGTTGATTATCGCAAGATTGGTTTTTTTCTTTCTCATAATCGCTCAGTTCATTATTGGGTGATTAGTACTATGTTGCGAAAGTACAATTTTACGCGCAATTATGCCCACTCTTTCAACAAGTTTTTTTACTTACCACCTGAAAACGATTGCAAATTGCCTCTAAAACCGAAGAAAAAACTCCTAAAAATTGATGGGATATTGAAAAAAGCATTAAATTTGCACTTTATCCGACAAATATTAACACTTAAAATATCATTTACATTATGAGACTTGAAGGAAGACGCGAAAGCGAGAATGTCGAGGATCGCCGCGGCATGGGCACCGGTACCAAAATTGGACTGGGTGGCATCGGCGGACTGATTATCGCTGGATTAATCACCCTGCTTATGGGTGGAAACATCGGCGATGTATTACAACAGGCTGGTGGGATGGGACTCCAGAACGAGACTATCCAGCAGGGCGAATTCAGCGAGGAAGAACAGGAACTGGCTACATTCTCCAAGCAGGTGATTGCCAGCACCGAGGACGTTTGGTCCGAAATCTTCAGGCAGTATGGCATCGGGGAATATCCCGCACCCACATTGGTGCTCTATACGGGTACAACCAGCACAGCTTGCGGTCAGGGAAATGCTGCAGTTGGACCTTTCTACTGCTCAGGTGACCAGAAGGTTTACCTTGACCTCTCATTCTTCCAGACCATGGATAGACAACTGGGCGTCAAAGGTGACAATTCCAGCCTTGCCAAAGCCTACGTGATTGCCCACGAGGTGGGACACCACATCGAGTACTTGATGGGAACTCTGGACAAGGCCCATCAGCGTATGCAGGCCACCAACCAGACCACAGCCAACAAGTATAGCGTGCGCCTGGAGTTGATGGCAGACTTCTATGCCGGTGTATGGGCACACTACGAAAACAGGATGTTTGGTTCTATCAGTGACCAGGACCTGATGGAAGCCATCGACTGCGCACAAAAGATCGGTGACGACTACCTGCAGAAGCGCTCTCAGGGTTATGCACAGCCCGAGAGCTTTACCCACGGCACCAGCGCCCAGCGCATGAAATGGTTCAAACTGGGCTACCAGACCGGCGACGTGCGCCGCGCCACCACCTTCCAGGAAAGCGACGCCACCCTGTAATGATTATCAAGTTTTAATCAACAAAAGTGCCCCTTTAGAAAAAATATAGGGGCACGTATTTTTTCAATATAAATGGCTGCAATAACAAAGAAACTTATCGACCTTTTGCTGAAACCTTTCAGAGAGCATTTTCTGTTCTTAATATCTTTTTTTGTCCTAGCTACAAGCTCTTGCGCTTTACTTCAATTTTTTTCTCTTAGACGATATTTCAACGCAATCCTAGTTCTTAATCACTGTTTCGTATTATCTTATTTAGTAGCTTTAATTATTGGATTAATTCAGCCAAAACTTATTAGAAAAATTGTTCAAATCGTTATTCTTGTAATTTCCGCATTGGATTTTGCATGTAATATCTATTGTATTTTTGAGCTAGGCTATCTATTTGATTCTGATTTTGCTATGCTTATTTTAAATACTGATCTCCACGAATCTAAAGAATTTGCCACCACATTAATACCTAATTGGATGATTTTCACCGTATTAAGCATATATCTCATATTTCTTATTCTTTGGGTTTTATCACATCGGCACAATCTAAATTTAGGGAAACATCTTTCTAAAGTAGCGTTGTGTATAATGTGTCTCTGTGTAATAGAAAATGTCTATAGTTGGCCTGTGTGGCAAGAAGGTCCAATCAAACGCATTTCCGAATTACCTGAATATGAAGCTCCTAGAGATCTTGAGTCGTACTACACCCATCCACGACTTACATTTAAAGAGCATAATATAATTCCAAATAATATCATCCTCATCATCGGCGAGTCCTTCACTAGATGCCATAGTTCTTTGTATGGATACGAAAAGGAAACCAACCCCCAACTCAAAGAATACAAAAACCGTTTTCTGCTTTTCACTTTTGATAGTGTGAATTCTCCTGCATCCATGACAACTCCATCAATAAAATTCATGATGAGCACTTACGCTAAACACAATGAAGGTGAGAAAGACAAAAAATGGTATGAATTCACCTCCATTATCGAATTAATGCAGATCAGTGGTTATAACTGTTGTTGGTATAGCAATCAAGGCCGCGGCAGTAAAAGTAATAGTCCTTCAAGGGCATTTGCTGAATCATGTGATATGTACTCTTTTTTACAAAATGAAGGAGCTGAAAGTAGTGTAATTGTAACTGATAAAAAATTTGATATGGTTCTTGTTGACTCGTCCTATGTATATGCCTCGCATATTATTCCAGAGCAACATCATTTCATTATATATCACATGATGGGGTCACATTTCGACTATAGGAAGCGTTATCCAAAAGAATTCAGCAAATTCACAGAAAACGATTACCCAGACCACCCACAACATCATCGTAATACTCTAGCGGCATACGACAATTCTATTTTATACAATGACTACGTTGTAAGCCAAATTATCAACTTGTATAAAGATAAAGAGGCCGTAATCATTTATCTTCCAGATCACGGTCAAGTCATGTACCGCGATCCAAATATGCCAGATCATTATGTACATGGTAAAACAGAAGACAAAGATTCAGAGAGCTTTGCACTTGGTGTGGAGATACCGATGATAGTCTTTACATCTTCATTATTTCAAGAGCGGCACCCTGATACGATGGAGCGTATCAAATATCGCCAAGACAATCCCAAATCATGGAACAGTGATGACCTACCATACTTCATCATGGATCTAATTGGTGTCAAAGAAATAAACGGAGAAAATATTCAGAGTAAATCAATAATTAATTAATTTGTATAGTATTAATATGGATGTTAGTCAAGATCAGAGCCATAATATTAAAGGATTTGCCATCCTATTAATAATGATTCACAATCTTGTGGGCCTTATGCTGGGCATAGGATGTAATGAGATGCTTTTCTCTGAAGAGAATTGTAACATTTTTCTAGCTAACGTTTTCACCCAAGACGCATTTTGGTATATTATTTCCTATGCTGGATGGATTGGAGTCCAAGTCTTCTTCTTTTTAAGTGGTTATGGCTTAACTAAAAAATACGGAAATAAAACAAATAAAATTGATTATGGCAGATATATAAAAACACACTTGTTTAAATTATGGAAACTACTAATTCCTGTTTATATCCTGTATTTCCTTCTCACGTATTACGTTTTTAAGGAAGGATGGGAATCACATAATATTAAATCTGCATTTGCCCAATTATCATTTACCATTAACTTTTTAAATTATGGCGAAAATGATTTCTACCTCCATCCAGGGGTATATTGGTTTTTTGGTGCCATCCTGCAGCTATATCTTTTCTTCTTATTGATAAGAAAATTAAGTAACAAGTGGTTGTTTGTTTTGTGCTTATCGTTTTTATTAATTCACTATTTTATCATTTATTTCGTTAATGATGACATGATGAAATGGGTAAGGCATAATTTCATAGGATGGGGTGTTCCGTTCATATTGGGGATTCTTGCGGCAAGAACAAATATACTAATACCCAAACGTTTGAATTATTTGATCTGCCCATGTTCTTTTTTGATACTATGCGCTTGCTTGACAACAAAAGCTATTGCGCCATTTGTTGAGGTATTCACAATTATCTTTTTAGTCAGCTTTTCCAATCTGTACACTGCCAAATGGTCTCAATTCCTTGGAATCATCTCTCCTAGTATATTTGTTATCCATCCTCTCATCAGAATGCTTTACTTCAATCTTTTCTGTACAAGCAACTATCCATTATTCATGACAGTGATTTATGTGATACCTGTAATAATCCTAAGTTGGCTACACCATAGATTATTACATAACAAATTAAAATTTACAAACATTAGATTATCTCATTAAAGAAGAAATTAAAATTTGGCATATTGGGTTCTTTCAAGAAGGTGTTGATTGAGAAAAATTTGTCAAAAGCAATCAACGTATAGCGCTACAATTGAAATCAATTTTTCTGAGATCAAGAATCCTTTCTATATATACCGGTGAAGGTGCGGCCGCTGTTGATTCCCAAGCGGCGGGCCGAGAAGAAACGGTCATGTTCGCAGCGGGAACAGTGGTGCGACAGGACGATTTGACTTGATGGAACGCCTGCATCGATGAGGAGGGCACGATTTGCTGCACGCAGGTCGATGTGCGCCTTGCCAGTCTCGGAATTGCGCATCACGATGTCATCAAGATTAAAACGTGCCTGCTTGAAAGCTTCCACCACTTCGTCACCTACCTCAAAACAGTCTTGACAGATGCTGGGACCCATCACGGCTTGAATGCGTTCGGCATGAGCACCCTGTCGGCACATCACTTCGACTACAGCCTTGGCGATACGGCCCACGGTGCCCCTCCATCCGGCATGGGCGACAGCGATGACACTCGCTTGATCATCTACTAAGGCAATGGGCACACAGTCGGCGGTATTCACCCCGATGACAACCCCCTTGAGCGCCGTTACAAGAGCATCTACACCCTCAAGCGCCGACTCCTGCCTGTCAATGTCCATCAAGCGGAAGTCCTCATCAATGACCGCCACACGGCACGAGTGGGTCTGACGCGGCATGATGAGATCATCCAGGTCAACGCCCAGTTGCATCGCCAGCGTGATGCGCGCATCCAGCACCCGCAGGGCATCATCACCCACATAGTCACACAGGTTCATCCCCGAATAGGAGTTGCGTTTATCCACTTCACCACGCATCGTCGAGAACGCCTCTACGCCCTCGACAGGTCTCACAAAATCCAATTTCAATAATTCCATCATGGTACAAAGGTAGTCATTTTATTCTCAATTCAAGAGTGCAAATCGGGGAAAAGCAGTACTTTTGCATCATGACACTGAATACTGCCACCATAGTCAATTACAAGAACATCGGTGAGGCCCGGCTGGACTTCTCGCCCAAGTTGAATTGCCTTATCGGCAACAACGGACAGGGCAAGACCAATGTGCTCGACGCCATCTATTACCTGAGCATGTGCCGCAGTTTCGCATCCACGGGCGACAACAGCGCTGTCATCCGCCATGGTGAGCCTTACATGATGCTTCAGGGCAACTATACCCGCCTGGACACGCCGCTCGACATCAGCATAGCCCTGCAACAGGGCAAGCGCAAGGTCGTGCGCCGCGACGGCAAGGAGTATCAGCGACTGAGCCAGCACATCGGCCTGCTACCAGTAGTGATGGTGTCACCCATGGACTGGGACCTGGTGCGCGGCAGCGGTGAGGAACGCCGCCGCTTCATGGACCTGATTATCTCGCAAAACGACAGCGAATACCTGGATGCGCTAATCCGCTACAACAAGGCCGTAGAACAGCGCAACGCCATGATCAAGAAAGAGATGCGCGACCCACTGCTCTATGAGACCGTGGAACAGGTCATGGCCCAGCAAGCCACACTGGTGCATGAGCGCCGCCAGCAGTGGGTGGAGCAGTTCCTACCCATCTTCATGCACTACTATAACGCTGTGGCAGGCGATGGTGAGACCGTGAGCCTGCATTACAAGAGCCATCTCAACGACGGCTCCATGCTGGAACACCTCGCCGCTACCCGGGAACGTGACCTCATCATCGGACACACCACGCGCGGCATCCACCGCGACGACATCGAGCTGATGCTCGACGGCTATCCCATGCGGCGCACGGGCAGTCAAGGACAGTGCAAGACCTATACCATCGCCTTGCGCTTCGCACAGTTTGATTTCCTCAAAGCCAACAACCCCACGGTGCCCATCCTGCTGCTCGACGACATCTTTGATAAGCTGGACGCCAGCCGCGTTGAGCGCATTGTCGATGTGGTTTCCAGTGACCGCTTCGGCCAGATTTTCATTACCGACACCAACCGCACCCATCTCGACGAAATCGTAGCACGCCACGGCGGCGGACACTGCCTGATGCACGTCGAGAACGGCGCCGTAACAGTATTAAAAGGAGGGGAACTGTCATGAAACGCACCGAAGCCAAGAACATCGGCCAGATTATCAACGACCTGCTGCGCAAGGAAAACCTTGACGTAGCCCTCGACGAGCACCGTGCATGTGCCCTGTGGCCTCAAATCGTGGGTGACGGCATCAACCGCTACACCATCAAGCGCTTTGTCAAAGACGGCGTCATGACGGTGCATCTCTCCTCGGCCTCGCTGGCCAACGAACTCATGCTCAATCGCGACCGTATTATCAAACTCATCAACGAGGCCATCGGCCGCGACATCATCCGTGAAATCATCTTTAAATAAAAAAACAACGACCTGACTAGATACTAAAAAAATGAACCACGCAATCGAAGCCAAATACCCTTTCAAGCGCAGCACCACCGTTCAGTTGCGCTTCAACGACATTGACGCCCTGGGCCACGTCAACAATTCGGTGTATTTCCAATTCTTTGACCTCGCCAAAACCGAGTACTTCGCAGGTCTTGAAGTAAACGCCGACATCAACTGGTGCCGCCCCTCCATCGTCATTGCCAACGTGAATTGCTCCTTCCTGGTGCCCACGGTTTTTCAAGAGCCCGTAGAGGTACTCACCCAGTGCGCACACCTGGGCAACAAGAGCCTCACGCTATTGCAGCACATGGTTAACCGCGACACCCGCGAGCTGAAAGCCACTTGCGCCACAGTCATGGTCAATCTCGATCCCGAGACCAATCAGCCCTCACCGCTTCCGCAGGTGTGGCGTGATGCCATCGTAGCCTTTGAAGGCCACGAATAGACATGAATCCCCCTTCCAATATACAAGTACAGGCGGCCCCATTGAGGTCGCCTGTATTTGTATTGAGAATCCTGCGATGATACTTACTTCACTACCTTGGCAGTGCTGGTTGTACCATCGGTATAGGTGGTTACCTGAATGGTTATGCCGTTGGGCTGAGCCACCTCTTGACCGGCCAGGTTGTAGTAGCGAACACCTGTAACTGTCTTGCCCATGTTAGCCTCATTTACTCCAGTATGGGGTTTGGGGAACACCTCAAGATAAACGATGTCGGATGCGTTCCTCACACCATTCACAGTGTAGTAAACCTGCATACCGATACGCCAGTTGAAGAAGCGGTCATAACCCTCGGCATTGGTACGATAGAAGAACACGCTCTGAGGCGAGAAATTGTAGCTATACTGGCCATAAGGCACTTCAGTCACTTCCTCGCCATCGAAGTCCCAATAGTAATCCACTGCGTCAAAGGTGAAAATCTGATCCTCGTCGGTGAAGATACTGTAAGTCAAAGCGCCCTGCTCAATATCCAGCGGGTTGCCCTCAACATCGGTGGGGTTAATGTTGAACTCTAAGCGACTGTAGCCAGTCTCATTGCCGCTGTCACGCCAGCTTATGATCTCGGGATTGGCGGGAATTGCGGGTTTGGGACCAGGAATCTCGGTGAGCACGGTACCCCACTCGATGGTCTGAACCCATGCGTGGTTATCGGCCCAGATGGCGCTCAAGCCAGTGGCGGCAAACTCTGCCAAATCCTCGCCCGTGAGCGGATATGTACCCTGGGTACCCTGCAAAGTGATGGTCTCACCATCGATGGTGAACACAGCAGCCTCCACGGTCGGATCGGGTGTGTAATTCACCTCGACTTCCCATGTATCCCAGTTAATGACGCCCTCGCTGGTACTACCCCACGACAGGATTACGTCAACATCATAGTACTCGCTGTGAAACAGCGTTTGGCCCATGGGGATGCTGATGGTCGTGCCATCCTCGCTCAGCGTTCCCTCTACCCAAGTGTCATAGGACATAGCCATTATCGGGTTCTTCATGTAAACTTTTCCATCCTCGGCAAACACGATACCTACTTTGCCTTCCTGGTAGGCCACATAGAATCCATCCTCATAGTCATTGATTACGCAACATCCCTCGCGGTTGTAGTTCTTGAACGTACCCTCAGGCTGCTCGGTAATCACATCGGCAAATGCAGTGGAGGCAATAGCCATCAATGCCAACAATAAAGTAAATTTCTTCATAAGTGTAAATGATTATTTGGTTAATGAATACTAATAACTATCACGTGCAAAGATGATCACAAATCAAATATTTTCTTCAAAAAAATATCAATTTTCAAACTAAGCTTTGACGATTATTTTTCTTTACTGATTTTCACCGCCTGCTTCCTGTCCTTCCCCGTGACGATATAATTAATCACAAAGCCGACCGATATCACTATACAAGCCACTAACAATAACGCCCCAGACCATGATATTCTCATTAAACTAATATCCTCTTTCGTCATTTGGCCATCTAGATTAGGTATCATGCCTTGATCGAAATATGCTGCAAAAAACATCCCACCTACCACCAGAAGCAGAATAGTCAGCATAACGAATCCGCTACGCCATAAGGTGCCCCAAATTCCATATCCAAACAGATAATGATAAACTATAATGTAATAAACCCCGAATATGCAATAAACGACACAGGTATATAACAGGACGTCTATCACCTCAAGAGGAATAAGAAGAAAACTGAATACAATCATCAGCACTGCGAGGAAAACCTGGATAAAGAACCCCTCGGGCAGAGAGTGTGCAGTGTGACGTGGCGAGTAATGGAACATAATCCATGTGGGCAAAACCGAAAGCAACGCCATAATCAACGCGAACCAGCTGTAATAAGTATCTATCCATGTGGACACGTTACCCAGTAAGATCTGTTGCTCTACAGTGATTTCGGGTTCTAATCGGATGTTCAAAATAGTCGGGAAGAACCAATAATAAACCATCGAATAAATCACTGCGACAATAAACAGCATCTTCACGGGAGCAAAACTCACCTGGCGCTTGCCGTCAATGTAGTCACCGATGATGTGGCCGGGACGCAACAACAGTTGCCAAATGGAATAAATCAGTGAGCGGGTGCCCAGACCCCAGATGTCCATGATACCCTGGTGAACGCTGCGCCACCCAATGCGACCGATGCTCGCCTTTTGGGAACATACGGGGCAGAAACTGCCCGTAAAATCTTGGCCGCAGTTGTTGCAATGATGCACCTCATCGGTGGGCCGTTGGTATTTGAATGGCTGAGTTTGCCACTGTTTGTAACGGCTATAGGTGGATTTGAGTTGTTTCTTATCCATTGTCGATTTTGATTTTCAAGCACAAAAATAACACTTTTTTTCACTTAGACGCATGCATCACACGAAAACCTTCAAAGACAGCCGAAAAAAACTAAAAGTTAGGAAGGAAAAACCAGAAACTATTTAGTACCTTTGCAGGTCAAAACCATCTCATACCGTTTATTTATGGACGTTAAACAATCAATGCGCGAAATCTTGGAGGCCGAAAGCAAGGCCGTCCTCAACATACCCATTACTGACGCCTATGAAGAGGCCGTCAACCTGATTGTCGAGCAAGTCAAGCACGAAGGCGGCAAACTCGTTACCTCGGGCATGGGTAAGTGTGGCCAGATTGCCGATAATATTGCCACCACATTTTCCTCGACAGGCATCCCCGCCATTTTTCTACACCCCAGTGAAGCCCAACATGGCGACCTGGGCGTGGTGCAGCCCCACGACGTGCTGCTGTTACTCTCCAACTCGGGCCGCACTAATGAAATATGCGCCCTCGTCTCACTAGCACACAACCTGTATCCGCAGCTCAAGATTGTGGTCATCACTGGCAACAAGGACAGCGAGCTGGCCCACCTGGCCGACATATGCCTGTGGACTGGTAATGCCAAGGAGGTATGTCCGCTGGGACTTACCCCCACGACCTCGACCACAGTAATGACTGTCATAGGCGACGTGCTCGTGGTCAACACGATGCGTGCCACTGGGTTCACCAAGCAGGATTATGCCCTTCGCCATCACGGCGGTTACTTGGGCAGCATTGCCAAGGGCACCAAGTATTAACCCCCTCTCTGTCAGCGTTCAGCCCAACTATAGACCAAGGACCCGAAAGAATGAACTTCCTCCCCGTTACCGTTGCCCTGCCTCGTCCCAAGAACGACATGACCATCGCCCGAGCACAGATGGACGCATCAGGTGCCATGCCTTCCAGCAAGGGGCTGGAAGACAATCTTGTCACCGAGATGCAGCTCTGCTTTATCGATTACCTCATTGCCAACAAGCGGGACTTGGAAGCCGAACAGCACATCGAGGAATTCATCTATGATGATGAACGCATGCAGCACTTGCCAGAGCCCTATGCAGCTTGGCTGTGGCTGGCACGCATGGCTCTACTCATCGACGGCGGCAACCCCTCCTTGTCGCTTGGCGCTGCCGAGAATGCCCTTCTTGTCCTCTCTGACCACCAAGGCAAGAAGACTGAGGATTTCAATGCCATCGTCGTAGCACTGCTCTACTATCTCGCCCTTGCCCACCATGACATGGGTGACAACAGCCGCGCTGCCAAGGAGTTGACCAAAGCGCAACAACTGCTCGAACGGCTTGCCAAGCGCAACGATGCCCGATTTTCGGCCATGTTGCTCATGGCTGTCGAGGCTTCGACCGAGGTCATCAAGTCCAAGACCAAGCAGATGAACGTCCTGGCTCATTACCAGAGTGCGAGCGAACTTTATATGAGCGAGCTCAACACTGGTGATGCCAACGCCACCCGCACGGCCATGTACAACCTTGTGGACACCCTCGGCAAAGAAGGGGACATCATGCTCGAAATGGGCAACGGCCGCAATGCCGTCAAGTATTACACCAAGGCCCTACGGTATCAGAAGAAACTCGGCGATAAAATGGGACACCGCGACCTGCGCCTCTCGATCGGTCTAGCCAAGGCCCTCATGCGACTCATCAATCGCCGTGCCGCCGCCGAGCAGTTACTGCGCTCACTGTTACCGCTGGCCCAGCGATTGGATGCCGCCGCCGAGGTGCACGAAATAGAAGACCTACTCAATAACAAGAATAAAAACGTGAACATCATGACACTGCTCAAAAGCATCTTCACTGCCGCCCTTATCATCGTGGGCACCCTAAGCATGCAGGCTCAACTCATCGTCGGCCACCGCGGCTCGCAATGGGGCGTCGAGAACACTCGCGCCGCCTTCATCAACGGCGCCAATGCCGGCGCTTGGGGTCTGGAATGCGACATCCGCGTCACGGGCGACGGCACCTTCGTGGTCAGCCACGACGACAACTACAAGCGTCTGGGTGGCCCCGAAACCAAGATTGCCGACATGACTACCGAGGCCGTACTCTCGACCCGTCTCACCAGCAAGCGCCACGGCATCACCTATGCCGGCAACCCTTGCACCCTGGGCGAGTTTCTGGACATCTGCAAGGAGTACAATGTTGTGCCCGTCGTTGAGGTCAAGGTGTGCACGACCATCCATAGCAACACTGGTGCCGAAGACGAGCCCATCTATGACGGCATCCCCGCCCTGATCAACCTCATTGACCAGAAGGGGCTCTCCGACAAGGTGGTCATCATCTCGTTCATGCCTGGTGTCGTGGACTTCATCCACCGTCACTATCCCGACATCACTGTTCAAGTGCTGGCGGGTGACGAAGACGGCACCATCATGGAGTGGGTAGAATGGTGCAAGCAGTACAAGATGGATTTGGACGTTGTCCACACCATCGTCACCAAGGAGGCTGTTGATGCCATGCACGCTGCAGGGCTCAAGGTCAACGTCTGGACAGTGGACCGCGTCGAGGACTTTGAGCGCGTCAAAGCCATGGGTGTGGACTTCATCACCACCAACGCCCGATTCCCTAACGAATTAAAGTAACCCCATCATGTCAACTCAACTTCAACAACAAAGCGACGCTCTCCACACCCTGCCCCGCGTCGATGGCCTCACTGTGGGCATTGTCTGCGCCGAGTGGAATGACCAGATAACCGGTGCTCTGTTACAAGGCGCCCTGGACTTGTTTGCCCGTGAGGGTTATGAGGATATCACTGTAGCCCATGTACCCGGCACTGTCGAATTGACCTACGGTGCTGCACAGATGGCTCGCAGCGGACGCTACGATGCCATTATCATGATCGGTTGTGTCATTCGTGGCGGCACACCACACTTTGACTACGTCTGTGACAACGCCACACAGGGATGCGCCTACCTGAATGCCACCCAGGACATCCCCATCATTTTCTGCGTTCTTACCACCGATGACCTCCAGCAGGCTCTAGACCGCGCTGGTGGCGCCCTGTGCAACAAGGGTACCGAGGCTGCCGAAGCCGCCATCAAGATGGTACACTTCGCACGCACGCTGAACCATTAAAGGTTTTTCCGGAAATTTATAAGCTGTCCATGTGGGTCATGGTGCGCAGCACGGTCAAGGCCGCGCTCACGCTCGGTATGCCCGCCACGATGATGCTGCGTCGGTTGTTTTTCTGACGCAAGCTGCAACGTTCGGGATTCTTCTGCACGTAATTCAGGATGCGCCCGAAGGCCGGTGACTGGTAATAAGCCTTATTCTCCTCGCCCACCAGGAACAGGTGCATACTGTGCTGGCGGATAACCAGTTTGTCGATACCCAAACGACGGGCGGTGCGCCGCAACGGCACGATACGGATAAGTTCGGCAGCCATTTCGGGGATTTTGCCGAAGCGGTCCACCATACGTGCCTCAAAGGCTTCCACCTGATCGTCGGTCTCCATGTTGTCGAGCTCGCGATAGAGGGTAATGCGCTCGTTCTCCTGCGGCACATAGCTGGCAGGGAACATCAGTTCCAAGTCGGTATCCACCACGCAATCGCTGACGAAATCGGTTCCGTTGTCTGCATCACTGTCATCACTGCCGTTGGCAGTAAATGTATCTGAGAACTCTTCAGTGCGCAACTCGGTAACGGCTTCCTTGAGCACACGCTGGTAGGTCTCATAGCCCAAATCGGCGATGAAACCGCTCTGCTCGGCACCCAACAGATTGCCCGCTCCGCGGATGTCCAAGTCCTGCATGGCAATCTGGATGCCTGAACCCAGGTCGCTGAAACTCTCGATGGCCTGTAAACGGCGGCGCGCATCGGTCGCCAACGGCTTGCCAGGCGGCACGAGCAGGTAGCAGAAGGCTTTGCGGCTGCTGCGCCCCACACGGCCACGCAACTGGTGCAGGTCACTCAGGCCATAGCGGTCGGCATTGTTGATGATGATAGTGTTGACGTTGGGCATATCGATGCCGTTCTCGATGATGGTCGTCGATAGCAGCACGTCGTAGTCGTGGTTGCCGAAGTCAATAATTATCTGCTCCAGTCGTTCGGGCGGCATCTGGCCGTGGCCCACAGCCACGCGGGCATCGGGCACTACACGGTGAATCATGTTCTCCAACTGCTCCAACTGCTCGATACGGTGGTTCACAAAGAATACCTGTCCGTTGCGCGACAACTCAAAATTGATGGCCTCGGCCACAATGTCATCGTTGAGCGTGCCCACGGTGGTGAGGATGGGATAGCGATTGGCAGGAGGTGTGGTCAATGTACTCAAGTCGCGGGCACCCATCAGCGAGAACTGCAAGGTGCGCGGGATGGGCGTGGCACTCATCGTCAGAGTATCGACATTGAGCTTCAGCTGCTTGAGTTTGTCCTTGACGGCTACACCAAATTTCTGCTCCTCATCCACGACCAGCAGGCCCAGGTCATGGAACTGCACGGTCTTGCCGATGAGCTTATGGGTGCCGATGAGGATATCAATCTTGCCCTCTTTGAGATCGACAAGCAGTTGCTTGACGTCCTTAGGCTTGCGGGCACGGCTCAAGTAATCGACGCGCACGGGAAAGTCACGCAAACGTTCGCTGAAGGTACGGTAATGCTGGAAAGCCAACACGGTCGTTGGCACCAACACGGCCGTCTGTTTGCCGTCGGTAGCAGCCTTGAAGGCGGCACGCACAGCGATTTCAGTCTTGCCAAATCCCACGTCACCACAGATGAGGCGGTCCATCGGCTTCGTGCTCTCCATATCGGTCTTGACCGCCTGGGTAGCTGTCAACTGGTCGGGTGTATCCTCATAGATAAACGAGGCTTCCAACTCCTGCTGCATGTAGCCGTCTGGCGTGTAGGCGAAACCTTGTTGCTCGCGACGGGCGGCATACAGGCGGATGAGTTCGCGGGCAATGTCCTTCAAGCGGCTCTTGGTGCGGGACTTGATTTTGGCCCAGGCATTGCTGCCCAAGCGGTTCAGCCGCGGTGCATCGCCTTCCTTGCTGCGGTACTTGGAGAGTTTGTGCAACGAGTGGATCGACACGTAGGCCTCATCACCATTGAGGTAAGTAAGCTTGATCATCTCCTGCGGCGAGCCGTTCATCGAGGTGCGGATAAGTCCGCCGAACTTGCCTACGCCCAAGTCCTCATGCACGATGTAGTCACCTTTTTCAATCTGATTCAACTCTTTGAGCGACAGGGCTAACTTACCCGAGCGGGCGCGGTCACTCTTGAGATTGTACTTGTGGAATCGGTCAAAAATCTGATGGTCGGTAAAGACGCACAGTTTCAGGTCTTCATCCACAAAGCCCTCATGCAAGGTCTTGAGCACAGGCTCAAATCGGATATTGTCGCCACGATCCTCAAAGATATTGTGCAAACGCTCAATCTGCTTAGCGCTGTCACTCAAGATGACTAGACGATAGCCCTTGGAGAGGAAATCGGTGAACGATTGCCCGATGAGGTCGAAATTCTTATGGTAAATCCCCTGGGGTTTGCAGTGCAGCGACAGGCGCTTCACACCACGCTCGGGAGATCCCTCGCCATTGACAAAGACGATGCGTCTCAACTGGTGCAGGCGTTGGACAAACAGGTCGGCATCCACCACTTTGTTAGTCGCCTGGGTATCACCTTCCTCGGCAATGAGGGCGCTGACCGACATACCTTCACGGGCGATCTCGCCGATGCGGGTCGTGAGCCAGTGCTCGCTGCGGCACAGCACAATAGTGTCGTCACCCACATAGTCCAGCAGCGACACATTGTCTCCCCGGCCACTGCCCGATGGATTATTATTGAGGATGCTCACCTGATCCAAGCGCTCCTCGCTCAATTGCGTTTCGACATTAAATGTGCGTATCGAATCGATGTCGTCGCCCCAGAAGTCGATGCGGTAGGGTAACTCGTTGCTGTAGGAAAACACGTCAAGGATGGAACCGCGCACGCTGTACTGGCCAGGCTCATAGACGTAGTCGGTGGCCGTGAAGCCCAACTCGCGCAACCGTGCCGCCACCTCGCTCAGGTCGGCAGTGCCACCAGCCTTCAGTTGTACAGTACTGGCCTCCACATCCTCGCGGCGGCGCACCCGCTCGGCCAACGCCTCGGGGTAGGTCACCACCCAACGCACTTCGGTGTCGTCATACCAGCGGTTAAGCACCTCGGTACGCAAAATCTCGTTTGGCGCATCAATTTGGCCATACTTGATGTCACGTTTATATCCCGACGGGAAAATCAGCACCTGCTTGTCGCTCGCCAGCTGGCACAGGTCGTTGTACATGTAGCCTGCCTCATCCAGATCATTGACAACAATCAGATAAGGGCAAGCCCGCTGTGGCAACCGCGCGAACAGCATCGCCGCACTGGACCCTGCCAGCCCGTCGATCACGGCACGCCCACCGTCGTCATTCAACAACTTGGATAACGCCGTCATCCGTCCCTTGCGGTTAAATATGTCGCACAACTCCCGTATCTCCATGCCCGCAAAGTTACTCAAATTTCCGTCAAACACCGACTTAATAACTACTAAAAGCCGCATTGTCCAGTATTACGGGTTGACAACCCGTAAAAATTGGACAAATCCTTCTCAATTGTCAGGAGGGGCGAAAATGCCAACGAATTGCTAACGCCAGTTTAAGGTGCGGATGCCAATTGTACTTATTGTGTTTATTGTTTTCCTTTTAAGAAGGCGGAACGGGCGTTATTTTTTCTTCTTTTGGGAAGTGGTTGTCTTCTTAGCGGGTTTGGACTTGAGGTTGAGGATGCGGGCGTATTCGCCGGGCTTGTCGAACATTTCCTTGGCTTTGTCGAGGTACTCGTCGTCCTTGATACTGTTCTGAACCTGGCCGCGCTGATAATAGAGGCGGTCCATGATTTCCTGGCCAATCAGATAAGAGATGTCGCGGCGATGGATGTCCAAGTCGTGGTCCAGGTCATGCTTGAGCAAGGCCTCCAGACGGTCAAACACAGCGGTAGTGGAGTCGTTCATGTAACCCTCGGCGGTTGCGGTCTTGCGCAGGGTGGCCAGCTGCTGCTCACACACCTTGTCATACTCAAACTTGTCGGCATTAATAAATGCCTTGAACTCGTTGAAGATCTCGTCGGTCACCTGGAAGTCGGCGGGATTGGCAATTTCCTGCCCATGCTCGGCAACATACTTGGTGGCAAAGTCAAAGTCCCAATGGTCGCGCATGATGTTATAGACGATGCGCTTCAACTCGCGCGGCTCCACCTTGAGGTCGGGGTCGATGCCACCACCCTCACGCACCTCGCGTCCGTGGGCCGTGTAGAATACATGCGCAGTGCTGTCGGCCGTGGTTTTCTTGTAAGTGCCATCGGCGTTACGGTTGCCATAGTCCACTTCCTGAATGAGGCGTCCACTGGGGATATAGTACTTGGCAATGGTGACCTTGAGCATCCCGTCATAAGGCAGAGAACGGGTGGACTGCACCAATCCCTTGCCAAAGGAGCGCGTACCGATGATGACGGCACGGTCCAAGTCCTGCAGGGCGCCCGCGGTGATTTCGCTGGCACTGGCCGAACCGCCGTCGATAAGTACGGCCAGCGGTATCTCGGTGTCAACAGGATCGACGGTGGTCTTGTAGGTGCGTTCACTCGACTTTTCGCGTCCACGCATCTGCAACACCTGAGTACCCTTAGGCACAAAGAAACCGACAATCTGAATGGCACCCTCGACAATGCCGCCGCCGTTGCTGCGCAGGTCGAGCACAATGTTCTTTACCCTGGGGTCCTTCTTCAGCTCAATGAGGGCGTCACGCACCTGCTGTGCCGACTTCTCGTTGAAGGTTGTCAGGTCGATGTAGCCGATATTGTCGCGCGTCACGCCGTAGTAGGGCACGGGAT
>CAMYUW010000041.1 GCA_947302275.1 uncultured Prevotellaceae bacterium
GAATCGAACCCAAATCTAAGGTTTAGGAAACCTCCATTCTATCCATTGAACTACAAGGGCATCCATAAAGCCCATCGGCCAGCATGACCGGCATGCCAGCCGACGGCTCTAGATTTTACTTCCTGGCGGTAGCCAGGGCTGCCTCCTTCTTGTCGCTGCGACGGGCGATCCAATAGGCCACGGGCGAAGCGATGAACAATGAGGAGCAGGTACCGATGATAACACCGAGGATCATCGCAAAGATGAAGCTGCGGATCGACTCACCACCCAAGAACAACATGATAAACAGCACGAGCAAGGTCGTGATAGAGGTCATCATGGTACGTGACAGGGTGCTGCACAACGCCTTGTTGAAGGTGGTGTAGAGGTCCTGCTTGGGATAGAGCTTGCGGTACTCACGCACACGGTCAAATACAACCACGGTATCGTTCACCTGATAACCGATAACGGTCAGGATAGCGGCGATAAAGGTCTGGTCAATCTCCATGGAGAAGGGCAGCAGGCCATGCAGGTTGTAGAAACCGATAACGATGAACGAGGTGAATGCTACAGCAGCCAGAGCGCCGATAGAGAACGCAATATTGCGGAAGCGGAACAGGATGTACAGTGCCATGGCGAGCAGTGAGAAGAGCACAGCCCAAACGGCCTGACGGGTCATGTCGCTTGCGATGCTCGGACCTACGGTCTCGCTCGATACAACGCCCACATCCTCGTTAGACATGCTGAAGTCTTCCTTGCTCATCGAGCCCAGGTCACTCTTCAAGCCCTCATAGAGCTTGTCCATGATCTCGTCGTCAACACCCTCACTATTGTCCTCAATCTTGTAGTTGGTCGAAACGCGCACCTTGGTGTCGTTATCGATGGTGATGACCGAGGTGTTAGCACCAGCAAACTGGTTCTCCAACTGAGATTCCAGAGCCTGGGTCGAAACGGGATGGTCAAATTGAACTACAAAGTTACGGCCACCCGAGAAGTCGATACCACGGTTCAAACCACGAACGGCAAACAGGATAGCCATGATGGCGATGAGAGCCAGAACGATGACCGAAGTCTTCTTGGCAGCGCCCATGAAGTTGAAGCTTACGTTCTCCATCAAGTGACGGGTCAGGCTGGTGTTGAAGGTCATCTTGTCGAAGGTACCCTTATTCACGAAGTGCTCCATCACGAGACGGGTTGCGAACACTGCAGTGAAGAACGAGCAGCAAATACCGATTACCAAGGTAACGGCAAAACCGCGGATGGGACCAGAACCGAGCAGAATCAGGATGATACCGGTGATGATAGTGGTCAAGTTGGAGTCGAAGATGGCCGAGAATGCATTCTTGTAACCATCGCTGACAGCAGCCTTCAGACCCTTACCGGCACGCAATTCCTCCTTACAACGCTCAAATATCAGCACGTTGGCGTCCACCGCCATACCCAGCGTCAGCACGATACCAGCGATACCAGGCAGGGTGAGCACGCTCTGGAACGAGGCAAGGATACCGATGGTGAAGAACAGGTTCATCAACAGACCCAGGTTGGCAATCATACCAGCGTGGATACCGTAGGTGCAAACCATGAAGATCATCAGCAGAATCAGAGCCACGATAAACGAGATGAGACCCTTGCGGATGGATTCCTTACCCAGCGACGGGCCAATCACGCTCTCACTGGCCACATTGACACGTGCTACCATCTTACCAGACTCGAGCACGTTAGCAAGGTCGTTTGCCTCCTCAACGGTGAAGCGACCGCTAATCTGCGAGCGACCACCATCGATCTGGCTGTTTACATTGGGGAAGGAGTAAACCTGATCGTCGAGGACGATAGCGATAGCCTTACCAATGTTCTGACCGGTGATGAGGCTCCACTGACGAGCACCCTCATCGTTCATGGTCATCGAAACGATCTGACCCTGGAGGTTGTCAAACTCGCTGGTAGCGCGGGTAACAACGTCACCGTTCAAGACAGGCTGACCATTGACAGTGCGCAGGGCAACGAGCTGGAATACCTCGTGGCCATTCTGTCCCTTCTCGGGCTTAACGGTCCAAGCCAACTTAAGGTCGGCGGGCAGGATGGTCTTGGCAACCGGAGAGCTGATAATGGCATTAACGGCAGCGGTGTCTGAAGCAGATACATAACCAATAACGGGCGAACCTGCACCAGCTCCGGCCAAAGCCTCAAAGCCGGTCAACTGAGCGAGGGTGAGCTCACCATCTTTCTTGGCAGGAGCTTCCTTAGCGGCAGTTTCAGCAGTAGCTTTCTCGGCCTCAGCAGCCTCGGCAGTCTTCTCGGCCTTCTCGGCCTCGGCAGTCTTTTCAGCCTCGGCGGTAGCCTCAGTGGTCTCGGCAGCATTCTCGTCAACAGTGGTGTTGGCCTTAGCCTGATCACTAAGCTGACGCAATGCACCAATCACATCACTCAAGGTGTAGGTCGTGTAGAACTCCAGGTTAGCGGCACCCTGCAACAGTTTGCGAACGCGCTCAGGCTCTTTAACGCCCGGGAGCTCAAGCAGGATACGACCCGTGCTCTGCAGCTTCTGGATATTGGGTTGTACCACGCCAAAACGGTCGATACGGTTACGCAGCACCTTGTAGGAGTTGTCCACCATGCTGTTCACCTCATCCTTAAGGATGTTCTGAACCTCAGCGTCGGAAACATCGGGTTTCTCCTTGATGCGGTCGATACCACGGAAAATCTGAGCCAAGTTGCCCTCGGGAGCCAACTTCTTGTACTCCTTGCAGAAGGAGCCGACGAAGTCGTCCTGAGCGGTCTGGTTCTTGGACACGTTGTCGATGGCCTGGTTAAACTTTTTGTCGGGATTGTTGTTCGCAAGAGCGCGCAAGATGTCGGGCACCGAAATCTGCAGTGTCACATTCATACCACCCTTCAAGTCAAGGCCGAGGCCTAACTCTTTCTCACGAACCTGCTGGAAGGTGTAATAACCAAGGTACACCTTCTCGTTGGCGAGGGAGTCCAGATACTCATTGAGCGCTGTCTTATACTTCTCGTTGCTGGTGTCGGCACTCTTGATACCGGCAGCAGCGAGAGCCTTCTGCTCTGCCTTGTTCTGGTAGTGATTGCTCACAAACGTGAACGACAGATAGAAAAGGCAAATCAAGATCAATGCATAAGTAAGGACTCTAATAAAACCTTTAGTTTGCATTTTTTGAATTGTGAATTATTTAATTAAATTTTGTTAATTTTCGCTTCAAACGTCTTTTTCAGCCCGCAAATATACTGCTTTTTCTGAAAGTGAGGCATATTTTTTTCAAGTTTTTGTTTTACACCTTATTAAAATTAGGGGAAAACACCGTTTTCAGACCTTTTTTGGGCCGATTTGGTACCCTTTTTCAGTCCTTTGACCATGAAAAATCAGTTCCATGAGGCCCAGCCCCACGGAACTGAATGGTATCATTTTTTAGAAAATGGCAAGGTCAAGCCAAGCAATCACAACGGCTATCGAGTCCTAATCGGAAGCCCATCCACACTGAGCACAATATAAGTATAAGTCATCATCTTTAAAGGTTACACCCACATTATAGTTAAAGCCAATACGGATGAGATAGCCTTTATTATTGGAAATCAATGGATTGTCATACAGCGCACCTAATATGATTTCCTGATTATCATTTTCTGCACCGTACAAGATGCCATCAATCATCACATAAAGTGATGTCGTGAAGCGTTCTCCAGTTTCATAATCAAAAGAGGTACCGTATATACTTTTATCTTCCAAACTGATAGTAGCAGTATAATCTCCAGACTCACCCACATAGCACTCATGCCAAACGGGCTCGCCATTTTTATCTAAAAGGATGAGCCAATAGCCCGTATCATGCGGGTCAACATAGCCAATGAGGAGCATGTCAATAAGGGCATTGACATCAGCAATAGTGATGTCACCATCGCCGTTGATATCACCAGCGGGGCAAGTCTCGCCAGCAACAAGCAAATCAATCAGGGCACTAATATCAGCGATGTTCACTTCATTATCACCATTCACGTCACCTGCCATGGTTCGGTTAAAGGTGCGATTGTTCGCTGCTTGTGACGAAAAAGTGAATACCAGCAGCATGGTCAAAATACAAAATAATTTATTCATACTCATAATGTATTAAATGAATTAAATATGTTGATAACTGTTCTACAGACATGTCCTGCATAATGAAGGACAATCTGTCAAAAAACTTCCTAATCCCGAAATAATATTCCAGATTTTTCGCAAAAATAGATCAAAAACTCAATTCATCCAAATAAATCTCCATCTATTTGAAGTTCCTGAACCATAATGTGCACCATAGGCCACAAATTCAGCTCCATGGTCTAAACCCACGGAGCTGAATTATATCATTTTTTAGAAAATAGCGAGGTCAAGCCAGCCAAAATAGCACTTTATTATGCCTCCAGGCCGCGGTCGATGTTGCGTTTGAGGGCTTCAACGTAGTTGTTGATGCGCTCCATCTCGCGTGGAATCTGGATGCGTTGGGGACAATGTTCGACACATTGTCCGCAACCGATACAGTGATCGGCCTGGCGCAACTTGGGTACGCTGCGGTCATAGCCGATGAGGAATGCCTTGCGGGCACGCGCATAGTTGGGATCTTTGCGGTCACGAGTGAGATTGCCCTCGGCGATGCACTTGTTGTAGTGGGTGAGCACACCGGGGATGTCAATTCCATAGGGGCACGGCATACAGTACTTACAATCGTTGCACGGGATGGTGTTATAACCCACAATCTCATCGGCGATACCATAGAGAAAGTCTTTCTCCTCCTCGGTAAGTTCCTCAAGCGGGCAGTAGGTACACAAGTTTTCCTTAAGATGCTCCATATAGGTCATGCCGCTCAACACGGTGAGCACTCGCGGGAAAGATCCGGCAAAGCGGAAGGCCCACGAGGCGACGGTGCGCTCAGGATCACGGGCAAGTATCTTGCGGGCAAGGGGAGTGGGCAACGATGCCAACCGTCCTCCCAGCAGCGGCTCCATGATTACAGCGGGGATGCCGCGCTTGTCGAGCTCGGCATACAGGTATTCGGCATTGGTATTCTCCTCGCTGAAGTCCTTGGCATGTCTCCAGTCCAGGTAATTCAACTCTATCTGCACAAAGTCCCATTTATATTTGTCATGATTGGCCAGCAAATAGTCAAACACGGCAATTTCGCCATGATAGGAGAAACCCAGGTTGCGGATGACACCCTTCTCGCGCTGCTCCAACAGGTAGTCCAGAATGCCGTTATAGATGTAACGCTTTCTGAAAAGTTCCATCGCCTCTTCTCCAGTGCCGCCACCAATGGAGTGCAGCAGCAGATAGTCGATATAATCAACCTGCAACTCCTTGAGGGAGTTCTGGAACATCTCGATACTGGCCGCACGTGTCTGCGTCTCGGGCGCAAAATTCGACAGTTTAGTGGCGATGAAGTATTCGTCACGTTTGTGGCGGCTCAAGGCAATACCCGTGGCACGCTCGCTCAAGCCGCGGCTGTAGGCGGGTGATGTGTCAAAGTAGTTCACGCCGTGCTCGATGGCATAGTCAATCTGCCTGTTGACCATCTCCTGATCGATCTCGGCATCATTGTCGCGTCCGAAAGGTTTGCCGTTGGTGGCTGGCAGGCGCATCATGCCGTAGCCCAGGATGGAGACCTTCTCATGGGTCTTGGGATTCTCGCGGTAGGTCATTTTGCCCACGGGTGGTTCCTGAGATGAACCTTTCTTGTCATCACCGTTGGCACAGCTTACGATGACAGGTGCCGCGGCAGTAGCAGTACCCAGGCCTAATGCCTTGAGGAAAGTGCGGCGGCTCAAGGTCTTGCCACCTTTATTATTGTTTTGCTTGTTATCGTTCATAATTGTGACATGCTAGATGGTGACTAAATCTGATTATGTACCTCATGGCCTTCAACATAGATGGCGCTGAACGGCCTGGCGGGGCATACGTACTCACAGGTACCGCAACCGATACACATCGATATATTGACGGCAGGCACCATGGGCGAAGACTCGTCATCGGCATTACTGGGCACCATCATGATAGCTCCGACAGGACAATGGCGGGCACAGTTGCCGCAGTTCACACCATCGGTCAGTACTACACAGTTATCCTTGACCCACACAGCATGGCCCAGCATGGTCGAGGATTTCTCGGCAACAGTGATGGGCTTGATCGCTCCTGTTGGACAAACGGTAGAGCACTCGACGCACTCGGGACGGCAGGCACCGCGCTCAAAGCTCATTTCGGGCTGCATCAGGTGCAGCGGGTCGGTCGAGGGACGAAGCACGCCATTGGGACACTTGGCCACACACAACTGACATGCTGTACAGTGCTGTGCGAAATTCTTGGCACTCATCGAGCCTGGAGGCGTCAGCGGTGTTGTGCGCTTGGCAGGCACCTTGTCCTCGATAACGGCAAGACCTCCGTCCACCTTCTTGGCCGCTTGGGCGAGCGCGACATCGGCTCCCACGATGGCAGTTCCCACAAGGAAAGCACGACGGGTATCGTCGGCAGCATGCTTTTCGGGCTGGGCTACAGCCTTGGGGTGACCATAATGCAAGGCTCCGAAATTGCATTTCTCAATACAGTTTCCGCAGGTAACGCAACGCGAGTAGTCCACCCTGTGGGTCTTGAAGTCGATGCACGACGCTTTACAGTTCTTGGTACACAGGCTACACGACTTGCACTTGTCGGCATCAAAATAGACCTTGAACCACGAGAAGCGTGCCAACTGAGCCAGGATGGTTCCCACGGGACAGATGGTGTTACAATAGGTGCGGCCGCCGCGCCATGCCAGTACAACGATGATGATGAACGTGGCCAGGGCAATCAGGAAGGTGGGCAGGCTCTTCATCCACACGTCAACGCCATAGAAGGCGTAGCTGTCCACCCGCTCGGCGATTGAGGCCAGCAGGTTGTTACCCCACTGATAAAAAGGCAACAGCAGGTTGGTCACCATGCGGCCATAACTGCTGTAAGGTGCCAGCAGCGCCACTAGCGAGTTCACCCCAGCAATAAAGGCGGCAATGAACAATACCAACACGCCGTAACGCAGCCAACGTTTTTCAGGACTCGCAGTAAAGCGGTTTTTCTTACTCTTGCCATGGATCCACGACACAATGTCCTGGAAAATACCCAACGGACAGATAACCGAACAATAGATGCGGCCAAAGATGAGAGTCAACAGCACCAATGCCACGATGACGGCCACATTCAGGGCCAGCACTGCGGGCAGGAACTGGATGCGTGCCGTCCATGCCAAATAATGATGGAGTACACCGCTCACGTCAAGAAAGAGCAGCGTCACCATGGCCATCATGATGGCGGCTAACGTAATGCGTATTTTCCTTAACATAACAACTCTGAAAGGTAATTAATTATTAGTTGATTGGGGCAAAGATAATTAATTTAATCGAAATAATCGGAAAAGATAATCCATTTTTACACTTCCCTATAACTGAAACAGGAAAAAAAGGACTGTGCCGGGAGCGATTCTGCCCTCGGCACAGCCTATGTGTGATATAAAGAATTAATAACTCAAGCCTGTGACTTATTCGCCTGTACCACTGCCGCTAGAAAGCAGATAGTCGATCAGGGCAGTCACATCGCCGATGCTGACACCACCATCCGCGTTGAAATCGGCGGCATCCTCGTTAACTTCACCACCACCCAGCAGGTAGTCGATCAAGGCTGTCACGTCGCCAATGGTCACCAGGTTGTCACCATTCACATCACCCACGATGACCTGGGGATCGGGAGGAGTTACCCAGTCGCCAATGGTGAAGGGCACGGGATCGCAGAGGAACCAGCTCCACTCCATACTGTTGGAGAAATAGGGTGACCATACCACGATATAATAGGTGCGGCCCTCGTACATATAGTAAGAAGGATACTCACCGCTCAGGTCCAGAGTTGCTACACCGTTTTCATCAAGATTGACCTCGGCAACTGCAGTGTGAATGCGGCTATAACCATCTGAAGTCTTAGATACGATACCATATCTCAAAGTGCCGTTCCAGGAACCGCTCAAAGCCTGCACGTCGATGGTAGCGCGAATATCGTTGACAGGCATCGTGTCGGCTACCAGATTGACGCTCTTGACAACAACACCACCCATACTAGTGGTATCGGGGCAAAGGCCGATGATTGCAGCCTGATCGGTATTGAAGCCTGATTTCTCGGGATCATACTGATAGGCATCATCACCTGTTGAATAATATCTGGGCGACAGCATTGTCAAGTCAAAGTAAGTATTATATTCATCAGGCTCAAAACCCCAGTTGACATGCACCTTACCTTCACGGTCATAACCATCAATCACAAAGGCGTGACCAGTATAGCAGTTACTACCATCGTTATTAATAGTCCTATAGCCAAACATACATACGGGACGGCCTCCGTCAATCTCAGCGTAAATCATGTCATACCATGCCTGGAGATTATAGCTATAACTTGACTTCATCACATACTGCATATTGGGATTGTAGTCAAAGTTAGCAATCATAGCTCTAACGACATTCCTGACGGCGACATCGGTGCTTTCGCCCGAGAATTTGGCGTTGAAAGCGACACCAACTTCAAACATGAACCGAGATACTTCTTGGGCATTGTAGGCGTTCGTACCATAGCCATTCTTCATGTCGTTGTACTTGAAGACGCGATCAAAATTTGCAGAAACAGTTACCTCCCTACCTTCAATGTCTAAGGTATAACTGTTCTCGCCGAAACCTCTGTAGGGGTGCCTGAAGCCCTTCATGATTGTAGCCATAGCCACGGGAACACAACCGGCATAGCAACGACCGTTGGTGGTAAAGGCGTGGGTTGAAGGAGGACAGTCATTGTTGTAAGGAGCAAACTGATGCCAGTGCACGTCACCACAGATGGGATACACGCCATAAGGCTGCAGATCATAGGTGATTTTAGGCTTCTGAGCAGCCTCGGGATGCAGATGCAACCATGCCATCTGGTTCTGGTACTCCTGAAGCATCATGCGCATGGGCTCAGGAGCCTCGTTGAAATCAAATGAACCACTGTCGCTGTAACCTAAAATGGGTGTTGACATGTCGTCACCAGCTACAATCACAAAACCTTGATTGTTATCACGGTTGAACACATAGTAGTCAGCAGTACCTTTGAGGTTGCGGGCAACGTAATTCACTTTGAGGCCCACATTGCCACCTTTCATGACCTTGGTTGATGCAGCACCCTTAGCAATAGCCATAGCCTGATCAAGAGTCACAGGATTTGCAGCAATGCTTTGCGCCATCAACGCAAACATTGATAATAAAAATAAAAACTTCTTCATAAACTTAATGTGTTAATAATACTTGATGGAAAAATAGATTACCTAATTAATAATAGCTAGTTAAGCAAGACAAAATACAGGAATGGTGAACACTATCGTGATATGGTCAATATTGGATGCATATCAGATAATACTCAAACTCTGCATTTTAACAGCCACAAAATTATACATTTTTTTATTATGCATCAAAATATTCCCCAAAAACTCTTATTCATCAACCCCTTTTTACGGAAATCCGACTGTAAGCACTATAAAATAAGCTCCACGTTTCACAACGCGAAGCCTATTTAGGATGAATAGTATTAATATTTCCAACTTTGGTGCAAAAGTACTGTTTTTAATGGTACCCACCAAATTTTTAATGTAAAATTTTGTTATTTTTAGTTAACTGAATTCAGTAGGATAAAATCAAATCATCACTCTTGTATACCATTGCTCAGCAACATATCAATAAGGGTAGTTGCATCACCGATGCTGACCGATCCGTCTGTTTTGACATCGGCTGCTTCCATGTTGATTTCAACATCCCCGCCCAACAGATAGTCAATCAGCGTGGTCACGTCACTGATACTCACTTGGCCATCATTGTTAACGTCGCCGAGCAGGAAATCGGGCACTTCGGGACCCTCATAATACATGACTACGTCATCGAGGTAGCAAGGCTGGCTGGTGCTGCCAGAGGTCTGCTTGATGCGCAGCATGATGGGTACGTTGGTGGGCAGCGTGGTAACTGTCGCTGTTGCCTTTGATCCGGCAGGAACCGAGACATATCCAGGATAGTCAGCCTCAAGCCATTTCGACCCATTGTCCTTGGAATAGTAAACATAGAATATCGCGTTGGCGTCGGTGGGGTTATAAACCGTGTAGCGCACCACCTGGGGAATCTCGGTCAGGTTCTCGACAGTGCTGATGTAACTGCCGTTGGTGAAGGCAACAGTATGGCCACAGTCAGTATCCACCTGGGCTGTATCGACCACGGCACAGTCGGTGAAATTCCAATTGGCAAACACACCTTCAACATCCTGTTCATTGAGCGTCTCGCCAACAGGCATTTCCTCAAAGTCCTCAATGGCTGTCTTGGTCCTATCCCTTACCACGTTAAAGGTGATGATTCCATCGGCCTCAGTGATGTCGGTAATGCTGTACTTATTCATCTGGCCTGACCACGAGACGAGGCCAGGATTGCTCATATTGGAGATGGTGGTGACATTAGAGCTACCGGGGAACGGGTCACGCTGGCTGTCGCTCATGTTGTTATAATTGGCACGAAGCATCTGATAATACATGTGGTTGGGATTGTTGTTCACCTGGTTGTTCTCCCAAATGTCAACATCGGTCGAATCCACATGGAACACCAACATGCCGTGACCAGGCAAATATTTGTCCCATTTGCCGGTCTGCTGGCGGTTCTCGATCAGGAAAAACTCGTTCTCGACGGGGGTGTTCAAGCGATAGCCTGTGTTAACGACGTCGATTGCCTGCAACGACATCGAGTCGGCGGCAGCGGTTATGAGCGAGGGCTGTGCAAAGCCTAGCGCATATCGCTCATACAGGCTATAGCCCACGGGGTTATAGCCATTATTCACCTTAAAACCACTGGCCATGATAGACCAGTAGCCAGGGTGTACACTCTGACCGCCGCTTGCATTATAATCGGCATCATAGAGGTCGGGGAGGCCCAGCACATGACTGAACTCGTGGCAGAAGGTGCCGATGCCGCCAATGGTGCCGTTACCCCACTGCGGTTCGGCGCCGGTCATTGCGGTCGAGCAGGCATAGAGACCAAAGTTCACGCCATCTACAATCGGCGACTCCTCAAAGGTGAACATGTGCGGCCACAGGTACTTCCTGTTATTGCTGCTGTAGTCTGAGCCCCAGCCAGCCACAAGGAAGAACACCATATCGACGGTGCCGTCACCATCGGTATCATACTGGCTGAAATCCACCTGATCGTCCAGAGCTTGAACTGCCGAGAAGAAGATGGTATCGCAGTTGGACATCTGGTTGGCATCGGTAGCCACAAAATCCACATTCACCGGTCCCAGGATGTCGAATGACGGGTCAAACTGCTGGTTAGAGTTATCATAGTAGAAGTCGCGCACGCTACCGGTCATCTCCCTCTTGGTACCTGACGGCAACGTGTAGCCCGTGTAACCGTGACCATTGATCATCTGGTTGTAGAAATCATAGGTCTCGTAGTTGCCGGGCAGATAATCCTCAAAGGTCTTGTCGGTGTAATTGATCAAGATAATCAAGCCACGGAATTTGCTGTAATCCATGTGACCGTTTGCACCCACGCCCAGCATTGCATCGTTGCGACGGGCTTTCAATTGCTTGCCCGTCATCTGCATCGAGCGGCTGGTCAATCCCTTAGACAGGGTCGTGAGGGCGGCACGGTCGGCCGCGGTGCGATGTGCTGCATCACGGGCGATGCAGTCGCCGGCAACCAAGCGGTCGCCATCGAGACGCGCATAAGTATAGAAGCCCTTGTTATTCTTGACTACGGTATATCCATCACTAGTTGTCAAATAGTTGAAAAACTCATCACCTTGCAGGACCACGGTGAGTGTCGTCCCATCGGGTTGGGTAACTTTCATGGGGGTCGGGTCGGCGGGTACTGCACTGGCAACAAGGCACAGCAGTCCCATGGTAAACAATAAAAGAGAATGTTTCATAATCTTGAAAATATTAATTAAAAAGTGTTATTTATAAAAAGAGAGCGGGGCTCCTATCAATTGATTCCGTCGATAGCAGCCCCGCTAAAGGGTTCAGTAAGTGATCAGGTCAATCAGCATGTTCACATCGCTGATATTGATCTCGTGATCGCCGTTAACATCAGCAATCCGAATGCTTTCGGCATCACACACGCCATCCAGTATCATGCCAATCAAGAAATTGATATCGGCAATGTTCACCTCGCCGTCTCGATTCACGTCGCCCTCGAGAATTTCAGGTCCCCAAGTGTCTTGGTAATACAACATGATATCGTCGACGTAAGTGTTCACCTTCTCACTGCCCGCGGTCTGGTTGATACGGAACATAATAGGTTGGCTATACGGCAAGTTAATGGTCGCCGACTTGGTGGATTTGGATTCCACCTTGAGCGTGGCATTGACCGGATCACGCCAGGTCTGACCACTATCCACAGAATAGGTCAACTTGAAAGTGGCCGTTGACGAAGTGGGATTGTACACCGTGTAACGAACAGCATATGGGATGATATTCAGAGGCGCGGCAGTAGCAATCTGGCTGGGCTTCTTCATGGCTACAGCATGGATGCCATTGCAATTACCCTCGTCAGGTTCCACAATTGCCGACTTTGATAAATTCCACTTGCAATAGACACCTCTCACATTCTTGGCACTCAACTCGGTAACACGAGTACTTTCAAAGTCTTCAACAACCGTCAAGATAGAGGTATCCTCCTGCAATTTAAAAGATATGATGCCGTCATTCTCGGCAATATTCATGATTGCATAGGAATTGAACGACTTGTCCCACGTCTGGAGGCTGGGATTGGTGAAATTGTTGATCGTCGTCACGCCAAAATCACCAGGGAAGGGGTCACTGCCGCTGTCGCTACCAGTGTAGTGGGCACGCATCAGGTCGTAATACATGCGGTCGGGTCTACAGTTAACCGTGTTCTGCCACCACACCCGTGTGTCACTTGAGTCCACGCGTGCTACCATCATACCGTGGCCTGGCAGGTTGCGGTCCCACTTGCCTGGCTGACGGTTCTCGATCAGGAAAAACTCATCTTCATTAGGTGTGTTCAAGCGGAATCCCCGGTTGCTCAGGTCAAGGGGCTGCAACTCATATTCCCCGCTATTGTCAAGCACAACCGGTTTGGTAAAGCCTAACGCATAGCGTTCATACAGGCTATAACCCACAGGGTTGCGCCCGAAGTTACTGCCGCTGCCTCCTGCCATGATGGACCAATTGCCGGGATTGAGGCTCTCGCCTCCACTGCCCTCATAATCGGTATCATAGAGATCTGGCAGACCCAGCACATGACCAAACTCATGGCAGAATGTGCCAATGCCGTTCACATCCGACCTGTATCCCTCCCAACCTGCAATCTCGGTCGAGCTGGCATATAGATCGAAACTCATTCCGTCGTGCTGGGGTGCCCCATACAAGTAGTACATGTGCGGCCACAGGTAGCCCTGGTCATTGCCGCTATAGTTCGCCGCATAACCTGCCACCAGGAAGAACACCATATCCACATACCCGTCATGATTGACGTCATAGTCCCTGTAATCGATCTCCTTGTCAGCTGAATCAAGCGCAGCATAGAACACATTCAGGGCATTGTTCGTTCCCTGAGGATAACGGCAAGAGTACGTCACGTTCACAGGACCCACCACGTCAAACTTGGCGTCGAACTGCTGATCGGAATTGTCATAGAAGTAGTCACGCACACTGCCAGTCATGTCCACACGACGGCCATTGAGTGTGTAGCCCGTGTAATTAGGCGTGTTGACCATATCGTCATAGAAATCGCTCGCATTGGGCATCGAGAATCTCTTGTCGCGGTAATTGATCAGGATGATGAGGCCACGGAAGTTTTCATAATCCATCTCTCCCTCGGCACCCACACGACGCATCGCAGCATTGCGGCGGCCTTTCAGCTGGGTAGCAGCTGTGGCATCAACCCTGCTGGTCAGGTTCTTGGGAATCGAAGCCAGTGCCGTCCAGTCGTCCATAGTGCGGTGGATAGGGTCACGGGCAATTCGGGTTCCGGCCACTAGCTGGTCTCCTTCCAGACGGGCATAGGTGTAAAACCCTGCCTCATTCTTAACCACGGTATAGCCATCGTGAGTTGTGGTGAAGTGGAAAAACTCATCACCATGCAGTGTGATTGTTAACGTGGAACCATCAGGTTGGGTCACCTTAACAGGTGTCGGGTCAGCAGGGATTGCCCGTACCGTCAGGCACAACAATCCCATCACCAACATCAATAAACTTTTCTTCATAGCTTGAATAAATTGCACTTATTTGTAGGTTCTGATATATCACTTTAAAAGAATGTCGATTACCGAATTTGCATCGGCAAGACCAACCTCGTTGTCACCATTCACATCGGCACGCTTCATGGTGTCGGCATCGGCCTGTCCGCCCAAGATGATGTCGATGACAGCATTGATGTCGGCAACACTGATCTCGCCGTCGCCATTTACGTCACCAGGCTTAAAATCAACGGGGCCGCCTTCCTCACCAGTGTAGTAGAACGTGAGGTCGTCAACATAGGTTGCTGTGTTCTGGTTACCGGCACGCATGTAGATGCGGAACAATGCGGGTTGCGTGTTCTTCAAGTCGAGAATCCAGTAACAGATGCTCGTGGATTTGGTAGCAGCCTCGGCAACGTCAGCGCCCTTGGAACTGAGCGCAGTTTTCCAGATGGGATTGCCTTCGGCATCGTTCTCAACCGAATACTCCAGCGAATACTTGGCCACCGTCGATGACGGGTTAAAGACGGTCAGGCTGGCCATATATATGTTGTAATAAACAGGCGTTGTGCTATAGAACAGGCTCGGACGCTTCATCAGCACGCTGTTCTCGCCATTGGCCTTATCCTCGCCGGGTGCACGCACGCCGGCCTTGTTGAATGACCAGGTGGCGAACTCGCCTTCCACATTCTTGTCGGTTGTACCTGTGGATACGGGCATGTTCTCAAAGTCTTCGACAAGCGCCTGCAAATCACCATCCTCAACTACATTGAAGGAAATGACACCATCATTCTCACGGATATCAACGATATTGTAATAGCTGCCATAACCTTCCCATGTAGTCAGGTTAGGATAGGTCTCGTTGGTGAGCATGATGTTGCCCGAGGTTCCGGGGAACGGGTCGCTGGCCAGATCTCCACTGGTCGTGTTGCCGGCACGCAACATCTCAAAGTAGTTGTGGCTGGGGTCGCAGTTCACCTTGTTATTGGACCAGATGCCCACGTTGGTGCTGTCCACGCGGGTCACGATCATACCATGACCGGGCAGGTAAGCATCCCAACCTGTCCTCTGCCTGTTCTCGATGGTAAAGAACTCATTGTTCACAGGAGTGCGCAGAATGAAACCCTCGCGGGAAGTGTTCACCGGATTCAATGTACGAGGGCCCGACTCTTTGATGGTTTGGGGTTGTGCCCATCCCAGGGCATAGCGCTCATAGAAAGTGTAGCCCACAGGGCTGCGGCCATAGTTATAATCACCACCGCCGGCCATCACATCCCAGCCACCAGGGTGATGGCTCTCGCCACCACTTTTCTCGTAGTCAGTGTCATAGAAGTCGGGAAGGCCCAGTACATGGGAGAACTCATGGGCAACGGTTCCGATTCCCTCAACGGTGACGGTACTGGGTGATGCTTCAAAGCCATAAAGCTCGGTCGAGCTGGCATAACGGTCAATCTTCTTGCCGTCAAAGGAGGCATAGGTCCAATTCAGGTTGGAGGCATGAGGCCACAGGTAACCTGAGTTATTTCCCGAGTAACTGGAAGAGTAACCTGACACCACGAAGTAAACCATGTCGATCTTGCCGTCGTTATTGTTGTCATAGCGGCTGAAATCCACCTCCGCGTTGGCCGCCTTCAATGCATTCATGAAAATGGTTGAAGACAGACTCTGGCACTGGGTGGACCTGGCCTGCGTTTCTCCATTCTGACCGTAGGCGGCACGATAGGGACCATACACGTCAAAGGGGGGCTGGAAGACGCCATTCGACTGGTCATTAAAGTAGTCACGCACGCTACCGGGACAAGTCACATCCTTGCCGGTAATCGGGTCATAGTAACCCGTGAATCCCTGGCTGCCGAACATCTCGGCATAGAATGCCTGGGGATCATCTGAGGCAAACTTCTGGTTATAGAAGTCAATCAGGATCACCAAGCCGCGGAAGTTCGCAAAGTCGAAGTCCGACAGATCGACATTGCGCTTGGCACGGCGCACGTGGCTCTGGGCAACCTCAACTTCATCTACCAGTCGCTTGGGCAAATCGGCCAACAACGCCAACTCGGCGGCACTGCGGTTGCCCGCATCATGAGCCAGCACCCGTGTGGGCACCAGATTCATGCCATCACGCTGGGCATACACATAGGCTCCCGCATCGTTCAGCAGGATCGTGTAACCGTCAAGCGTGGTATTAAAGTGGTAAAACTCGTCTCCAACAAGGCAGACCGATACCATGGAACCGTCAGGCTGAGGCATCAGCACCGAGCCACGATGAGCGGGATTTGCGGCCATGTGAAGGCTGACAAAGACTGTTAATAACAACAGTAGTAACGTTGATTTTTTCATGTCTATAATGTTTAGTTCTGGTTGGTCAATTAATGTCACGACTCTTTAAAATCAGCCCGACAAATATTGTGCAGAAAGACACCAGTCCCCCTGCATTGCACTTGTTAAGCCTGCAAATGTACTCCATTTTTTGTTTTTTTCTTAAATTTCAAGCCGAAATGTTACCACTTTGAACATTTTTGTCTCAAGAAAAGGGCTTTTTAACAGAAATACACTATCTTTGCTACCCCAATTAGGCAACGACTGAACAATTCTCAGTCCGACGAGCACACTGCTCAACGATTGACGTCATAATAATTGAAAGAATAAGCGGGCAAGGTTTAATAGGTAAAGCCCGCTAAAAAAGATGTTTTAAGGTTTACAACTGATGGCTGCGTCGTGATGATGCGGCCATCTTCTTTAGTCCATAGACTGGGGGAATAGTTACTTCATGACCTGTAAAAAGTAAAAAAAAGTAATGTTCCACGATTTATTAACAATTAGGTATAGTTTTGAACAATTCACCGATTTTAACGGAGTTTTTCGCGGTTTTTCGAGCAAATTATTGTTCCTTTGCACCCGTGAAACATTGTGCAAGCCGAATTCCATGAAGCTTGCTTCGATGGATGAGGCGCAGCCAATGTTACTTGACACATTGTGCAAGCCGAATTCCATGAAAGGATAAGCTGCAGCCAATGTTATTTTTAAACATTAGTGATTATAACACCTATGGGTAAGATTATAGCTATCGCCAATCAAAAAGGCGGTGTGGGTAAGACCACAACATCTATCAACCTGTCGGCAGCACTTGCCACCAGTGGGCAGCGGGTGCTGCTCATTGACGCTGACCCGCAAGCCAACGCCACCTCGGGGCTGGGCATCGAGCCCAAAAACATGTCATCGACTATCTATGAGTGCATGGTGGATGATTACCCCATGCGCAGCGCTACGGTGGACACATGTGTTGAGGGACTTAAACTGCTCGGCTCCCGCATTGACCTTGTCGGTGCCGAACTCGAATTGGTCGAAAAGAAAGGGCGCGAAAGAGTCCTGCGCACGGCCCTCCAAGACATCAAGGAGGAATATGACTACATCATCATTGACTGCAGCCCATCGTTGGGACTGATCACCGTCAATGCGCTGACTGCAGCCGACAGCGTCATTATTCCTGTCCAGGCCGAATACTTCGCGCTTGAGGGCATCAGCAAGCTGCTCAACACGATACGCATCATCAAGAATAAATTGAATGCCAACCTGCGCATTGAGGGCTTCTTGTTGACCATGTATGACGCGCGTCTCAGGCTCGCCAACGAGATTTTTGAGGAGCTGAAGGGTCACTTCGGCGACATGGTGTTCAACACCGTTATCCCGCGCAACATCCGCATCAGCGAAGCCCCCAGCCACGGCCTTCCCGTCATCCTGTATGACCCCGATTGCCGCGGCACCATCAGCCACTTGCAGCTGGCTCAGGAAATCATTTCCCGCGGACATGGAACAAAAACCAGAAACTAAAAACCAACGAACAATATGAAACGAAGCGCATTAGGCAAGGGCCTTGATTCACTCATCTCGATGGACGACATCCAGACCGAGGGTTCCTCGGCCATCAACGAGATTCCCATCAGCCAGATAACCCCCAATCCCGAACAGCCCCGTCAAAATTTCGACGCCGAGGCTCTGGAAGAACTGGCTACCAGCATCCGCGAACTGGGCATCATCCAGCCGCTCACCCTGCGTGGTACCGGCGACAACACTTACCAGATCATTTCAGGAGAACGCCGTTACCGTGCCGCTCAACTGGTTGGCTTGGAGACCGTTCCGGCCTATATCCGCACAGCCAACGACAGTGAGGTCACCGAGATGGCCTTAATCGAGAATATCCAGCGCGAGGACTTGAACGCTATCGAGATTGCGCTCACCTTCCGCAAACTCATCGACCAGTATAACCTCACACAGGAACGCCTCAGCGAGCGCATCGGCAAGAAGCGTGCAACCATCGCCAACTTCCTGCGCCTGCTTAAACTGCCAGCCGAAGTTCAACTGGGTCTGCACGACCATGCCCTCGACATGGGCCATGCCCGTGCCCTACTGTCACTCGACAACCCCAAGCTGCAGTTGAAGTTATACAATGAGACTATCCGTAAGGGATTGTCCGTCAGGCAGGTAGAGCAACGCGCCAAGCAAATGCAACAAGACGCTGAAAATGAGCGCAACCAGCAAGGAGACACCAATAAGTCGCTGAACGTCAAGGACTATGAGATTCTGCAGAAACACCTGGCCTCGACATTTGGTGTTCCCGTCAAGTTCACTTGCGACAAGTCGGGAAAAGGAAAAATCACCTTCCCCTTCACGACCGAGGAACAACTTGAGAAAATCATCAGCATCTTTGATAATCTGAGAAACGCTTGATGAGGTGTGAATGGACGACATATCGCTGGAGTTGGCGCCCAATCATGGTGGCGCTGCTGCTGTCCCTGATGTGGCACGGCAGTGATGCTGCGGCCCAAGAGGTCTTGAGCACACTTGCCAGCGATACCGTCAAGACGGCCACCAAACCCACACCACCCATTCACCGTGAGCGCAAGGCCATCACGATCAGTGACACGGCCACTGTCGGCAATCATCCTGTGAGGGTGGTCAATGCCGCTGGCGACACGCTCACGTTTGCCTCCATCGACTCCATCCGCGGAATTGACAATGTCGAGATTCTCATGGACTCGACCGCATCCCCGACACTGGGCAAGGTGCGCACTTTCAACCCTGATCCGCAACGCGCCTTGTGGCTCTCGGCGCTGTGCCCAGGTCTGGGACAGATTTACAACCGCCGCTACTGGAAACTGCCCATCGTGGTGGGCGCGTTTGTAGGCCTCACCTATGGTGCCTCTTGGAACAATCGCATGTATAAGGACTACTCCAAGGGCTACCGCGATGTGATGGACGAGGATCCCGACACGCGCAGTTATATGGATTTCTTCCCGCCGACGGTGAAAGAGAGCGATCTCGACAAGGCCTGGTTGCAGAAGGTCATGAAGAGTAAACGTGACTACTATCGGCGATACCGGGAAATATGTGTCATCGCCATGGTGGGTGTCTATCTCATCAACATCGTCGATGCCTATGTGGACGCCTCGCTGGCCCACTTCGACATCTCTCCCGACCTCACTCTCGACATCGCGCCCACCGCTATCGACAACGGCATCACAGGTGGCAAATTGCCGTCATTGGGGCTACAATGTGCATTCAGCTTCTAGAACAACGAACTTAACAGCATGACAATATGACAAGACAACGACTCCTCACATTAATTCTCACGACCGTGCTGGCGGCAATGACGCTACAGGCCGCACCCCGTGAGAAGAACAACATCCTCTCGTTAAAAAACACGATTACCGACGACGATATCGTGTTCCCCGAGAGTTTTGACACCGATGTGCACAAGATGATGACCAACTGGTACTTGCAGAACTACACTGTGCTTGATGCCGAGGTAGAGAACAAGTCCCCTGGCGAAGTAAGCGAGGAGACTTACATCCGCCGCCTGGCGGCCATCCCTTCGGTCATCGAGATGCCTTACAACCAGGTGGTGCGCAAACACATCGAGCGATACGTCTATCGCAGCCGCACCCTCGTCGAGGAAATGCTGGGCATGAGCCTGTACTACATGCCCATCTTTGAGCAGGCTCTCGAAAAGGAAGGTTTGCCCCTGGAGCTCAAGTATCTGCCCATCGTGGAGAGCGCACTTGACCCTAACGCTGTATCGCGCGTGGGAGCCGCTGGATTGTGGCAGTTCATGATTGGCACCGGCAAGGGTCTGGGCCTGGAGATCAACTCGCTCGTGGATGAGCGCCGCGACCCCTACCGCTCGAGCGCCATGGCGGCCAAATACCTCAAGAACCTCTATCAGATTTATAACGATTGGTCACTGGCCATCGCCGCCTATAACTGTGGACCCGGCAACGTCAACAAGGCGCTGCACCGCAACGGAGGCACTGGCGACTTTTGGGACATCTATGAGTATCTGCCCCGCGAGACTCGCGGTTATGTGCCTGCCTTTATCGCTGCCAACTATGCGATGACCTATTACAAGCAGCACAACATCAGCCCGTCGCTGGCCCGCAAACCGCTCATCACCGATACGGTCAGTGTGAACCGCCGCATCCATTTCGCACAGATTGCCCAGATATTGAACATGCCCATCGAGGAAATCCGCACGTTCAATCCGCAATTCCGTGCCGATGTCATCCCAGGTGACAACCATCCTTACATGCTCGTTCTGCCCTCACAGCAGGTGTACAGTTTCATCATGAGCCAGGACAGCATCGATAACTACCGCGATGACCTCTACGCCCACCGCGAAGTTGTTGAACCCGGGGGTCAAGTGTCAACCGCCGAGGAATACCTCAGCGGCAAAACCGCCGACGGCAACTTCCGAACCATCACCCACAAGGTGGCCCGTGGCGAAACCTTGCAGATGATTGCGGCCAAGTATGGCATGACCACCGATGAACTGATGACCCTCAACAGCATGAGCAGCGAGCGCGTGAGAAAAGGCGACAACCTCAAGGTGAGGGCACCACAGCACAACAATGCCAGCGCCGACAACGATGAACTCATGGCTGTGACCAGCGATAACAGCCACAACGGTGTGGAGACCGACCTGAGCGAACAGCAGGTCGAGCAGGCTCAATTTGACGAAGTGAAAGATATCGAACGTAAAGCTGCTGCCAAGGCGCCCTACAAGGGTTCCTATACGGTCAATGTCGATGAACCGGCACCCGCTAAAGCCAGTGCCAAGAAAACTACAGCACGAAACGACGATCAGACGGCCAGGCAGAATGCAGCCAAGACCAACTCGGCCAACTGGAGGTCGCGCAATGCGAAATATGCTGAACACGATAACGGCAAGAAGGGTGGCAAGGAAAAATCATCTTACCGCAACCGCAGCAGCAAGAACGAAGAGACCTCAAGCAAGTCGGGACGCCGCCACAAGAAACAGTCCAAGCCCGAGCAGCCCTCCGAAGTTACCATCAAGAAGGGTGAATCGCTGACCAAGATCGCCGAGAAAGCCGGCGTGTCGGTCAAGGACATCGAGCGCGCTAACGGACTGGAAGACGGCAACAAGATCAAGGCTGGTGAGAAAATCAAGATTCCCACCAAGGCCGAAGCCCGTCAAGCCGCCGCTGCCGAGAAAAAAGGCAACAAGGCCGACAAGGGCAGCAAGTCAAGTGGCAAGTCATCCAGCAAGACCAGCAAGTCGAGCAAGTCCAGCTCCAGTGGCAAGAGCGGAAAGAAGTCCAAGAAGAAATGAGATTTCCAGGTGTTAGGTTTTAGGCGCTAGGCATGGTAGACCCTAAAGTCTAAAACCTAAAGCCTAGTAAGATCCACGATCACTTCGCGGGCAATCAGCAAACCAGCCGCGGCAGGAACAAACGCGTTACTGCCCGGCTGTTTTTTTCCGTCAACATAGACGGGCACGTCGGGATTCAAGCGCGGCTCCTCCTCACTGTACACACACTTAAAGTGGTGGATGCCCTCGCGGTGCAGCAGTTTGCGAAGCATGCGCGCCAGCGGGTCGATACGCGTCGCGTCAAAGTCTGCCACGCGAAAAGCCATCGGATCCATCTTGTAGGCAGCCCCCATCGAGCAGATATGCGTCACGCCCAGTCGCAGGCAACGCCGTGCAATCTCCATCTTGGCCGTGATCGTGTCCAGACTATCGACCACATAATCAAAGCAAGAAAGGTCGATTTCATCGGCATTTTCGGGCAAATAAAACATCTTGTAGATCGTCACCTGGCAGTCGGGATTGATGTCGCGCACACGCTCAGCGGCAACTTCCACCTTGGGACGCCCGATCGTGCTGTGCAGAGCAAAAATCTGGCGGTTGATGTTCGACACACTGATCTCGTCATTATCTATCAAGTCCAGCGCCCCCACCCCACTGCGGGCCAGCGCCTCGACCACATAGCCGCCCACGCCGCCGATGCCGAACACCGCCACGCGGCTCCGTGCCAACTTCGCCATCGCCTCGGCACCCAGCATCAACTCCGTCCGCGCAAACGGATTTTCCACTATTCTATTCTGCTCATTATTCATATACGAACATATCTTTTGACCACAAAAATACTATAATCACCCCCGACAACAGCCCTTATTACCCTAAAAAAACGCATTTTGACAAAAAATGTCCGATTTTTTGTCCCCAATTCAAAAAATTGACTTACCTTTGCACCCGCTTCGACGCCCAGATGGCGGAATCGGTAGACGCGTTGGTCTCAAACACCAATGGGGTAACACCCGTGCCGGTTCGACCCCGGCTCTGGGTACGAGTTTGACTCGAAAATAATCGCTAAAGCCTTGAAATTAAAGACTTTAGCGATTTTCTATTTCTCAGTTTTCCCCACATTTTCCCCACATCTGCAAAGAATCTTGCAAAAATTTTTCTTTTCCCCACACATTTCCTCCACATTTCCCATCTATCCCACCAAGACCACCACAACAACCCCAAACCCTTCAACTTCATTCAATCCAATTAAACAGTTTTCAATATTTCTCAAATTAACACAACTTTTCTACCCTCTATTTGGAGAATAAGCTAGACCATCTCCATGACTCCGACTAAAGAGTTCAAGTAAGCCATTGGTATCTTTGAACTGGCAATATGTCAAGTCATTTACTTATGCAGTAGTGCTCTAGTTACAATCATCCAATAGCGTCCAATAGTTGGCATTCAATAACAAAACAAGAAAAATACTTGCTAAATAGCTGTTTTTTTACGAATTTTGCCATGTTTATATCATGAATGTTTCATGAAAAAGACTGCTCATAGCATTATACGATTGTTGGCGATAGTCTCATTGCTGATGATTTGCTCACAAGCTCAAGCCATAACAAAGCGAGCTCTATTGGTGGGCATCTCTGATTATGGAGCTTCAATTAATGCTTCAAGCAACCAATGGAGTAATATTCATGGAGCAAATGATGTGGAACTTGTCTCAAAGACTCTCAAGCTACAGGGTTTCAGAATCACATCGATTACCAATAAGAATGCAACGGCTCGAAGAATACGAAAAGAATTGAAGTCAATATCTAGCTCTTGTCGTAAAGGCGATGTGGTTTACATTCATCTCTCATGCCATGGTCAACCTTTCGAAGATAAGAATGGTGACGAGGAAGATGGATGGGACGAGTCAATCATTCCTTATGATGCACAAAAAGTGTATATCAAAGGGAAATATGAAGGCGCTAATCACATTCTTGACGATGAATTACATGGATACTTCCAACGCATTCGTCAAGCAATTGGAACGACCGGTTTCTTGTGTGTTGTCATTGATGCTTGCCATGCTGGCGGTTCACAGCGTGGCGACGATTTTGAAGATGACGAACCAATCTGTCGAGGAACAAAACAGGCCTTTAGTCCCAATGGTAAGGAATATCGCCCACGGATCAACACTAACGGGCACTTCGTTATTCCAACAGACGGGAAATCAGGAAACATTATTATTCTTGAAGCGTGCCGATCCTATC
>CAMYUW010000042.1 GCA_947302275.1 uncultured Prevotellaceae bacterium
TGGTACCGATTCTCATCGTCTTACAAGGCTTATACACTGTCTTGTAACCCACATGACTGACACGCGCAATGACCTTTTCACGCTCAACAGGAATGACAAAGATGCCGCTGGCATTGCTCACGCCGTGGGTGAGCAGGGTGGAATCCCGTGGATCCATCACGATGATATTGGCATACTCCAGCGGCCCTCCTTTCTCTTCGATGAGGCGACCGATCAAGCGGCGGTCGGTCTTGTGGGTACATTCCACATAGATTTCGTGCTTGTCGTTGACGGTCATGGCGATGGGATAGAAGCCGATAAGTTGACGGATGGCGTCGGGGACGCTTTTGCCTCTCACGTCGGCAGTGACACTGAAGTCCTCGAGTTCGTTGAAGATGAACACGATGCGGTAACGGTCGGTTTGGCCTTGCAGATACTTCAGCGCCTCGCTCATCGAGACCCGATTGAAGCGATGCGTGATCTGTTGTGCATCAACGCTCATAGCCATGACACAACCGATAAGGAATAATATCAATACCCGCAGTCTCATCATTGATTGGCCATCATGTCATTCCCGGTAATCACCAGTTGATCACCATCGAGCTTGACGCTGAATGCCTCGAAGTTGTTGAGCATCTCAACGACCTCGTCGAGGGTGAAATCGGGTTCCCACTTATAGTATAACCGCAGCGAGCGCACCTCGTTGCCATGCCACTGGGGCTGGACGTTGTAGTGTGCGGCCAGGTCATTGATAATCTGCTCCAGCGGCACGTCATCATACAGGTGAGTCTGCGGCTTGTCCGCCTCAGCATCAACGGTGCCCTCGGTCCTGTCGGTCACTTGCGGATTGACGTTGGGAATGGTGTTTTCAACGGTTTCGGTTTGGGGAGTGTGGGCGAAATGGGAATAAATGGCCGCGGCAGCGAGGCCGAAGACTGCCAGGACGACAACAGCGGCAGCGGTTTTTCTCCAGTCAAAGGGCCTGGCAGCGGGAGTCTGATGGGTAGCGGCAAAGCGTTCCCATTCACGGTCAACCGTTTCGGCTGTGAATTCCCGATCGACCTGCTCTGCGTCAAGGGCACGGCGCGTCTTGCACATCATCTCATAGAGCGACGCACATTCACTGTCGGCGAGGATTTCCCGCCATTGCTCATCGGTATATTGTCCCGGATCGTCCATCATGTGGAACAGTAAATCGGTCTTTTCCATCATCCCATGTCTTTAATTGTTAAACGTAATTGGTTGAGCGCATTTCTCAAATGCTTATATATGGTCGTCTCGCTGACTTGCAGCCGTGTGGCGATTTCCTTGAACGTCAATCCATCGCTGTAATGGAGTGTGATGATTTCACGGCAAATGGGAGGAGTGAGAAGGCTGATGCCATCCTGCAACGCTTTAATCTCGCTTTCAAACGCCTCGCTGTCACTGGTGCTCTCGTCTTCTATCGGGAAGTCGCTCATGACACGCTCGCGGAAGTCATGAGAGCGCATTACATTCAGGCAACCGTTGCGAACGCATGATAACAAGAATGCTCGCGCCTTGCCGCTGTCGAAACGGATGTCGCCGTCCAGCAACCGGGCAAAGACATCGTGCACGATATCCCTGCTCTCCTCCTTGTCATGCAACATCATGAATGCCAGGCGATACATCGCTTGGTAATGCTGCTTGAACAACGATTCGATATGTCGTGTCTTATCCTCCATTCACTATATAGAAACGCAAAAACCGATTTACTAAACCCCAAACAGCATTTTTTCTCTAAAAATAGCGACCGCCCACACTAGGCGAGCGGTCGATAGGTGTTCCCAAAGGGGGCGGTTTAGGTGATTTCGCCACCGGTATAGAGTTGGTAATATTTGCCCTTGAGGGCCAATAGTTCGTCGTGAGTGCCTCGTTCGATGATGCGTCCTCGTTCCAGGACGATGATGCAGTCGCTGTTACGCACGGTCGATAGGCGATGGGCAATAACAAAGGTGGTGCGGTCTTTCATCAGGGAGTCCATACCACGCTGTACCAGAGTTTCGGTACGGGTGTCGATGCTACTGGTGGCCTCGTCGAGAATCAGCATGGGTGGATTAGCAACAGCTGCTCGTGCAATGGCCAGCAATTGGCGCTCGCCCTGGCTCAGGTTGCCGCCGTCAGCGTTGAGGATGGTGTGGTAGCCATCACTCAAGCGTCGGATAAAACTGTCGGCATTAACCAGCTTGGCGGCTTCGATACACTCCTGATCGGAGGCTTCAAGTCGGCCGTATCTGATATTGTCCATCACGGTACCTGTGAATAAGTGGGTTTCTTGAAGCACCATGCCCAGGCTATGGCGCAGGTCTCGCTTGCTGATGTCGTTGATGCTGATGCTATCAAGAAGAATCTTGCCGTCCTGGATATCATAGAAACGGTTAATCAGGTTGGTAATCGTCGTTTTACCTGCTCCAGTGCCACCCACAAAGGCGATTTTCTGGTCAGGAAGTGCATCAATGTCAATGTCGAAGAGCACTTGTTTTTCCTCGTTGTACCCGAAATCCACATTATTGAACTTGACACTGCCGGATACCTTGACATAACGGAACTTGTTGTCCCCTAATGGAATCTTCCATGCCCAAATGCCAGTATGCTGTTTGCATGGGTGCAATAGACCATCCTCACCACGCTTGACATTGACCAATTTGACCTTGCCGGCGTCCGGCTCGACATTCTCGTCCATCAACTTAAAGATGCGGTCTGCACCGACCGAAGCATTGAGCACGCTGTTGATTTCCTGGCTGATGCTGGCGATGGGACGGGCAAAACTCTTGTTTAGGGTGAGGAACGCCACCAGCGTTCCCAGGGTCATACCTGTGTGACCGTTGAGGATAAGCGCGGCACCAAGCACGCCCATCAGCACGTAACTCAAATGGCCCAAGTTGCCGTTCACTGGCATGACGATGTTGCTGATGCGGTTGGCGTCGTAGGTGTTGCTGCGCAGCTCCTCGTTGATGACTTCAAATTGCTCGATGGCCTTTTCCTCATGGCAAAAGACCTTGACAACCTTCTGACCTGTCATCATCTCCTCAATAAAGCCGTTGACCTCGGCCAACTTCTGTTGCTGGACGCGGAAATGCTTGCGCGACCGCTTGCCCAGATAAGTCGTGGACCATGCCATAATCAGTGCCATAATGATCGATAGGATGGTCATGGGTACACTCATCACAATCATGCTGGCGAAGGTGATTCCTAAGGTGATCAACGAGTTGAATGCCTGCGGAAGACTGTTGGAAATCATCTGGCGCAGGGTGTCCACATCATTTGTATAGTTGGACATCACGCTGCCATGGGCATGGGTGTCAAAGTACTTGATGGGTAAGGCCTGCATGTGCTCAAACATGCCTTTACGCAACTTCAACATCGTGCCTTGGGTGACGTTAATCATCAAGCGGCTATGCAGATAGGAACACAAAGCGCCAAAGGCGAGCACAATACCCAGTTTGACCAGGGTCGAAGCCAATGGGCCATAATCAGGATGTGCTTGACCAACCATGGGCGTGATGTAGTCATCGATAAGGGTGCGAGTGAATAGGGTAGAGGCTAGGGTAGTGCAGGCTGTCACCACAATGCAAAAGGCTACGGCCAAAAACGAGAACTTGTAATATTTCATTACAATCTTGAACAGGCGCCACAGGGTGCTTTTCTTGTCTACGCCAGTCGTGTCAACAACGGCATGACGTCCAGGTCCTCCTCCAGGTGCTCCAGGCATTCTCATGACAGTACCTCCTTTCTGTTGTCTTGCGGTTTATCAAAGTCGCCACCGGCTTCCTCTTGAATGGCGCAGATTTCTTGATATATCTTGCAGGTCTTGAGCAGGTTCTCATGTGTGTCAATGCCAGCCATCTTGCCGTCATCGAGGACGAGAATACGATCACAATCCTTAATACTGCTGATTCGCTGGGCAATGATGATTTTTGTCATCTCGGGCAGATCGGTGCGAAGGGCTGAGCGAATGCGGGCATCAGTAGTGTTGTCACAGGCGCTGGTGCTGTCATCAAGCACCATAACCTTGGGTTTTTTCAACAGAGCCCGGGCGATACACAATCGCTGTTTTTGGCCTCCGGATACATTTGCACCACCTTGTTCAATGCGTGTGTCGTAGCCGTCGGGCATTTCCATGATGAACTCGTCGGCACAAGCTGTACTGCAGGCCTGGCGACACTGTTCGAGGGTTGCATTTTCGTCGCCCCAACGCAGATTGTCAAGAATTGTGCCCGTAAACAATACATTCTTCTGCAAAACAACAGCCACATTGTTGCGTAAGGCTTCTAGGTCATACGTATCCACGTTGTTGCCGCCGATGAGCACTTCACCTTTAGAAACGTCATACAGGCGGCTTACCAAGTTGATCAGTGAAGACTTGCCACTGCCGGTTCCACCGATGACGCCGATGGATTCACCGCTGGCGATATGAAGGTCGATATCATTAAGCGCATATTCGCCGCTACCTCCTTTATATGCGAAAAAGACATGGTTGAAATCGATGGATCCATCAGGAATCTCAGTGATCGCATTTTCTGGATTGGTGATGTCAGGAACTTCGTTAATCACCTGTGCTACACGTTGTCCACTAGCAAGACTTTGAGTGATAGTTACAAAAATCATGCTCAACATCATCAAGGACATCAAAATGCTCATGACATAGGTGAATAGGGAAGTCAGCTGACCGGTAGTTAGGTTGCCAGCGACTATGAATTGGGCTCCGAACCATGAAAGTGCTATGATGCAGCCATAGACCACCATATTCATGAGTGGTCGGTTGAGTGCCATCAGGCTTTCGGCCTTAACATTGAGATCATAAAGTCGTTTTGCTGCCGCCCAAAATTTGGCATTCTCATGATCTTCACGTACAAATGCCTTGACGACGCGAATGCCAGAGACATTTTCCTGGACAACACCGTTCAACACGTCATACTGCTTGAAAACGAGGGCAAACATCTTAGATACTTTGCTGATAATCAGAGCTAAAATGACACCGAGAACGACACTCGCCACGATAAAGATTAGACTCAAGTCCGGACTGATGACGAAACACATCACAATGCTGGAGAGCAGATTGAACGGAGCTCGTACAGATGTGCGGATAATCTGCTGATAAGCATTCTGCAGGTTGGTCACGTCGGTTGTCATGCGCGTCACCAGACCTGATGTGCTGTACTTGTCAATATCACTGAAGGCAAAACGTTGGATGTTCTTATACATCGCATCGCGCAGGTTGCAGGCGAAACCCGACGAGGCGTAAGAAGCATATTTTCCAGCCATAATTGCAGCCATCATGCTCAAAAATGCCATAACAATCATGATTAGCCCGTACTTATAAACGCTTGGCATGTGACCCGCACTGATGCCATGATCGATGAGCTTGGCGGTAACAAATGGAATGAGAACGTCAAGCACAACTTCAAGCATGATAAAAACAGGCGTCAATAACGAAGCCGTTTTATACTGCTTGACTTGTTTGAGTAGTGTTTTTAGCATCTTAAATATATTGATGAAGTTGAATTACAAAGATAAAAAACATTTCTCAATTACTCATTATTTATATAAATAAAATCCCAAATTATATACTAAAGTATTACTATATAATATATATTTTAATTATCTGTAAATAAGATATATACTAATTAGTGAACATTTCAATAATCATGATAATCGGTAGGTGAGTCGCCATTTTCATCTGTTGTTAGTTTCATTTTGAAATTTAATCTTACGATTTATTTAAATTATCACTTTAGTAAATTTATTATATATCATTCAAAAATAAATATTTGTAATCTTCAATTCAATATGTAACTATAATGATTGAGTCTAAATTTTATATATTTACTGTGCTGAATATGGGCAACTAGAAAACCTCACATGATTTAATTTTTCTGATCAGATCCAATCGGTTATTTCAAAACCAACATAAAGTACTATTACAAAAGACTTTTTGAATTATTTTTTGAGTACTCAAGTCTCTGAGATTTCAAAATTCCATATCATATTATATTCAGGTCAAAAGTTATCGAGACTTATCAGTTGAGTCTGATGAGCAGTTTTCCAATCATCCTCAGAGTATGTTTTTTCCGTACAAAAAAAGAAAGAATTGATATTATGTAAAATAGAGAATCGCGATATTTGAATTTCAATAATAAATGTGTCCCCCACTGATATTATAGAAAAAATGAAAAGATAATGATTTGGGAATCAACAAGCAATTACTTCTTTCGTTTGGATTTCTTGCGAAGGGCATCGTACAGCCGTTTTGCAATTTGTTCTTCTTCATCGGCAAGATCATCAAATCCAATCCTCTCGTAGATATCTTGCAGACGAACATGAGGTTCAGGTCGTTTTTTGTCAGCCTTTGCAGCCTTCTTGTAAGCCTTAATTGCTTCGGGAATATCTTTCATGAGTTCCATGAGTTCTGCCATTGTCATGTGTGCCAGATAATTATTCTTATCCAGTTCCAATGCTTTGTTCAACTCTTCCTCGGCATTATCGAGTTGGTCAAGCGTCATCAAAAGGCGTCCTTTCCCTATCATTGCAGGTATGCAGTCTGGCATAATGCGCAGAGCCTTGTTGTAATTAGCCATCGCTGAACGTATTGCTATGTCATCTAGGCGGTTACCATAGGCTGCACTACCCTCTCCCACTACCCTACTATCGTCAAAGTCAAGCGCCTGGTCACCCATTGATGCATATTCAAGCGCCAATTCATGAAGCGTTTTCTTTTGACTCTCAATGACTTGCCTAAGCCTATCGATGGTTTTAACCTGTTTCTTGAATACATTCAGCTTCTTGGAAATCAGACGTCTTACTGCTGCATCCTGAAGAGTATCTTTAATCTTCATTGCTTGAGCAAAATACTCGACACAGTCTTCAAATTCCTGATGGTCAAAAGCATGGACAGCACGTCGATACAACTGATTGGCACGTTCCTGCTCCATGGCATCGTTAATTATCTGGCGGTTATTGAACTGCCGGCTGAATTCCACAACAGCCATATTAACAATGATATCCCTTTCGCTCAGGGGTTTAAGTAGTGTGATACCTTCCATTGAGGTGCATCGTGATAGAGCCACATAGGTTTGGCCACCCGTGAAAGCACCACCGGCAAAGTCGATCACCACATTATTAAATGTGAGACCCTGGCTGCGATGCACCGTCAACGCCCATGCAGGCTTGATAGGAATCTGAGAAAAAGTCCCCAGCACCTTTTCCTCTACCTTTTTTTCTTTTTCATTGTAGGTGTATTGCATGTTTTCCCACACCTCACGTTCTACCATCATTTCCTCACCAGTCTCCAAAGCAACATAAACGGCGTTGTCGGTCAATCTGGTTACCTTGGCAATCGTGCCGTTGCACCATCGCCCTTCCTTGTCATTGCGAATAAAGATGACCTGAGCGCCCTCTTTAAGCGCAAGATGATAGGCTGTGGGAAGGCTGTTCTCAGGGAAATCACCCTCAATTGCACCTTCATAGACATGTTCGGGAGTCTTGAGCGCCCGCATGTGTTCATCATTGATGGAATCCACGGTGTCCCGCCGAGTGGCAAGGGTTATAGCAAACGTGTCATTCACCTCTTGGTAGTCAGGATTGCAGCGCTGGTTCAGGCGGGCAATGTCGGCTTGAGTCGCGCGGTTGATACGCACACGATCCAGTAACGAGATAAACTCGTTGTCACTCTGACGATAAATCTTGCGTAACTCGATGGATACCAGATTGATCTGATCAAAAGCCCTGGCGTTGAAAAAGAAAAAATTCTTGTAATAACGTCTAAGGATGTCACGTGCGTCATGCGTGACCACCGGTTCCAGCTGGAAGATATCACCCACTAGCAACAGTTGCTTGCCGCCAAATGGTTCGCGCATATTGCCAGAGTACACCCTTAACACCCGGTCCACAAAATCGATGATGTCAGCCCGAACCATCGATATCTCGTCGATGATGATCAGTTGCAGTTGCTGAATGAGTTTGACTTTCTCCTTGGTGTATCGCAGCATCTTGCGCATCCTGGCAGGATTGGAATAGTCCGGATCATCGGGCAACAATGGTTTGAAGGGAATCTTGAAGAACGAGTGCATCGTCTGACCGCCCACATTGACAGCAGCAATGCCCGTCGGGGCCAAGACCACGACTTTCTTCTTAGTATTGTCTCGTATGTATTTTAGAAATGTACTTTTGCCCGTACCGGCCTTGCCTGTAAGGAATATCGAGCGGTGGGTGTGTTGCAACACATCCCATGCGTCCTGAAATTCAGGGTTGTTGAGGTCAATATGCTGCAAGTCATCGACCATCGACCGCTACCAGCAAGGTTAATCCAGTTTAAGAACGGCAAGGAAGGCCTTCTGCGGTACTTGTACGGTACCGATCTGCTTCATGCGTTTTTTACCGGCCTTCTGTTTCTCGAGCAGTTTGCGCTTACGGCTCACGTCACCACCATAACACTTGGCAGTCACATCCTTACGCACTTGTTTAACCGTTTCACGAGCAATAATCTTGGCACCGATAGCGGCCTGGATTGCGATATCATACTGCTGGCGTGGAATCAGTTCCTTGAGCTTCTCACACATGCGTCGTCCCAACGTAACGGCATTATCCACATGGGTCAACGTACTCAAGGCATCCACAGGCTGCCCATTCAACAAGATGTCTAGTTTGATAAGTTTCGACTCGCGGTAGCCGTTGATGTAGTAGTCAAATGAGGCGTAACCCTTGCTGATGCTTTTCAGCTTGTCATAAAAATCAATAACGATTTCGCCCAGTGGAATATCAAAGGTCAATTCCATGCGGTTGCCTGAAATATACTCTTGATTGGCCAGTTCACCACGCTTAGATAGACACAGAGTGATGATCGGTCCCATAAATTCGCTCTGGGTGATGATCGATGCATGGATGTACGGCTCCTCAATCTTCTCTATAATGGCGATATCGGGCAATCCGGCAGGGTTATGCACCTCGGTCATGCCACCCTTCTTGTCATATACCTTATATGATACGTTGGGAACCGTAGTGATCACCTCCATATTGAATTCGCGGCTCAAGCGCTCCTGCACAATCTCCATGTGCAGCAGCCCCAGGAATCCGCAGCGGAAGCCGAAACCTAATGCCACCGACGACTCGGGTGTAAACGTAAGGGCGGCATCATTTAACTGCAGCTTCTCCAGTGAGGCGCGCAGATTCTCAAAGTCCTCAGGGTCGATGGGATAAACACCGGCAAACACCATGGGCTTTACCTCCTGAAAACCTTCGATAGCATTCTCACACGGTCTTTGCACATGGGTAATGGTATCACCCACTCTCACTTCAACCGAGTTTTTGATACCAGAGATGATGTAGCCCACATTGCCAGCCGACAAGCGTTCGCATGGCTGCTGCCGCAGTTTCAGAACTCCTAGTTCGTCGATGTTGTACTCTTTCTCGGTATTGACAAACTTCACAAAATCGCCTTTAGCTATTGACCCGTTTAATATCTTGAAATAGACGATGATACCGCGGAATGAATTGAATACCGAGTCGAAAATCAAAGCCTGTAATGGGGCCTCTGGATCTCCCTCAGGAGCCGGAATGCGCTCTACGATAGCATCCAAGATATCAGGCACACCCTCGCCAGTGCGAGCGCTGCAGCGAATGATGTCACTCGGGTCACAGCCCAGCAATTCCACGATTTCGTCTTCAACCTCATCGGGGTGGGCACTGTCCATGTCAATCTTGTTGATGACAGGGATAATTTCCAGACCGTTGTCAATAGCCATATACAGGTTGCTGATGGTCTGGGCCTGAACACCTTGGGTCGCATCCACCACTAGCAATGCACCTTCACAAGCCGCAATCGAGCGTGACACTTCGTAAGAAAAGTCCACGTGACCCGGGGTGTCAATCAGATTAAGCGTATATTTCGTGCCATCCTTCATGTAGTCCATCTGGATGGCGTGACTCTTGATGGTGATGCCACGTTCGCGCTCCAGATCCATGTCGTCGAGCACTTGTGCCTGCATATCCTTTCCGGCAACAGTGTTGGTATACTCGAGCAACCGGTCGGCGAGCGTGCTCTTGCCGTGGTCAATGTGTGCCACAATGCAGAAGTTGCGTATTGTCTTCATTCTTTATGATGTCATTTTTGTTTCAAGGGTGCAAAGTTAGCGATTTTTTCTCACATTTTATCATTGATTCTCCAATTCATCTGACATGTAGCGCCATTATTGTTTTATCATGACCCTTTTTTTGCACCTTCCCTTGGCTACAATACGATTTTGTCTTATTTTTGTGACAATTTTAATCAAAGCAGAATCCAATGAAAAAGATATTATCATTATGCGTAGTGATGTCTATCGCATTTCTGATAAAGGCAGCTACTATCGATGAGTTGAGGACTCCCGACTTTTCAGGCCTAGATGTGAGTGAGCAGGAGATGGATGCGTTGCGGTTCCTGTATGCCTATATGCCTCTGGCCGACGTGACGGACTACCCTATTGACTTCTACCTGGAAAATGTGCGAGCCACTTTTGAAGCCCGTGAGCAAATGCCATGGGGCAAGATGGTTCCTGAGTTGCTGTTCAACCACTTTGTATTGCCGTTGCGTGTCAACAACGAGGCGCTTGACATGTCTAGGCCCGTCTTTTTCAAGGAATTAAAAGAACGCGTCAAAGGGATGAGCATGGAAGAGGCCATTCTGGAAGTCAATCACTGGTGCCACGAGCATGTTACCTATCAGCCAAGTGATGCCCGCACCCTCTCACCGCTGGCGTGCTTGAATACCGCCATCGGGCGTTGCGGTGAAGAATCAACCTTTACGGTGGCTGCGTTGCGCTCCATCGGAATCCCGGCTCGCCAAGTCTATACCCCACGCTGGGCTCATACTGATGACAACCATGCCTGGGTCGAAGCCTGGGCCAACGGCAAGTGGCATTTTATGGGAGCATGTGAGCCCGAGGCCGTACTGGACCTGGGGTGGTTTAATGCTCCGGCTTCAAGGGCGTTGCTGATGCACACACGCGCTTTCGGAGACTACAAAGGCCCCGAGGAAGTCATGTCACGCACCCGTAATTTCACCGAAATCAATCTCATCGGGAACTATGCTGCAACCGCCAAGGTTCAAGTACAAGTCTTGGACAAGAGCGGCAATCCCGTTCAAGGAGCAAAAGTGGAATTCCGCATCTACAATTATGGCGAGTTCTATCCTGCCGCCACTAAATATACTGATAAAAAGGGCACAGCTTCTCTCACAGCCGGCAAGGGTGATATGCTCGTTTGGGCGAGCAAGGATGGCTGGTATGGTTACGGTAAAGTGACTTTCGGCAAGGACAGTAAAGTGAATATTATGCTCACCCGCAACAATTCACTCCAGCGAGGACCTACCTACGAGACTTTTGATATCGTACCGCCTGCCGAAAAAGCTTATTCGCCCAAAGTGACCCCAGAAATGGCTGCTCTGAACAAGCAACGCTTTGCTCGTGAGGACAGCATCCGCAAAGCCTACGAGGCTACCTTCGTCTCGCCGGAGAAGGCGAAAGCCATGTGTCCCGATGCTGCCGATTATCTGGTAAAGTCACGTGGCAACTGGAGAACTATTTTAGAGTTTGTCAACAAGCACAGCGACAATATGGAGCGTACCTTGGGAGTTCTCAAGGGGCTCAACGACAAGGACATGCGTGATGTGCCGATTGCTATCCTCGAAGATGCATTCAATGCCCGCAGCAGTCAATTGGGACAACGTGTGGAATATGAGATGATTACTTCACCATTCAAGGTGACATTACAGGATGCCTTTGACGACGTTACCGCAGCGCAGTTTAAGGCCGATCCGTCTAAACTTGTGGCTTGGGTGCGCGACAACATCTCGATTCATCCTGAGGAAAATGCCCTGCACATTGCTCAAACGCCGATGGGTGTGTGGCGCTCGCGGGTGGCTGACGGTCGTGGCCGTGACATCTTCTTTGTGGATCTTGCCCGTTCACTTGACATTGAATCACGAATGGATCCTGTTACGGGAAAAGTGCAATACCGGTCTGGAGATGACTGGAACGATGTCAATTTTGAGGCAGCAGAGCAACAGAATGCCCAAACCGGCACCCTGAAACTGCGTTATACCCCTACCCCAACCCTCGATGACCCGAAGTATTACCACCACTTCACCTTGTCTCGGATTCTTGATGATGGCTCGACTCAACTGTTGAACTATGATGAAGGCGATTCTGGTTTAGAAGATGGTTCGTCATGGAGCAATACTTTCCAAAACGGAACGACTCTCGATGCAGGTACCTATATGCTGACCAGCGGAACTCGTGCCGCCAGTGGTAAGGTGCTGGTTGCCAACCGTGTTTTCAAGGTAAATCCCGGTGAGACAACAACCATTAACCTGACAATGCGTCAGGGCAATGATATCGTGGCTGTGATAGGCAACTTTAATTCAGAGTCCAAATTCCAATTGCTCGATAGCGAATTAAAGCCTGTTGGAGGTGACGCCGTAAGTATTCTTTCACAGACAGGCCGCGGTTATTTTATCGTGGGAATTCTTGGCGTGGGTCAAGAGCCAACCAACCACGCCATGCGTGATATATCACAGGTAAACAGCGCACTTGACAAATGGGGGCGCCCGATGGTATTGCTGTTTGAGAATGAGGCTGAAGCACAAAAATACCGCCATGAGAATTTTGGCACCCTGCCCAAGAATATCATTTATGGCATAGACACCGATGGCAGCATCTTGCGTCAGATTGTCCAGGAAATGAAACTGCAAAACGAGACCCAGTTGCCTGTTTTCATCATCTCCGACACGTTTAACCGCGTATTGTTCTGCTCGCAGGGCTATACCATCGGCTTAGGTGAACAGTTCACTAAAGTCATCAATAATCTGGATAAGTGATGAAACGCCTAATTGACACATTGCGACAGGAACATGTGTTAGCACCCCATCAGTATCGGGCATTACTCACGACACGTAACCCCAGTGATGTTGAATACCTGATGGAGCAGGCACGTGAGGTGGCTCAGCAGCAATTCGGAAAAGGAATCTTCTTGCGTGGTCTCATAGAACTCTCCAACGTGTGCCGCAATGATTGTTTGTACTGTGGAATACGCTGTAGTAATTGTCATGTGACACGTTACACGCTTACTCGAGAACAAGTGCTGGCCTGCTGTGAGCAGGGCTATGCGATTGGTTTCCGCACCTTTGTGATACAAGGGGGGGAATGGGGCGAGGAACGTTCACGGTGGATTGCCGACCTTATCAGTGAAATCCGTCACGGCTGGCCCGATTGTGCCATTACACTGTCGCTTGGCGAGCATCCTCGTGAAACCTATGCCCTGTGGAGAGAGGCGGGTGCCGATCGGTATCTCCTTCGTCATGAGGCACACAACAGTCGCCTTTACAGCCTATTGCATCCTGCGGGAATGGCTATCCGATCCCGCCTGCAATGTCTGGAATGGCTTAAGGAACTAGGCTATCAGGTAGGTGCGGGCATTATGGTGGGAGCACCATACCAGAGTATGCGGAATATCGTTGAAGATATCGAATACCTCATCGGTTTCCATCCCCACATGATTGGCATCGGGCCGTTTATTCCGCAGCATGATACGCCATTTGCCCGTTTTCCCGCTGGCAGTATAGACCTGACAACCCGACTTTATGCCATCTTGCGGTTGGCTTTGCCTCAAGCGCTCATTCCAAGCACAACAGCTATAGCAACTTTAGCCCCTGACGGGCGTAGGCGCGGCATTCTTGCCGGTGCTAATGTCGTGATGCCCAATCTTTCGCCTGAAGGAAATCGCAAACAATATGCCCTTTATGATAACAAGGCGGCCCTTGGTGGCGAATCAGCCCAAGGAATCAAGGTACTTGAGAATGATTTAGCCACGATCGGTTACCACATAGACTGGTCCCGAGGCGACTCCCCTGACATATAATCATAGAGGCAGACTCACGGCCATGTGAATCTGCCTCTATGATATTGCCTCAATTAATTCTCTTTTACAACAAAGCGTCGATTTTGGCAGCGAGAGCATCGCGGGTAATGGTGCCCACGTGCTTATCTACCATCTTGCCTTCTTTGTCAAAAAACAGCATGGTGGGGATGTTGCGGATACCATACTCAACGCCCAGATCGGTATCTTCATCCACATTGTACTTGCCAATGATGGCGCGACCTTCGTAGGCGGTAGCCAGTTCCTCAACAATGGGTGCAATGCTGCGGCAGGGACCACACCACGGTGCCCAGAAGTCAATCACAACGGGCATACCCGATTCCAATAATTCCTTGTAATTTGAGTCGTTAATTTCTCTTGCCATGTTTTTTTAAAAAAATTTAGTGATGTAAATTTAAAAAGATTTTCTGTTTGGTTGTTCAGCAAAAATGATGCCAATACTCTTGATGTCAGATGCGTGCATTCACTTTATACTTGATTTCAGCCTCTCGGAGGGCTTCCATCAAGCGTTTATCTACCGAAATCTGCTTCTTGGATCGCAGCATGACATAATTACCGCTCTTATGATCCTTCATGCGGAAGTACAGTTCACAGCGGTTGTCACCCTCTGCTCCAAGATTCTGTTTCAAGAAATCGGCTTTGTTCAAATCTTCATCTTTGAGTGTAATCAAGAGGTTTTTCACCATTTTGCCTTTTAGATTCTCAAGAAGGTCGATGGAGCGTACGTTGAAACGCACGTTATCACCATAGCCCTTCTCGTAAGCGCCGCGTACTACAATCGCCAGTCCAGGCATGCCATACTTCTGATAATCAACGAACTTGTTGCCGAAAAGCATGAATTCAAATGATCCGGAATAGTCTTCTATCTTCATGATTCCGAACTGGTTGCCCTTTTTGCCCATGCGAATCTGGAAATCTACCACAAGGCCGCCCATCGTGAGCTCTTGGTCAAGTTTGTTGCTTCGGGAATTGACCTCGGCCAACGGGGTGTCACAGCCATAGGTGACTTCCATATAGTAAGGATCCAGCGGATGAGCCGACAGGTACATACCTACCAATTCCCGTTCGCGGTTGAGGCGTTCAAGTTGTGACCACGGCTCTGCGTTGGGAATGGGTGGTGTGGCCACTTCAATGGCTCCAAAGGCCCCGAACAATGAGTTCTGCATCTCCTGCTGGCTGGCTTGGTATTTTTGGCCAAACCGCATCAGTGTTTCGCTGTATGCCTCCCCGCGAGGATTGACTTCAAAGAAGTCTTCACGCTTGATGTCCTTGAAATCGTCAAATGAACCTGCCAGTGCCATCGACTCCAGTGCTTTGCGGTTGCAGGCGCCCTGATTGATGCGCTGTACAAAATCAAAGATATCCTTATAGTTGCCGTTCTTGTCACGCTCCTCGACAATGGCATCAACACAGCTCACGCCAACACCCTTGATGCCTGCCAAGCCGAAGCGGATGCGCCCGTCCTTGGTTGCACTGAAGTTCTTATAACTCTCATTGATGTTGGGCCCAAGTACTTCGATGCCCATTGAGCGGCATTCGTCCATATATTTGGACAACTTATCCACATCGTTGAGGTTGCTGCTCAACACGGCAGCCATGTATTCGCTGGGATAGTTGGCTTTTAGATAAGCGGTCTGATAAGCCACCCAACTGTAGCAAGTGGCGTGCGACTTGTTGAATGCGTAGGATGCGAACTTCTTCCAGTCCTCCCAGATTTTATTCAACACCTTCTTGTCATGTCCGTTTTTCTCGCCGCCCTCATAGAATAGTGCCTCCAGCTCGTTCATCTTGTCGATCTGTTTCTTTCCCATTGCTTTGCGCAACGTGTCGCTCTGGCCACGGGTGAAACCTGCAAGCTGACGTGAGAGCAGCATGACCTGCTCCTGATAGACCGTGATGCCGTAGGTTTCCTTCAGGTATTTCTCCATACAGGGAATGTCATATTCAATGGGCTCACGACCATGCTTGCGGTTGATGAACTGCGGAATGTAGTCCATGGGGCCTGGACGGTACAGGGCGTTCATGGCAATCAGGTCCTCAAAGCAGGTGGGATGTAGCTCAATAAGGTACCGTTGCATTCCTGTCGACTCAAACTGGAAGGTTCCAGAAGTCTTGCCCTTGCAGTAAAGTTCGTAAGTTTTGGGATCGTCAATAGGAATTTTTTCGATATCAATATCAATACCGTGGTTCAACTTGATGTTGGCCAGCGCTTCCTTGATGATGGACAGGTTCTTCAGGCCCAGGAAGTCCATCTTGATCAGACCGGTATCTTCAATGACGCCGCCCTCATACTGGGTGACGATGATACGGTCGCCATTACTGTCGGTCGCAGTGCTGACAGGCACCCAGTCGGTGATATCGTCACGGCCGATGATGACACCGCAGGCATGGACTCCCGTGTTGCGCACACTACCCTCCAGTTTCTCGGCAAAGCGGATGGTCTCTCCTACCCTGGGGTCTTCGTTGTTCAACTCGGCACGGAAATCATCGAAGCATTCCAGGCAGTTTTTAACCGTGATTTTATACTTTTTACCATTCTTGTCCTCGGGCATCTCGTTGGGTGTGGACGGGATGAACTTGGCCAAACGGTTGCTCTCGGCCAACGTCAGGTCCTCTACACGAGCCACATCCTTGATCGCGCTCTTGGCTGCCATCGTGCCATAGGTCACAATATGGGCTACCTTCTCAGAGCCGTATTTCTCGGTCACATAATTCAATACGGCAGCACGACCATCATCGTCAAAGTCGGTATCGATATCAGGCAATGAGATGCGGTCAGGATTCAGGAAGCGCTCAAACAGCAGGTCATACTTCATCGGGTCGATTTTGGTGATGCCCAAGCAATAGGCCACTGCCGAACCTGCAGCCGAACCGCGGCCAGGACCCACCGAGCACCCCAGTTTGGGAGCCATCCTGATGTAGTCCTGCACAATAAGGAAGTAGCCAGGGAAGCCCATGTTCTTGATCGTTTCCAACTCAAAATCAATTCGCTCTCGGTGTTCATCGTCCAGATCCGGCCAACGTTCCTTGGCTCCTTCATAGACGAGATACCGCAGGTAATCATCCTCATTGTCAAACCCATCGGGCAACGGGAAATCAGGCAAAATCGGTGCATGGTTAATGCTGTAGATTTCCACCTTGTCCAGTATCTCGTTGGTGTTCTGCAGCGCCTCGGGTATATCACCGAACACGCCGTTCATTTCTTCCTGAGTCTTGAACCACTCCTGTTTGCTGTAGAGCATGATATTTTCATCCTTGAGCGTCTTGCCTGTCGAGAGGCAGATGAGTCGTTCATGGGCATCGGCATCCTCCTCATTGATGAAGTGCGAGTCGTTGGTGCAAACGAGTTTGATGTCCAGTTCCTTGGCGAATTCAATCAGTGCTTCGTTGACCAGGCATTGTTTCTCGTATGTTTCGTGATTGGCACGGGCAACGGTTGCTTTGTGCCGTTGTAATTCCAGGTAGTAATCGTCACCAAACACACTCTTGAACCACAGGATGGACTCCCGCGCCTGATTCATCCTGCCGCTCATTATGAGCTGGGGCACCTCACCACCCAGGCATGCCGAGCAGCAGATCAGCCCCTCGTGGTACTTCTCCAACTCGCTGTGGTCGGTACGCGGGTGAGAATAGAAGCCCTCGGTCCACGCGTGTGACACAATTTTAATCAGGTTTTTATAGCCTTGCAGATTTTTGGCAAGCAGAATCAGGTGGTAGCCAATATCACGCTTGTCGATGTGCTCATGGCGATCCTCCCTTGCCACATAGACCTCGCAGCCGAAAATCGGCTTGAATTTTTCGTCCTCGCCGCGTTTCTTGTTCAGTTTTGACACATAGTCGTGAAACTCCTTGATGCCGAACATATTGCCGTGGTCGGTAATCGCCATGCCGCGCATTCCGTCGGCTATCGCCTTATCGACCAACCCCTTGATGGGCGCTTGGCCATCAAGGATTGAGTATTGTGAGTGTACGTGAAGGTGTACAAATGGTATCATATTGTTTTGAGTTATTTTTGAGTAACAGATAGGGATTGTAAAATTACTCCTTTTTTCCAAACCGAGAAAAAAAAGTTATTAACAATCGCTGCCTTGGATGCAATGAAACATCAGCACTCTGCACTACAGATATCAAAGTTAAAAAAATGTTATTTTCAGTCGGTATCATCAATGTTTTTCGGCATGAGGCAATACCTATTATAAATATTTTAAGTAATTTTGTAGGATATTTTGAAAATTCACTTATTTCAATTAAATAATTACTTAAAAAACAGAAAGTTATGAACATTTCGCACATCGAACACGTGGGAATCGCTGTTACCTCGCTCGAGGAGGCTATTCCTTTCTACGAGAACATGCTGGGCTTCAAGTGCTTTGCCATTGAAGAAGTTGCTGACCAAAAGGTAAGGACCGCTTTCTTCCAGGTGGGCCAGACCAAGATTGAGCTTCTCGAAGCAACCGCTCCCGAGAGCGCTATCGCCAAGTTCATTGAGAAGAACGGTGGCCGTGGCGGCATCCAGCACGTTGCATTTGCAGTTGAGGATGGCGTTCAGAATGCATTGAACGAGGTACAAGAGAAGGGTGGCCGCGTTGTTGACGCACAGCCCCGCAAGGGCGCTGAGGGCCTGAACATCGCCTTCCTGCATCCCAAGACCACTTGTGGCGCACTCTTAGAACTTTGCGAAAATCCCAACAAGTAAAGACCAACGATAAAAAGAAAACAATAAATACAACAAGTACAATGGTATCAACTTATACGGTTCTATGCAGACTGCATTTAAAGCCTTAAGAGCTGGATAGCATTGTATTGATTGTGCTTATTGTTTTCCTTTTCATCTAAAAACAATAATTTAATATGGGAAAACAACTTGATAAGATTCAAGAGCTGATTGAGCGTCGCGAGAAAGCACGCCTGGGCGGTGGCGAGAAGGCTATTGCCAAGCAGCACGAGAAGGGCAAATTCACTGCCCGTGAGCGCATCAACATGCTCCTTGACGAGGGCAGCTTTGAGGAACTGGACATGTTTGTTCAGCACCGCTGCACCAACTTCGGCATGGAGAAGAAGACCTATGACGGTGACGGTGTTGTAACCGGTTTCGGTACCGTGGGCGGTCGTCTGGTTTACGTCTTTGCTCAGGATGCTACCGTTATTGGCGGTTCGCTGGGTGAGACGATGGCATTGAAGATGTGTAAGGTAATGGACCTCGCTATGAAGCAGGGTGCTCCTGTCGTTGGTCTGAACGACTCGGGCGGTGCCCGCATCCAGGAGAGCGTGAACGCTCTGGCTGGTTATGCCGAAATTTTCCAGCGCAACATCAATGCTTCGGGTGTGATTCCTCAGATCAGCGCCATTCTGGGTCCCTGTGCCGGTGGTGCCGTTTACTCCCCTGCCCTGACCGACTTCATCATCATGGCCAAGGGTATCTCCTTCATGTTCCTTACCGGTCCCAAGGTGGTTAAGACCGTGACTGGCGAGAATGTGACCCAGGAGCAACTGGGTGGTGCCGGTGTTCATGCCAGCAAGAGCGGTGTAGCTCATTTTGCTGCTGAGACCGAAGAAGAGGCTATCGCCATCATCCGTCAGTTGTTGAGCTACATGCCCAGCAATAACATGGAAGAGACTCCCCGTGTGGAGTGCACCGACCCCATCGACCGCGTGGAGGATGCCCTGAACAGCATCATCCCCGAGAGCGCCAACGACCCCTACGACATGTATCAGGTTATCAGCGCTATCGTCGATAACGGTGAATTCCTTGAGGTTCATAAGGATTTTGCCAAGAACATCATTGTCGGCTTTGCCCGCTTCAACGGCCAGGCCGTGGGTGTTGTGGCCAACCAGCCCAACTGCATGGCAGGTGTGCTCGACGTGAACGCCTCCAAGAAGGGTGGCCGCTTCGTGCGCTTCTGCGATGCCTTCAACATTCCTCTGGTAACCCTCGTTGACGTTCCCGGCTTCCTGCCCGGTACCGGTCAAGAGTATAACGCCGTCATCATGAACGGTGCCAAGTTGCTTTACGCCTATGGCGAGGCTACTGTACCCAAGGTGACCGTTACCCTGCGCAAGAGCTATGGCGGCTCTCACATCGTGATGAGCTGCAAGCAGCTGCGCGGTGACTTGAACTACGCATGGCCCAGCGCTGAGATCGCTGTGATGGGTGCTGCTGGTGCTGCCGAGATCCTGTATGCCAAGGACAGCAAGAACTTCAAGACCCAGGCCGAGGAGGCCAAGGCTGCTGGCGACGAAAAGAAAGCCAAGGAATTCGCTGAGGCCGGCAAGAAGTTCATCCAGGAGAAGGAAGACGAGTACAACAACCTCTTCTGCACGCCTTACAATGCAGCTCGCTATGGCTACATCGATGACGTGATTGAGCCGAGGAACACCCGTTTCCGCGTAATTCGCGCCCTGGAGGTTCTGCGTACCAAGAAGTTGACCAACCCTGCCAAGAAGCACGGTAATATTCCTCTATAAAATAGTTTAGAGTTTAGGGGTTAGAGTTTAGGGGTCTCCTCAACACTCTTAACCGAGACTGACAACTAAATAAACTCAAGTATTATGAGTAAAAAAGTATTGACATTATTGCTGCTATGTGCCATCCTCGCATTGCCCACGTTTGCTCAAGGACGCAGAAACGTGCGCATCAACGAGGTGATGGTGCAGCAGGACAGCACGGGCGGCAACGGCTGGGTCGAGTTCTATAACTCGTCCTATAGCTCCACTGCCGTCGAGCAAATGTTCATTACCACGCTGAGCCGTGAGCAGATCCAGAACGTCTTTGACCAGAATAAGGGCAACAAGAAAAAGCCCAAACAGATTCTGGTCGAACTCTGTGAGGCCCAGCCTATGGACATTTATGAGATTCCCCGTGGAGATGAGCGCAACACCAAGATCGCCCCTCGCTCCCACTTTGTCATGGAAGCCGACGGCGATCCCAAGTCTGGCACATTCCACATGCCCTTCATCTTCACTCTGGGTAAGGACAATTATATTGCCTTGTATGACGTGAATGGAGACCTGGTTGATGACGTGACGGTTCCCGCTTCACTCAATCCCGGTGAAACCTACGCCATCAAAGCCGAAGGACGCCTTCCCAGCAATCTCGGCGACGGCAAGACCGAGTGGACTGTAAAGGACGGCAAGACCATCGAGACTGCGGTTACCAAGGGTAACTACAACATCCGTGAGGTGAACGAGAATATCGAGGCCTTCCACATCAAGGATCCTCATGGTTACTGGATTGCCTTGCTCGCAATGTCGGTAGTGTTCAGCGCCCTTGCGCTGCTCTACATCTGCTTCAAGTTGTTTGGCAAGTTTGCCAGCAAGAATCTGCAGACCGAGGATAAGCAAAAGTCCGCTGCTCCCGTAGCAGCTCCGGCTGTTGCCGCTCCCGCTACCGGCGACCTCGACGGCGAGAAGATGGCCGCTATTTGTTTTGCATTGTATCAGCACCTGAATGCCCATGACAACGAGAGCGGTGTCCTGACGCTTGCTTCCCGTGACAACTCGTCTTGGGCCAACAAGACTGGTCTGATGCGCGAACTACCCGTTATCAAGAAATAATCACTTATTCAGTTGTAAGTTTTCAGTTGTAAGTTTTCAATATGATTACCATTGCCTGAGAATAGTTAGACTATAGTAATATAACTTGCAGCTCAAAAGCTAAGAACAAAAACTTTAAACACAATGAAGGAATACAAATATAAGATCAATGGTAACGAGTATAATGTTGCCATCGATAACATTGAGGGCAACATCGCCCACATCCAGTTGAACGGTGTGGCTTATGACGTTGAACTGCCCGAACAGCCCAAGGCTGCTCCCGCCGTGAAGCGCGTTGCCGTGAGCGACGCCCCTGCTGCCGCTCCCAAGCCTGCCGCACGCAAGGCTGCTCCCGCCGCTGCTGGCGGTCACGTGATCGAGTCTCCGCTGCCTGGCGTTATCAAGGACATCTTTGTTAAGGTTGGCCAGCAAGTGAAGGCCGATGACGTGGTATGTATCCTTGAGGCCATGAAGATGGGCAACGAGATTCATGCTGGTGTTGACGGCACCGTTAAGAGCATCGAGGTATCGAAAGAGGATTCGGTACTCGAGGGTAACACAATCATGGTAATCGGTTAAACGGAGTTGTAAGTTTTAGGTTGTGAGTTTTCAGTATGATTACCATTGTCTGGAAACAACTGACTAAGGTATTATGACTTACAACTAAAAACTAAGAACTAAAAACTTAAAAATCATGATACTGCTTGACAATTTCCTGTTCACTAAGTTGCTGGACTTCTGGCATTTTACCGGATTCTACAACTTTGAATGGACCAACCTGATCATGATTGCGGTGGGATTGTTCTTCATCTTCCTCGCAATTAAATATGATTTTGAACCCATGCTTCTCGTGCCCATCGGATTCGGTATCCTGATTGGCAACATTCCTTTCCAGCCGGGCAACGAGATTGGCATCTATGAGGACGGTTCGGTGCTCAATATCCTATATCAGGGTGTGCGCAACGGATGGTACCCGCCACTCATCTTCCTGGGCATCGGTGCGATGACCGACTTCAGTGCCTTGCTGGCCAACCCCAAGCTCATGCTCGTGGGCGCAGCTGCGCAGTTCGGTATTTTCGGTGCCTATATGATTGCCCTCTTCCTTGGCTTCATGCCCGACCAGGCAGGTGCTATCGCCATCATCGGTGGCGCTGATGGCCCCACCGCCATCTTCCTGTCGTCCAAGCTGGCTCCTAACCTGATGGGAGCGATTGCCGTGAGCGCCTACAGCTATATGGCACTTGTGCCTGTGATCCAGCCGCCCATCATGCGCCTGTTGACCACCAAGAAAGAGCGCATGATGCGCATGAAACCCGCCCGCAAGGTCAGCCAGTTGGAGAAGATTGTCTTCCCCATCTTCGGCCTTATCCTCACCTGCTTTGTTGTGCCTTCGGCAATTCCTCTGCTGGGTATGCTGTTCTTTGGCAACCTGCTGCGTGAGAGTGGTGTGACCAAGCGTCTGGCCAATACCGCCAGCAACGCCATGACCGACATTGTGACCATCCTCCTGGGTATGACCGTTGGTGCCTCGACTCAGGCATCGCAGTTCCTGACCAAGGAGACCCTGTTCATCTTCTTCCTCGGTTTCTGCGCGTTCATCATCGCCACTTGCTCGGGTGTGCTGTTTGTGAAGATCTTCAACCTGATTTTGCCCAAGAGCAAGAAGCTCAACCCGCTCATCGGCAATGCAGGTGTATCGGCTGTTCCCATGGCCGCACGCATCAGCAACGATCAGGGCCTCAAGGCCGACCCCAGCAACTACCTGCTCATGCACGCTATGGGCCCCAACGTGGCCGGCGTGATCGGCTCGGCTGTTGCCGCTGGTGTCCTCCTGGGATTCCTGGGATAAACCCTATTTATTTAGAAATTAAGAATCTGGAGTTATTTCTGACTCCAGATTCTTTTTATATCGCGCCCAAACGAATTAGGCATCGAACGCTATAACTCGCTGTTTATCATTTTTTGCGATAAAATTACGCAAAATCCACTCAATTCGTAGTTAGAAGCCCTGCCGCAAAATTAGCTATTCGAGCCACTGTAGAGACGCAAAATCTTGCGTCTCAATATGTAACTTGATGATGATTAGAGTTTTGTGAAGTATATTCAATTTCATAGTTGTCTAGGGAAACATCGTAGATGTTAGCGGTTCGAAGAACCGATTTCAATGAGTAAGACCATGCAAAAACCTCGGAGAGGTTTGCAGCTTGGTCCATGAGCTGAACATTGCAAGTGCCTCGAAGAGGAACTTTGTGATTGACAAGATTTTGGCGGATGCAGAAGTTCGTCTTCGACGCACTTTCCACTTGATATGGCTG
>CAMYUW010000043.1 GCA_947302275.1 uncultured Prevotellaceae bacterium
TTAACCCCGACAGTGCGGCCATCAACATCCAGAACAGCAAACGCATCGCCGTGCAACTTGCCGATGGCACGACCAACACGCTTGCCGATGGTGCCAACAACACCAAGAAGGCAGCATTCCTCGTGAAAGGCCATGCCGAATTTGCCAAGGGTGGTTCATTGACCATCACGGGTAACAAGAAGCATGCACTGGCCTGCAACGAGTACATGGAAGTCAAGAAGACCGTGGGCACGATCACCATCGTGAGCTCGGTAGCCGACGCTATCAACGTGACACAGTACTTCCAGATGAACGGCGGCACCATCAACATCCAGAGCTGTGGTGACGACGGTATCCAGGTAGATGCTGAGGATGTCACCCTTCCCGAGGAAGACGGTCACGTGCTCATCAAGGGCGGCACGCTCACCATCAACGGCAGCGCGGCAGGCACCAAGTGCATTAAGGCCGAGGGCAACATCAACATCGAGGGCGGCACCCTGACGCTGAAGCACACAGGTATCCCCGTTTGGGATGCCGATAAGAGCAAGATCAAGGAAGCTACCGGCATCGGCAGCGACCGCAACCTCACCATCAATGGCGCTGAGGCCATCGTGAACATCACCATGACCGGTAACGGCGCCCGCGGTATGAAGTGCGACAGCACGATGACCGCCACTGCCGGTACCATCGACATCAACTGCTCGGGTGGCGACTGGGCTTACAGTACAGTTGACACCAGCAGCGTGAAATGCGCCAAGGCCGACTACGCCTTCATCCTGAACGGTGCGAGCATGAAGTGCACCACCGTCAAGGACGAGGCCGTGGGCGTTCACAGCGAGGGCACCGTCCTCATCAGCGACGGCACGCTGACGCTCAACACCTATGACCACGGTATCAAGAGCGACTATGACATGGAAATCACTGGCGGCACCATTACCTACAGCATCAACGGTCCTGCTAGCAAGGCACTCAAGAGCGAGGGCAACATGCACATCACGGGCGGCAACATCAGCGGCACCGTGAGTGGCGGCGGCCAGACAGCCAGCGACCAGACGACCAGTGCCAGCGCCGGCATCAAGTGTGATGGCAACGTGACCATCGACGGCGGCACCTTTGACCTCAAGGCCACTGGTAACGGTGACAAGGGCATGAGCATTGACGGCTGGCTCATCATCAACGACGGCAACATCAAGGTGACCACCACAGGTACTCGCTATGGCCAGACCAGCGGCGGTGGCATGGGTCCTGGTGGCGGCGGCTCGTCGAACAGCGACATGCGCTCCTCGCCCAAGGGCATCAAGGTGGACGGTAACATCACCGTCAACGGCGGCACCATCACCATCTCGGCCACTGGCGGCGAGGGTTCTGAGGGCATGGAGTCCAAGAACATCATGACCATCAACGGCGGTTACATCGAGGTAACCAGCTATGACGATGCATTGAACAGCGCTTCACACATGTACTTTTATGGCGGTTACACCTATGCCGTAGCTACTGGTAACGACGCCATCGACTCCAACGGCAACATGTACCTGGATAATGGATGCCATGTCTTCTGCTGCGGCAGCGAGGAGGGCCTTGACGCCAACAGCGAGGGACGTGATCCCGATACCGGAGAGAAGTATAAAGTAACCATTAATAACGGAACCTACCTGATGTGCATCGGTGGCAACATGGGTGCTATTGAGAGTGGCGCTCTTCTCAATCAGAGCTGCTATCAGGGCAGCGTCAGCGCCAACAAGTGGATTGCCCTCTACAGTGGCAACAACGTGGCCTTTGCAGCCTACACGCCCACCTTCTCTAATCAAGGCGGTGGCCCTGGTGGCTATGGGCCTGGCGGCGGTGGCTCATCAACCACCAAGACGATCGTTGTGACGGCTCCTTCCACGCCTAAACTCTATACTGGCGTAACGGCAAGCGGTACCACCTTCTGGACCGGTAAGGGCGCAACCAACGCAACTGGCGGCTCACAAGTTTCACTCTCGACCTATTCCGGCGGCGGTGGCTGGGGTCCCGGTTGGTAATCCTCAAGTAGTTATAAACAATGACATCATTATTTAATAGACTTAGAATTATGAAAAAGACGATTATAACGATGCTGATCGCACTGGTGGCCATGACCATCAGCGCCGAGACCTATAACTACCTGAAGTTCACCAAGACCAACGGATCGACTGTGACCTATTCGGTAGAAGGCCTCAAGCTCACCTACGATAATACTAATGTGTATGTCACCAATGCCGAAACCACGGCAACCATCGCCCTTGCCGAGGTGCAGAACATGTACTTCAGCAACGAGGCTGGCGGCAGTGACTACAAGATTGGCGACGTGAACAAGGACGGCTTTGTGACGATTGCCGATGCTACAGCACTCATCGACTACCTCCTGGGTGGTGACGATAGCGCCATCGATCTGGTTGCCGCCAATGTGAACGGTGACAACACCGTCTCCATTGCCGACGTGACGACGCTCATCGACATGCTCCTGAGCGGAAACGCCAACTAGAAAGAACCATAAATAAGTTTTTAGCGTCATCTGGGGAGAGCCTGGGTGGCGCTAATTCTTTTCAGTCTCAAAAGAAAAATCTTAAAAAATGTTAAAGAATTTGGTGGTTTAAAAACTAATGTTATACCTTTGCAGTGTACTAGTTAAGTAGTACACTAGATAAGTTAATTATTAACCCCTTTAAATATCTATCTATTATGTTTACTATCAGCAATCTTACCTTCAGTTACAACAAGCGTAATGGAGATCTTTTCCACGATTTCTCGCTTGAATTGAACGCTGGCAATGTTTACGGTCTGCTAGGAAAGAACGGTGCCGGCAAGTCCACGCTCATCTACTTGATGACAGGTCTGCTCACTCCCGCCAGTGGCGAAGTGCTGATGGACGGTGAGAATGTGCGCCGCCGTCTGCCCAAGACAATGAGTGACCTCTTCCTGGTTCCCGAGGAGTTTGAACTGCCTCGCCTCACGCTCAAGAAGTATGTGGGCATCAATGCCCCCTTCTATCCCCGCTTCAGTATGGAGGACATGCAGCGCTATCTCGACATCTTTGAGATGGGCGGCGACCTGAACGTGAAGCTCAACAGCCTGTCGATGGGTCAGAAGAAAAAAGTGTTCATGGCCTTTGCTTTTGCCACCAACACCCGCGCCCTGATCATGGACGAGCCGACCAACGGCCTGGACATTCCCAGCAAGAGCCAGTTCCGCAAACTCGTCACCACCTGCATGAGTGATGACAAGATGATGCTCATCTCGACCCATCAGGTGCGCGACATCAGCGACATCCTCGACCACGTGACCATCATTGACCAGAGCCGCGTGCTGCTCAACACCGGCATGGCCGATGTGACTAGCAAGTTGGCCTTCCGCCCGCTGCGTGATGGCGACCAGCCCATTTTCACACAACAGAGCCCCTACGGCACTCTGGGTGTTGTTCCGGCCCTGCCCGAAGAGGAGACCAAGGTTGATCTGGAGATGCTGTTCAATGCCACCCTCCAGAATTCTGAGGCCATCAACCAAATGTTCACCACCTTAAAATGACCACAGCCATGAGTACGAAGAATCAAATTTTTGACTTTGGCCGCTTCACGGCTGCCCTGCGCAAGGAGTGGGCTGAAAACAAGCGCCTGATGTTACTGGTGATGCTGGGCATCTACCTGGTTTTTGCTGCGGGTCTGATTATGGGTAACTACTTGAATCGCGGCATGGGAAACAATGCTGTTGATCCCATGTTCACATTCTTATTTATGGGGATTATTTCATCACTTGGCTTTGCCGGATTGGCCAGTAAGGGCAAGCGAATGAATTACCTGATTTCTCCTTCATCGACTGTCGAGAAGTTTACGGCAAATGCACTGATTTATGTGATCGGTGGCATCGTGGCCGTATTCCTCTGCATAGGCCTCGCCGATTTGACCCGCATTGCCGCCCTCTGGTTCTTCAGGAGTGACGATTTACTGGTCTCAGGCCCCACGGCATTTGCCGACACCGTCATCAAGTGGGTAGATCCTAAGGGAGACTTTTGGTCTTGCCTGCCCGAGTTCTTGCTCAACTGCCTGTGGTGGTCCTCGGTGTTCATGTTGGGCAGTATCCTGTGGCCCAAGCATTCATTACTCAAGACAGGCTTGGCTATCATTGCGTATTTCATTCTAGTAATTATCCTGGTTTTGATTAATCACAGAGATGCATCATCATTTAGTAAAGGTTGGGAGAATTATGAACGGATCGCTCCTTACATTGACTGCGTTATCATCGTCCTGGGTTGGGTGATTGGCTGGATTCTGTTCAAGGGCAAAGACGTGATCCGCCGCAGATGGCGTGTTGTGACAACCAACAGTTAATAATTTAGATGACACAACTATGGATACGACCAATCAAATATTCAACTGGAAGCGCTTCACAGCAGCTCTGCGCAAGGAATGGGTGGAAAACCGCACCGTGTTGTTGCTCGTCATCGCTGTCACCTTCCTCCTGTATGCGGTAATTCCTCCGACAAAGCATTTTTCTAGAGGAGAAATGGCATATTTTTTCCTTATCAATTATGGGTTTATGGCTCTAGCTTGCATCGTGCCATCGCTGGCAAACCGCCAACTCAAGAGCAAAACAGGCCGCATAGAATTATTGACCGTGCCCACATCGATGTTTGAAAAGTTTGCTGTCGGCATAACCATTTACATCATCGGCTTCTTTGTGGCTTTCGTCATCTGTGTTCAACTTGCAGATCTCTTCCGCTACGCGATCTCCGGTTTTAAAATGGCTCCCGACCATCTTTTCAAGTGTATGGACACACTTGATGATTTCCGCTATTACATGCATGATGGCCCTTTATACTTCACATGGACCGCTCTGGTGTCAACCGCTCCGTTGTTTTTCCTGGGAAGCGTGTTGTGGCCCCGCTGGTCGGTGATTAAAACGCTCGCTCTGACCATTGCAGGAACTATTATACTCCAGTTCATGTTCATCGGAGTTAAGGCCATGATGGGCGAGCACTTGGATTTAGACACAATAGATAGCAACGCTCAGTACATCGTGATGACCGATGTCGTCAACATCATCATTCTCATTGTGAGCCTTGTACTGGCTTGGTACCTGTTGAAGCGTAAAGATATTGTATCACTCAAATGGTGGAAATAAAGCTATGAATTTCAAGGATAATAAAGCAATATATCTGCAGATTGCAGACAGCATCGGAGACCAGATCCTCTCAGGGGCACTGACACCCGATGGCAAGGTGCCGAGCGTACGCGAACTCGCCGCCGAGATTGAGGTCAACGCCAACACCGTGGCGCGCACCTATGACCACCTGCAGCAGAATGGAGTCATCTACACCAAGCGAGGACTGGGCTACTTTGTCAGCCCCGACGCACAGGAGAAGATTGTGGCTTCGCGTCGCAACCAGCTGATGCAGGGCGAAATGGACTACTTCCTGGGACAGCTCAAGGCTGTGGGCATTACCCCCGCCGAGCTTCAGGAACTCTACAACAACTATCTTAACAAGTAATCATTTACAAACTACGAATTGCGCGAATCACACTAACAGGTGAAAAAATACGACGAAACAATTAGCGGCATTCGTGTAATTCGTAGTTTTTTCAAAAAATAAGATTATGGAAAAGCAAGCATTTGTAGCAACGGCAACCATGGTGGTAATCGCCATCATCTCATTGATCACCAGCGTCATCCTGTCGCATTGATCAAAACAGTAACTCCACAGTTATTAACTCTTAAAACCACAATCAAGATGAAAAAAGTTATTATTGCTACCATACTGACGTTGATGGGCGTCATGGCAATCACCTCTTGCACCGAGGATGCAAAGAAAGGTGACCGGTTGACAACCATGCTCATCATCGAGTCGTCACAAGACCTGATCGATGTGTGTGACATCCAGATTACCTATAAGGGCAAAGGCGGAGTCAACACCATCGACACCATCACCACGACCAAGTGGCATAAAATCATCGTCAACGACTCGTTCCCCACCAAGATTGGCCTGGTCGTGTTGAGATATCTCGTGAAGCCCGGGTTCAAGCCCACCAAGGACTTCTATAATCTGGAGTGCAGGTACCGTTCTACCTGTAAGGAACAGGAGCACAGGATTGACTACTATCCCTTGAGGATGCCCGATGTGCCAGGTGACAAAATCGCCAGCATACTTGAAATGGAGAACTATATGCATAAAGACACCGAAGAGAGAGAAGCAAAGCAGGAAGTCTTTATCAGCAGTATAGATATTGTGACCAAGGCCAAGAATGGCTCAACGGGTGACCCCTTCGACATCAAGTTTGAAGGAGAAACGGATTCCAGTTCCGTCCAGCTGGTGGAGGAACAGCCTGTATTAGGTCCTGACCATGTGAACCAACAGGCTCCCGCTACAACAAATAATAAGTAACCCTAAAAACTGATAGCATTATGAAAACAATTCTATATACCGCAGTGTTGATGCTCATGACTGCAACGATTCTTACCTCATGCGGCAAACTGCAAGAGAGCTGGCAAGATGAGCAAGAGAACAATCAAGAGATTAAGCCAGAAAAGAGGCAGGTGAGTGTCACTTATGAAATCAAATGCTCTCAAGACGTTGTCGATGCACTCGATATGGTGATTACCTATAAGGACAAGGGAGGCATCAACGCCACCGACACCCTGCGCGATACCATCTGGACCAAGACCGTTGTCAATGAGGTGATTCCAGTGAAGATCGGTTTGTCCTGGTCATTATCACCCAAGTCCGCCGACAAGATCACAAAGGAAACCTTTGAGGATCTCGCTGCCAGCTATTCTATCACGAGAAACGGTGAAGTTTCTTCTAATCATACGATTGCTAGGGATAATCTTTTCCATTATTATCCTTCCTATAAGGATTTCCCTGCCAGCAAATTGTCAAACCTGTGTGATTATGAAAACTACGAGCACACTCTAGTACTAACTAATCATCATTATGGGAATTCGCTGTGCTTCATGCTCAAACCCATAGAAGATGTGAACGGTTACAAGCACATCATTGATGAACCCGCCTATTGGGACGACTAGAAGCGCGGCTACAAAGCTTGCCTTGAACCAAAAGGGTAAAGAAATTGACACAATAGCTATTAACCATTTCAACTCTTTCAAGCAATGAAAAAATATTTATCTTTTCGCATCACAATGCTGATTCTCGCTACAGTAGCCATCGTCTCCTGCAGCCCAGGGACCAGCAAGCGCTCTAACGGCAAGAAAGTATTGATTACCACCATTCAGGTGAAGGCATCCAACGACCTGATTGCTGCAAGCGATATTGAAATCACCTACAAGGGCAAGGGTGGCGTTGACACCACCGACACCATCACCTCGACCAGGTGGATGAAAAAGATTGTCAATGATTCTTACCCGACCGAAATTGGCATTGTCAATTATCGCATGCTTACCAAGCAAGACCCCGAATTTAATAAGGACAGATGTCAACTGGATTTGGAGGTCAAATGCCAAAGCACTTCGATATTTTCGTTCGTGCCGCCAATTGCCAATTGGACCGAGAAGCTCATCGACATCGATGACATCGCGAGCAACAAGGTTGTACCCTATCTGGAGTTGCAACATGTGAAGACAGGCCTCTTCAATGATGGTATCTGGGGTTTTCACACCCTAATCCAAAAGGTCAGCATCAACAAGGGCAAATTTGAGATTAAAGACAGGGTTATCAACTCCGAAGAGCCCAACAAACACGAACCCTCTAAAACAACAGGACAATGAAAAAGCTATTATCTCACATCACAATCATATCGCTAGCTGTCGCTATAGGGTTGACTTCTTGTGGTCAGAAGCAGGACACCGAGGCCGTAAAAGAGGTACCACTCAAGATTACCTACATCATTGAGTGTTCAAAGCACTTGTTGGACGTGTGTGATCTGGTTGTCACCTATAAAGGTGACGACGGTGCCAACGTCATCGACACCATCACAGCCAATCCCGCCGACTCAACATGGATGCAGACGTGGACCAAGACGGTCGGGACTCACATGATTCCTGTAAAAATTGGCTTGGATTACACCTTTGTTCAGAAAGCCGACACACTGATTGCCGAAAGCAAGTATGCGTCTCTCACCGCCAAGAGCACAATCATAGCTGAAAAGATCGGTATCAGGAAAGGTGTTTCCATGTTCAGTAATTCGTCCATCTCCAGCAAGAAAACCTTCTATTCAGATTACATGATGATGGATGAGAATATCGTCAACACCCGCCGCAACTTAGCCACTATCATCGACATCTATAACGACCGTCAGGCCTACAAGCGTGGAACCACCGATAACAAGACTTGCTTCATTGTCAAGCAACATCCCTATGGCCAGGGAATGACAGTTGAGAAAACCTCCTGGAACGACTAACAATAAATCACACAATCATGAAACAGAAAAAACCAAGAACTACGTTATTCACGCCTGCAGGCAAGGCTGTACAGGCTATAGGCCTGATGATGTTTGTCGTTGCTATCATCGGATTCCTGCTTGTCAAGATCACGAGCTGGTTCCAAGTGAATACTGTTTGGTTTCAGATTCTGGCGATTATAGGATATAATGTTTGGCTGTTAGGCGAGGTGCTGTGCCTCTATGGCGGCCATTGGAGCAAGCGAACGCAAGTATGGCTCATCATTACAACTATCGTGATTTGCATTCCATTGTTTCTCTTTGTACTGTCATTCTTTTGGATTGAATGTCTCTCCTACATCATCCCGATCCTGCTCATCGGCAATATCCTGGAATATCGGGTAGCCGGTAAAATGAGGAAGGAGGCGCAACAAGCCAACATACAATAGAAAACACCTGAACCCTTACATCGGGAGCCGACGGAATCAATTCCACTGGCTCCCGAAAACTGTAAAAAATGTGAATAACCGTGTAGTTTTTTGAGGATGACGTGCGTCTAACAGGTGAAAACAAACGATAAACGACATCACTATTGATGGAAAATGAAAGAAAAAATAAGGTCCTGAGCAGCATACTGGTCATTCTAGGCATCATCATGTCAAGCGGAGGCATCCTCGCCATGATTTACTTGTGGAACCTCCCTAAGTTTGATGCTGACGGCTTGCTTTTCGGCACTATCGTAGGCGGTTTAAACATTTGGATTTTTGGAGTTCTTGTCGGTCGCAAGCACCATTGGGACAAGAAAAAGGTCAAGAACTTCCTCTATTTCAAGGGTTTTCTTGCTGTAGGGCTCATTGGATATTTGGTTACAGCCTTTGGCAGAGACATTCTGCTGATAAAAAAACCAAGCCTAAGTTTGAATGAACTGTGCATTTACATGCTTAGCGGCTGCTTGGGCCTAGGTATAAGTTACCTGTTCCAAACACGAAAAGGAAAGTCCACTGACTGAATGACTAACTAACAGTTCAGAATGGCATAGAAATTGAGGCATTTATCTATTTTGAAAAGAAAAAATGCTTGCCAATCGTTGAAGATATTATACATTTGCAACCGCAAAAACAACAATTATATCAGTCAATAATTATTAGTATTATGAACATGAAGAAAATCTTTTCGATGTTGCTGTTGATGCTGATGACTTTCAGCTTCAACGTGATGACGGCACAGGAGATGCCGCCCATCCCCGTGGACGACGCTGTGCGCATCGGTAAACTGGACTGCGGATTGACCTATTACATCCGCCACAACGATTATCCTGAGAACCGCGTGAACTTCTACATCGCTCAGCGTGTGGGCTCCATCCAGGAAGAAGAGAGCCAGCGCGGCCTTGCCCACTTCCTGGAGCACATGGCCTTCAACGGCAGTGAGCACTTCAACGGTGAGGGCAAAGGTATCATCGATTATACCCGTTCGCTGGGTGTTAACTTCGGTGGTGACCTGAATGCTTACACGAGCATTGCCGAGACCGTTTATAACATCAACGACGTGCCCAGCACGCGCCAGAGCGCTATCGACTCCTGCTTGCTCATCCTCAAGGACTGGAGCACTGGTCTGCTGCTCACCGACGAGGAGATTGACAAGGAGCGCGGTGTGATCCACGAGGAGTGGCGTCTGGGCCAGAGTGCACAGATGCGTATGCTGGAGCGCCAGCTGGAAACCCTGTTCCCCGGTTCCAAGTTCGGCAAGCGCCTGCCCATCGGCCTGATGAGCGTTGTGGACAACTTTGAGTACAAGGAGTTGCGTGATTACTACCACAAGTGGTATCGCCCCGACAACCAGGCCCTGGTAATTGTTGGTGATGTGGATGTGGACCATATCGAGGCCCAGATCAAGGAGATGTACAAGGGTTACACCCTCGACCCCAACGCCGCACAGGTGGTTCGTGAGCCCGTTCCCGACAACGATGAGCCCATCATCGTTGTTGACAAGGACAAGGAGCAGCAGTACAGCGAGGTGAGCGTGATGTTCAAGCATGAGACCGAAGAGCCTGATGAAAAGAAGAATCTGGATTACCTCATCATCGACTACTTGAAGGACATGATCACCGACATGCTCAACACCCGCTTGAGAGACCTGGCACAGGAGCCCGATTGCCCCTTTGACAACGCTGATTGCTATGACAGCGAATACATCCTGGCCAACACCATGGACGCCTTCACGATTGACATCATGCCCAAGGAGGGCAAGACCGAAGCCGCTACCCAGGCTGCTATTATCGAGGCCCTGCGTGCCGCTAAGCATGGCTTTACCGCTAGTGAGTATGGCCGTGCCCGTGACGAGTACATGAGCCGTCTGGAGAAGCAATACAACCAGCGCGACAAGGTTTCCAACGAGAGGTATGGTCGCCAGTATTGCAGCAACTTCCTGGATGGTGAGCCCATCCCCTCGATCGAGATGCTGTATCAGATTATGGGTATGATTACTCCCAACATCACTGTTGACATGATCAACGAAGCATTGCCCGAGCTCATCCCCACCGATGGTAAGAACCTCGTTATCACCAGCTTCAACCAGGAAAAGGAAGGTGCCGTTTATCCCACTACCGATGCCCTCAAGGCTGCTTACGATGCTGCCGTTAACGCCAACATCGAGGCCTATGTGGACAACGTGAAGAACGAGCCCTTGATGACCAAGATGCCCAAGAAGGGTAAAATCAAAAAGGAGAGCACCAACAACACCTTCGGCTACAAGGAACTGGAACTGAGCAATGGCGCCCGCGTCATCCTCAAGAAGACCGATTACAAGAAGGACGAGATCACCATGAGCGCCTTCCAGCGCGGCGGTCAGTCGCTCTATGGCCAGAAGGACTGGGCCAACCTGCAAATGCTTGACATGCTCAACAGCTTCACTGGCGTGGGCAACTTCTCCAACTCTGAACTGGATAAGGCACTCGCAGGCAAGCAGGTCAACGTAAATCTGAACATTAGCGACTTCACCGATAACCTGTCCGGTAACAGCACGGTTAAGGACTTGGAGACCATGTTCCAGCTCATCTACCTCAAGTTCACCGCCCTGAACAAGGATGAGAAGAAGTTCAACCAGTCCATGAGCCTGATGGAGACTCAGCTCAAGAACAAGGACCTCATGCCCGAAACCGCATTTAGCGACACCTTGCAGTATGTGATGACCAACCGCAGCTGGCGCCACCAGCCCTTCAATGTCGAGCACCTGAAGCAGATCAATCTGGACCGCATCCTTGAGATTGCTAAGGAGCGCACAGCCAATGCCGCTAACTACACCTTCACCTTCGTGGGTGACTTTGACGAGGCTACTATCCTCCCGTTGATTGAGCAGTACATTGCCAGTCTGCCCGCCAAGAAGGGTGTGAAGACCAATTGGGTGAACGATATAGACATGCCTAAGGGACAGGTTGTCAACCACTTCACCAAGAAGATGGAGTCACCCAAGGAATTTGAGCTCCTCGTTTGGCACAACAACGAGTTGCCCTATAGCCTGGAGAATGAAATTAAGGCCGAAATCCTGGGAGAGGTACTCTCGCGCGTATATCTGCAGAAAATCCGTGAAGATGCCGGTGCTGCATATTCGACCGAGGCTATGGGTCGAGTGGGCATCAGTGGCGGCAAGCCCCAAGCCCTGGTACTTGCTATCTGCCCCGTTAATCCTGAGTTTGAGGAGACTGCCCTCAAGATCATGAACGAGGAAATGGTTACCGCTTGCTCCTCCATCGATGCCACTGCACTGAAGGAGGCCCAGGAGCAAATGCTCAAGGACCATGCCACCAGCCTCAAGGAGAACAGGTACTGGCGCACCGCCATTGTGGAATACCTGATGAACGGTGTTGACGGCCACACTGGCTATGAGGACATTGTCAAGGCCCAGACTCCCGAGTCGATTGCAGCCTTTGCCCGTCTGCTCTATAATGCCGGCAACAGGATTGAGATTGTGATGGCACCCGAGAAGTAATCAGGATACTTATCACTTGAATTTTAAGAGCCAGGGAATCCAATAACGACTCCCTGGCTCTTGCTATTGATACTTTTGTCGTTGTAATTTGCTCAACTGCATGATTTGTACTATATTTGCACCACTCGATAACTATAAACCCAAGACAGGATAATTCATATCTAATTACATCAATAATACATTTAGCATTATGAACATGAAAAGACTTTTTCTAGCCTTGCTGCTGATTGTCATGGCATTCGGAGCCATTACTGTCAAGGCACAATTGATGGGTCCGATTCCCACCGACCCAGAGGTGCGCATCGGCAAGCTGGACTGCGGATTGACCTACTACATCCGCCACAACGACTATCCTGAGCATCGTGTGGACTTCTTCATTGCACAGCGCGTGGGCTCCATCCAGGAGGAGGAGAACCAGCGCGGTCTGGCCCACTTCCTGGAGCACATGGCCTTCAACGGCAGTGAGCACTTCAACGGCGAAGGCAAAGGTATCATCGATTATACACGCTCACTGGGTGTCGCCTTCGGCAATAACATGAACGCCCTCACAAGCATTTCCGAGACCATCTATCTTATTACCGAAGTGCCCAGCACGCGCCAGAGCGCTATCGACTCCTGCCTGCTCATCCTCAAGGACTGGAGCGGTGGCCTGCTGCTCACCGACGAGGAAATCGACAAGGAGCGCGGTGTCATCCATGAGGAGTGGCGATTGCGCCGCACCGCCAATCAACGCATGATGGAGAATAATCTCGAGACGCTGTATCCCAGCTCAAAGTATGGCCGCCGCATGCCCATCGGCCTGATGGAGATTGTGGACAACTTCCCCTATCAGGACCTGCGCGACTACTACCACAAGTGGTATCGTCCCGACAACCAGGCCCTGATTGTAGTGGGTGATGTGGATGTCGATCACATCGAGTCCCAAATCAAGGAACTCTTCAAGGACTGTGTGCTGGATCCCAACGCCGCCCAGGTAGTTGAGGAACCCGTTCCCGACAACGAGGAGCCTATCATCGTTATTGACAAGGACAAGGAGCAGCAATTTAACCATGTGTCGATCATGTTCAAGCACGAGGCTACTCCCAAGGAGCAGAAAGGCGACATGATATATCTGCTTGAGAGTTTTTCCACCAGCATGATGAGCATCATGCTCAACAACCGCCTGAGCGAGATGGCCCTGGAGCCTGACTGCCCCTTCCTGTCGGCCGGTGCCTCCGATGGCCCTTATCTGCTGTCGAAGAATGCCGAGGCATTCACCTTGAGCGTGTCGCCCAAGGAAGGCCAGACCGAGGCCGCAGTCCAAGCCGTTGTTACCGAGGCGATACGCGCTGCCGAGCACGGCTTTACCGAGACCGAGTATGAGCGTGCCAAGGAGAATCTCATGAGCTTTCTGGAGAATGCCTATAACGAGCGCAATAAAGTTTCCAATACAGCATTTGCCGTTGAGTACTGCAGTAATTACCTCAACAACGAGCCCATACCCTCGATTGAGCAGAGGTACCAACTCATGCAGGCGCTCGTTCCACAGATACCTGTCGAACTCATCAACATGGTCATTCCCAAGCTCATCAACACCACAGGCGAGAACCTCGTTGTGATGAACTTCAACCAGGAGAAGGACGATGCCGTTTATCCCACGCCCGAGGGCTTGAAAGCAGCCATTGACGCTGGCCTGAATGCCCAGGTCGACGCATTTGTCGACAACGTGAAGGAGGGGGCCCTCATCAGCAAGATGCCCAAGAAGGGTAAAATCATAAAAGAGACCTACAACAGCCAGTTTGACTACAAGGAACTGGAGTTGAGCAACGGAGCCCGTGCCATCCTCAAGAAGACCGATTTCAAGAAGAACGAGATCCAGATGCATGCCGAGGCTCGCGGTGGTACTTCGCTCTATGGTGAAGAGGATTGGGTCAACATTGAGAAGCTGGATTTCTTCTTGCTGGATTGTGGCCTGGGCAACTTCTCAAGAACTGAGCTCGATAAGGCTATCGCTGGCAAACAGGTTGATATCTACTTTGCTATGTCTCCATACAATGATTTTGTATCCGCTAACTCTACGGTCAAGGACCTGGAAACCATGTTCCAGCTCACCTATCTCGCCTTTACCGATATCAACATCGACGAGAAAAGCTTCAACCAAAATAAGAACTTTCTCGAAGACATTTACAAGAACCGTGACCTGAACCATGAATCTGTATTCCTCGACTCGGTCCTTTATATCCTTAACGACCATAACTGGCGTTGCAAGCCTTTCAACGTTGAGGACCTGAAGGAGATGAACCGTGAGCGCATGATGGAGATTGTCAAGGAACGCACTGCCAACGCTGCCAACTACACTTTTATCTTTGTGGGTAACTTTGACGAGGCACTGATGCGTCAGTACATCGAGCAGTATATTGCCAGCCTGCCCGGCAAGAAGGGCTCACCCTCCAACTGGGTGAACAATATTACCCGTCCCGAAGGCGAGACCATCACCCACTTCTCCCGCAAGATGGAAACGCCCAAGGCCAGTGCCGAGATTATCTGGTATGACACCAAGACTCCCTATAGTGTTGAGAACGGCATCAAGGCCGACATGCTGGGCCAGGTGCTGAACAAGATTTATCTGCAGAAAATCCGTGAAGATGCAGGTGCCGCCTACTCGGCAACCGCCGGTGGCGGAGTTAGACTCTATGGTGACCGTTGCATTAGCACCGTCTCGGCTTCTTGCCCAGTGAAACCTGAGTTTGTTGATGTCGCCCTCAAGATTCTGAACGAGGAGATGGTCAAGGCTTGCACTACCATCGATGCGACTACCTTGCAGGAGATCAAGGAACTCATGATTAAGGAACACAACACCGAACTCAAGGAGAACTCCTACTGGATATCGATCATCTCGGCCTATATTGATCCTGGTATTGACTATCACACCGACTACGAGCAGATGATCAAGGCCCAGACACCTGAGTCGATCGCTGCCTTTGCCCGCCAGATTCTGGCCGCCGGCAACAAGGTCGAGGTGGTCATGACCCCCGAGGAGTAACATGAGGAAACATCATAAATCTAGCCTGTAATTATATCATTAGTATTAAACAAAATAATTTAGCATTATGAACAAAGTGAAGAAACTTTTTGTTGCCTTGCTGCTGATGATAGTGGCATTGGGCACCAATGTGGCGATGGCGCAGCAGATGCCGCCCATCCCTGTAGACGAGGCTGTGCGCATCGGTAAACTGGATTGCGGATTGACTTACTACATCCGCCACAACAACTATCCGGAGAACCGCGTGAACTTCTACATTGCCCAGCGTGTGGGCTCCATCCAGGAAGAAGAAAGCCAGCGTGGTTTGGCCCACTTCCTGGAGCACATGGCCTTCAACGGCAGTGAGCACTTCAACGGCGAGGGCAAGAGTATTATCGACTACACCCGCTCGCTGGGTGTGGAGTTCGGCCGCGACATGAATGCCTACACCAGCATTGCCGAGACCGTCTATAACATCAACAACGTGCCCAGCACGCGACAGAGCGCGCTTGACTCGTGTCTGCTCATCCTCAAGGACTGGAGCGGCGGCCTGCTGCTCACCGATGAGGAGATCGACAAGGAGCGCGGCGTCATCCACGAGGAATGGCGACTGAGCCGCGGCGCACAGATGCGTATGCTTGAGAACAATCTCGAGACCCTGTATCCAGGCTCGAAATACGGCAAGCGCATGCCCATCGGCCTGATGAGTGTGGTGGACAACTTCCCTTACCAGGAATTGCGCGACTATTACCACAAGTGGTATCGTCCCAAACAACCAGGCCTTGGTCATCGTGGGTGACGTGGATGTGGATCATATCGAGGCCCAGATTAAGGAACTCTTCAAGAACTGCAAACTCGACCCCAATGCCGCACAGGTGGTGGATGAGCCCGTGCCCGACAATGAAACGGCCATCATCGTCGTCGATAAGGACAAGGAGCAGCAGGCCAGCAGCACCCAGATTATTTTCAAGCATGACGCTGTGGCGAAGGAGGGTAAAACCACTCTTGACTATCTCCTCTATAACTACATGCGCAACATGATGAGCAGTATGCTCAACAGCCGCCTGAGCGAGAAGACACAAGAAGCCGACTGCCCCTTCCTGATGGGATACGCCTTTGACGGCAATTACTTGTTCTCCAAGAATAAGGATGCCTTCAACCTCGTGTTCCTCCCCAAGGAGGGCATGACCGAGCAATCCACCCAGGACATCGTCACCGAAGCCATGCGCGCCATGGAGCACGGCTTCACCGAGACCGAGTACATCCGTGCCCGTGAAGAGTATCTGAGCGGCCTGGAGAGCCAATACAACGAGCGCAACAAGGTGGACAATGATTTCTACGGCCGCCAATACTGCAGTCACTATCTCGACAACGAGCCCATCCCATCGATTGAGCAGAAGTATGAAATCATGAACCAGATCGTGCCCATGATTCCCGTTGAGGCTATCAACTCGATGCTGCCCGGAATCATTACCACCGATGGGAAGAACTTGGTCGTTGCGAGCTTCAACCAGGACAAGGAGGGCGCCGTTTATCCCACTGCCGATGCCCTGAAGGCTGCTGTCGATGCCGGTCTCAATGCCCAAGTCGAGGCCTATGTGGACAACGTGAAGCAGGAACCCCTTATCACCAAGCTGCCCAAGAAGGGTAAAATCGTTAAGGAGACCGAGAACAAGCAGTTCGGTTACAAGGAACTGCAACTGAGCAACGGCGCGCGCGTCATCCTCAAGAAAACCGACTTAAAGGACGATGACATCCAAATGAAGGCGATGCAGCGCGGTGGCAACTCAATCTATGGCGAGAAAGACCATGCAAACTTCTCACTCTTTGACGCCGCTATCGAAGTCAGCGGGCTGGGTGAGTTCAACAACACCGAGCTCGAGAAAGCCCTCGCCGGCAAGCAGGTGAGGTGCAGCATGGAGATGGACAGCGAGTTTAACATGGTCACCGGTTCATCGACCGTCAAGGACCTTGAAACCCTGTTCCAGCTCAACTACTTGATGTTTACCGATATCCGCAAGGACGAGAAGAAGTTCAACAACCTGATAAGCCAGCTCGATATGGTGCTCAAGAACAGAGACCTCGTTCCCGAGACGGCATTTAGCGACTCGCTGAGCCTGACATTGGGTAGCCACAACTGGCGCAGCAAGCCCTTCACCGCCGAGATGGTCAAGCAGCTCGACTATGACCGCACGCTGCAAATGGCCAAGGAGCTTACTGCCAACGCCGGCAGCTACACGTTCTACTTCATCGGCTCATTTGACGAGGCTGTCATCCGTCCGCTCATCGAGCAGTACATCGCCAGTCTGCCCGGCAAGAAGGGCGCCAAGACCAACTGGGTGAACATCGACAATTACCCCGTCGGTCAAGTCATCAACCACTTCACCCGCAAGATGGAAGATCCCAAGGCCTACACCACCATTTACTGGTATGACAAGACCACGCCCTATAGCCTGGAGAACAACGTCAAGGCTGACTTGCTGGGCAAGGTTTTGGACAAAATCTACCTGCAGAAGATCCGCGAGGATGCTGGTGCTGCCTATTCCACTAGCGCCAGCGGTTGGTCAGCCTTCAACGGTGACAACCCCTTCAGCTGCATCTACGCCTACTGCCCCGTTAAGCCCGAGTACACTGACCTGGCACTGAAGATCATGAACGACGAAATCGTTGCCGCCGGCAAGAGCATCGATGCCAGCTCGCTCGAGGACTTCAAGGAACTCTTGATCAAGGACTACAACAACGAGATCAAGGAGAACTGGTACTGGATGTGGGTACTCAACCGCTATGTGGAGCGTGGTATCGACAGCCACACTGGCTATGAGCAGATCGTCAAGGCCCAGACTCCCGAGTCGATTGCCGCCTTTGCCCGCCAGATTCTGGCTGCCGGCAACAAGGTTGAGGTAGTCATGACTCCCGAGGAATAACAAGTTTCATTAATCACTGATATCCAAAGAATAATGAAACGTACTATTTTTTATCCGCTTCTGTCCGCAGCCTTGATTCTCTTGGCGGGCACGACCACTGTGGCCCATGGCCAGGACTTCAACGGCTCATGGAGCGGCGTGCTTGATGCCGGCCCCCAATCATTGACCATTGTATTCAACATCCAGCAGACCAGTGATGGCGTCGATATCACTTGGGACTCACCTGACCAGGGTGCCTTCGGACTGCCGGCAACAGCCACCATCAGCGGCAATGAATTGAACGTGGACATACCCGCCTCACACGCATCATACAAGGGTGTTCTGGAGGGTGAGACGCTGAACGGCACTTTCACTCAGATGGGTTATGGATTCACCTTGAACATGACACGAACTGGAGAAGTACAGAATAACCGCCCCCAGGAAGCCGCCATCGAAGGCGATACCAATAAGCCTTACCGTAACGAGGACGTGACGTTCACCAACGGTGACATCATCTTCTCGGGCACATTGAGTTTGCCCGACAAGGGCAGCCATTGTCCTGCCGTGGTGCTGGTTGCCGGTTCTGGTCCCCTTGATCGCGATGAGGAAGCCTTTGGCCACAAGCCATTCCTGCTGCTGGCCGATGCCCTGAGCCGCAACGGTTTTGCTGTGCTGCGCTATGACGAGCGAGGCGTGGGTGCCACCGTCGGCGGTAATCCAGATGCTCCGTCCGAGCCACTTGCCACCGATGCCATGGCAGCATTGCGCTATCTCAAGACGCGTCCCGAGGTGGATGCCGCCCAAGTGGGTTTTGTTGGCCACAGTGAAGGCGGCCTGATTGCCGTCATGAATGCAGCCAAGCACCCCGACGAGGTTGCCTATATCGTTTCATTGGCAGGCCCCGGTGTACCAGGCAAAGAACTGGGCATAGCGCAAAGACAATTAGGATTCAAGGCTGCAGGACTTGAAGTTGGAGAAGATGTGATGAAGGTGAACGAGGAGTTATACACTATCATTGCCACCGAGAAAGATTCGGTCACCATGTGCAACAAGCTAGCTAACTATTTTCATGAACAGGAAGGAAATCCCGCATTACAACTGTACTTGGGAGGAGTTACACCCGAGCAATACATTCAATTGTACGCTCTGCCTATGGTGCGCTGTGTCTACCAGTATGACCCGACCGATAACCTCAAGCGTGTCAAGTGTCCGATGCTTGCCGTCAACGGCACACTGGACTGCCAGGTAGCATGCGAGAACAACCTGGATGCCATCAAGCGATTCGTTCCTCATGCTACTGTCAAGGCTTATGAGGGGCTGAACCACTTCTTCCAGACGTGCACCGAGTGGAAGGGCAGTGCAAATTATGGTGCAATCAAGGAAACAATGTCGCCCGAGGTGCTGCAAGATATCGTCAATTGGTTGCAACAGGTAGTTAAGCAGTAAACGGTCCCGCTCAACCACATTTTCAACTTTGAGGATGTGTCATAATGATCTTATAGTTTTTTAATCAGCCTAACGGCCGAGAAAAACTGACGAGAGTTATGACACATCCTCAAGTTTTGGAAAACCCTTGTTTCCCTGCGACTGAAATGTCGTTTACTTTTTGCCCGCTTTGGGCATTTTTATGTTTTTTGGTGTAGTTTTTTTCCCGCCCCGTGCGTCTAAAGGGTAAAATCAGTTATTTTTGCAAACGGCAAGACGTCTCAAGGAATGACCTCAAGAGTACCGACGCCAACCGAAAACTGATAACTTAGAACTAATAATTATCATACAATGGCTTATCTTGATATTAACAACGTGGTGAAGCGCTACGAGGGGCACACGGCCCTGGCGGGCGTTTCCATGCAGGTGGAGCAAGGCACCATCTACGGCCTGTTGGGACCCAACGGTGCCGGCAAGAGCACCCTGATCCGCATCATCAACCGCATCCTCGCTGCCGACGAGGGCACTGTGACTCTCAACGGCAAGGTCATGACCGATGACGATATTACCCACATCGGCTACCTGCCTGAGGAGCGCGGCCTGTACAAGAAAATGAAGGTGGGAGACCACATCGTGTATCTGGGACGTCTCAAGGGCATGACCAAGGCCGATGCCTTGGCCTCGATGCACTGGTGGCTTGACCGTTTTGACCTCAAGGAATGGGAAAACAAGAAGGTGGAGAACCTGTCCAAGGGTATGCAACAAAAGGTGCAATTCATCGGCACCGTGATCCACCGTCCGCCGCTATTGATCTTCGACGAGCCGTTCTCGGGCTTCGATCCCGTGAATGCCGAGCAGTTGAAGGTCGAGATTCTGGCCCTGCGTGACCAGGGCAGCACCATCCTGTTCTCGACACACAATATGGCGTCGGTCGAGGAGGTGTGTCAGCAGATTACTCTGTTGAATCATGCCCAGGTGGTGCTCACAGGCAGTGTTGATGAGGTGAAACAGCAGCACAAGAAGAACATCATCGCCGTTCAGACACCCGACACCATCGAGCCGAACCCCAGTCTGTTCACCCTACTCCCCCCCGACCCTGTCAAGAAGAACGACACCCGCATCAAGCTCGCCCAGGGCGTCAACGTGCGCGATGCCATCAACTGGCTCAACGAGCATTACCGCTTGACTGGCTTCACCGAGGTGCTGCCCAGCATGAACGAGATTTTCATCGAAACCGTCAAATCCAAAAATGTAGAGAACAATGAATAAGCTTCGCCTCATCATCGCCCGTGAATATATGTCGATTGTCGGGCGCAAGTCATTCATCTTTATGACCCTGGGCATGCCCCTGCTGTTTATCCTCATCATGGCCGTTCCCATCGGCTTGGCATGGCTCAACGACAAGGGCAGTGACACCCAACAGATTGCCGTCATCGACGAGACGGGCCGCTATGCCGCAGCCCTCAAGAGCGACGACATGTACAACTTCGTCGCCATCAAGGGCGATACTGTGACCAATGCCCGCGAGTTCTATGACAAGGCCAATGGCAGTCTCGACGCCATCATCATCATTCCGCGCGACGTGGACAGCACCGGGGTAGTGAACATCTTCAGCGAGGGAACTATCACCCCCGCCCTGGTGTCCAGCGTGCGTAATGTCCTGTCCGACACCATCGAGACCGCTCACCTCACCGCCATGGGCATCCCCAATATTCAGGAGATGGTCCAAAAAGCTCACGTCAATGTGGATGTGCGCTCCATCAAGTGGAGCGAGGCTGGCGGCGAGCAAGAATCCTCGACCGATGTCGCCATGGGATTGGGCTTGATGCTTTCGATCTTCACCTACATGTTCGTGCTCATGTATGGCGCGATGATTATGAACAGCGTCATTGAAGAGAAGACCAACCGCATTGTTGAGGTCGTTGTTAGCAGTTGCCGTCCATTCCAGCTGATGTTAGGTAAAATTATCGGTGTGGGCCTCGTGGGCCTGACCCAGATGGCTATCTGGATAGCGCTGCTCGCCATTGTCGGCACCGTCGCCGGCAGTGCGTTTGGTCTGAACAGCATGGCATCACCAGACGCGATTGCAGCCGCTGGCGCAGCCGCCAACGCCGAAGGCATGGACGGTTTCATGCGCGAAGTAATGTCCATCAACTACATGCCCATCATCGTGAATTTCATTCTCTACTTCATTGGCGGTTACATGCTTTACAGCGCGCTGTTTGCGGGTCTGGGCTCAGCCGTTGACCAGGCCAGCGATTCCTCACAGTTCACCACTCCCGTCATCCTGATTATGCTCATCGCCTTCTACGCAGGCATGGCCTGCATGGAGAATCCCTCTGGTCCCACCGCCGTGTGGTGCTCCATTATCCCGTTCACCTCGCCTGTAGTGATGATGATCAGGCTACCCTTCGGTGTACCCTTCTGGCAGTTGGCATTGAGTCTTGCGCTGCTCTTCGGCACCGCGCTTGCCATCACATGGCTGGCAGCCCGCATCTACCGCCGCGGTATCCTCCACTACGGCAAGAAAGCCAGCTTTGCCGACCTGTTCAAATGGATGAAGTGAGATAGTGGCTGTGTCATAATTCATTAGTCGCAAATTGAATCGCGCGTTGCGCGACATAAAAAGCTACGAATGAATTATGACACAGCTCCGTTTAGAGTTAGAGTTTAAAGACTAAAAACTAAAATGAGAATAGTCATTCAACGGGTGACCGAGGCATCGGTTACCATCGACGGACAATTACACAGCACCATCGGCCCAGGGCTGATGGTGCTGGTGGGTGTCCGTGAGGGCGACACTATGGACGATATGCGCTGGCTAGCGCAGAAGACCGTAAACCTGCGCATCTTTGACGACGAGCAGGGTGTGATGAACCGCAGCATCATCGATGCAGGTGGTGAGGTACTGGCAGTGAGCCAGT
>CAMYUW010000044.1 GCA_947302275.1 uncultured Prevotellaceae bacterium
GGCATCCGCATTCCATTCGTAAACGGAGTGCGGATGCCTTTGTCTTGCTTATGGGATTGCCTAAGATAAAAGTTGGCGTTAAAGTGAAATGCAGCTAAGATGCGTTTTACTTGTAGGGGTTGGGCTTGACGAGGTTGGTGTCTGGCTCAATCTTGATGACGACATGGCGAGAGTCGCCACGCCAGAGTACTTTGCCCTTGTACTCATTGTAGGTGAGGACGACGCGCTTGCCATCGGCAGCATAGCGCATGGCATCGCGAGCAAGGCTATCGGTAGGGATAGAGAAATGGAAATCGCTGCGCATGGCCAGCAGGGTGTCTTCGATATAGCCCGTGCTGATCATCTCGCCCTCAAATGTTTGGAAGAGGGTTCCCTCGTTGCTGACCTTCATGATCCAACCTTTTTCCTGACTGATGCGATAAGGATGGAAATAGTGCTGCCACATCCACCATCCCAGGAACAGGACCATGGCTAAAATGATGAGCGCCAGCAAAAGTTTGAGCGAGTGTCCTCGACGCTCGATAGTGGCTTCCTTGATTTCGCGTTCCTCGCGTTCGGTCTCGGTCTCCTGATGGATGTGTTCGGGCTCTTCGGGAAGATTCTCGTCGGTGAAATAGTCGTCAAAGTTATCGTCCATAGTTTTGGTCTTTAGTTTTTAGTCTTTAGTTTTTAGCTGATTAGAGCTTGATTTCATCGTTAGTTGTATCTACCACGGTTTTTCCGCTCTCGATGCGGTTGCGGTCGATGGCCATGCTGGCAAAGGCATAGATGCCCAACACGATGAGGAGCACCGTCTGAAAGCCCCACACGAGCATGGCGAAAGCTGATGCCCTGGGGTCGAAATTGGAGGGCGAGAATACGCCCACGCCGTAGAGGGAGAGGCCAAAGATGATGGCTACATGCCAAGAACCCAGGCCGCCGTTGGTGGGAATACCCATTCCGATGCTGCTGAGCACAAACATGACCAGCACGGCCAGCACACTGAGGCCGCTGGTGAATGTGAACGCCTTGCAGGCAAGATACAATTGCATGAAGTAACATCCCCAGATGAGCAGGGTCAACAGCAGGAACCACCACTTGCCCTTCATACGGGTGATGGATGCGAATCCTTCCCACAAGTTGCGTGCCATGAGCTGAATCTTCTTGATGATTTTATTCTCGGTTTTCATCACCAGCAACCAGCCCAGTGCGATGATGGCGACGGCGGTGCCGAGCCAAATGCGCGCGTCGCTGGCTACATTGAGAAAGTTTTCCTTCATTTGGGGATAGGTGTCAAAGAACTGGCCAAAGGCGCTCTGAGCCAGCAGGAAGGTGACAAACGTCAAGGTCAACACGGTGACGGTGTCGGTGAGCCGGTCGGCAACCATGGAACCCATGACTTGGGTGACCGATGCCTTCTGGCGCTCGGCGATGTAGCCGCACCGCCACACCTCGCCCAGTCGCGGGAATACCAGATTGACGGCATAGGTGCCAAAGATGCTGTTGAGTACGGCGCTAAATGACGGTTTCACGTCGATGGCCTTGAGCTGCAGGCGCCAGCGCAATGCCCTGAACACGTGGCTCAAGATGCTGATAATGGCTACGGGTATGAACCACCAGTAATCGACGTCGGTTTTGAGCGTGTCCATCATCGAGTTGATGTCCACATTCTGGTACAGGAAATACATCAATCCCACGCCGATGACGAGTGGAATGCCGTATTTCACGAGATATGAGACAGCTTTTTTCACGTTTATTCTTGTCTTGTTGAATTAAAAAATAGCGACCGATGCATTATGAACGGCAAAAAAACAGTAACTTTGCACATTGCTAATGGACGCCTTGGAGCGTGCAAAGGTAACAATAAATAAGAAAAAATGCGGAAAGTTAGAGCAAAAAAGTCACTGGGGCAGCATTTCTTGACAGATTTGTCGATCGCTGAGCGAATTGCCCATACGCTGGACGATTTCAAGCACTTGCCAGTGCTGGAGGTGGGTCCCGGCATGGGTGTGCTCACCCAGTACCTGCTCGAAATGGGGCTGGACCTCACTGTGGTGGAACTCGACACCGAGAGTGTGGATTATCTCGAAGCCGCATTTCCGCAGCTTCACGGCCGCATTATCGGCGAGGATTTCTTGAAGATGGATCTCAAGAAACTGTATGGTGATCGCCCATTCTGCGTCATAGGCAACTATCCCTATAACATTTCGACACAGATTTTCTTTAAGATACTGGATTACCGGGATCAGGTGGTGTGCTGCAGCGGCATGCTGCAACGCGAGGTGGCCCAGCGCATTGCCGAGCCTCCAGGCAGCAAGACCTACGGCATTCTGTCGGTGCTCCTGCAGGCATGGTATGATATCGAGTATCTTTTCACTGTTGATGAACACGTGTTCAATCCGCCGCCCAAGGTCAAGAGTGGCGTGATCCGTCTCATCCGCAACGATGTGACCGACCTGGGCGTTGACGAGCGCATGTTCAAGCGCATTGTGAAGGCCTCATTCGGCCAGCGCCGCAAGATGCTGCGCAGCTCATTAAAACCGATATTCTCGACCAATCCTGCCGTGATGGACAGTGACGTGTTCCGACAACGTCCTGAACGGCTGGGCGTTGAAGATTTCATTGCCCTGACGCGGCTTGCTATGGAGCAACCGCAGTCGGTTCCCTGAGGGCAGCTACCCCAATCTGTGGGGCCAGTTGCCATAACCAAACAAACAACATAATTACAAAGATTACTAAGACCCTAGAACCGCAATGAAAGAATTTAACGAGGAATATCTGTCCAACCTCAATGAACTGATTGAGAAGAAAGACGAGGAACTTGTGCGTGCCAAGATCAAGGACATGCACCCTGCCGATATAGCTGAACTGGTGGGCGACCTCGATGACGATGAAGCCTTGTTTATCATGCTGCTGCTTGATGATGAGACGGCTGCCGATGTCCTGGTCGAACTCGATGAGGACCAGCGCCACGACCTGATGGAGCTGATGCCTAACGAGGAAATCGCCAAGCAGGTGGAGCAGATGGATGCCGACGATGCCGTCGATGTGATCCAGGAACTTGACGAGGAGGACCGTGAGGACGTAATCAGCCACATCGACGACGTGGAGCAAGCCGGCGACATTGTTGACCTGCTGCAGTATGACGAGGATACCGCTGGTGGTTACATGTCCACCGAGATGATTGTCGTCAACGAGAACATGTCGATGCCCGACTGCATCAAGGCCATGCGTCAGCAGGCTGAGGACCTGGACGAGATATACAACATCTATGTGGTGGATGACGACAACCGCCTGAAAGGCATTTTCCCGTTGAAGACCACGATTACCAACCCCTCGGCTTCAAAAATCAAGCACGTCATGGAACCTGACCCCCTGAGCGTGCGCACCGACACCCATATCGAGGATGTTGCCCTCGATTTCGAGAAATATGACCTTGTGGCGATGCCCGTTGTCGATAGCATCGGTCGCCTGGTGGGCCGCATCACGGTTGACGACATCATTGACCGCGTGCGTGAACAGGGAGAGGACGACTACCAGTTGGCATCAGGTATCTGGGGCGACATCGAGACCGACGACAACGTGTTCCGTCAGGTGCGCGCCCGCTTGCCGTGGCTGCTCATCGGATTGGTGGGTGGTATCATCAACGCCCTGATCCTGGGTGGCGGTGAGGGCGATGCCGACCTGTTGCGCATCTTGCCCGGCCTGGCGCTGTTCATTCCGTTGATTGGCGGTACGGGCGGTAATGTGGGCACCCAGTCGAGTGCGATTGTCGTTCAGGGTCTTGCCAACGGCAGCCTTGACATCAAGCACGTGGGCAAGCACTTGTTCAAGGAATTCAGCACCGCGCTCATCAATGCGCTGGTGATGGGTCTGCTCATCTTCTTGTATGCACACTTCTTCCCAGTAGATAATGACCCCACCAAGTCCCATATCGCTGCTGCTGCGGTAACGACTTCTCTGTTCCTTGTGGTCATGTTTGCCTCGCTGTTCGGCACTGTGGTTCCTCTGGTGCTGGAGCGTCTGAAGATTGACCCGGCCATCGCGACTGGCCCCTTCGTTACCGTGACCAATGATATTGTGGGCATTACCATCTACATGGCCATCAGCGGTTGGCTCATCAACGTATTCTCTTCCTGGGTGGCTTGAAAAGAATGAGATTGCGCCAAGGTTTGGGTGATTTTTGGCGCAATCTCGCATTATTTGTAGGTTTTAGTTTATTTGCCGTGTAAGATGCTGTCGATGTGTTGCTGTACCGGTCGAAGGGTGTAAAGGCTATCTTTCCTGATCTGCGGCTTGCGGAAGTCGGATACTTCGGGCTCTTTTTCACCGAATTGAATATCTTTGGTACGCATGTCGGTAAAGTCTTTGATTTCCTGTTTGTCAAGTTTGAAAAGTGCCATGTTCTTGTCGTTGAGGTAACGGCAATGTGCCGAGGCATATTCAAGCCAGTTCTGGCGGACATGGTAGCTCTCTAATTTTTGACGGAAAGCATTGTTGGACAATAGCTTGGTGTGGGTGTGCTCGCCAGGCTGCATGTTGCTGATCACATCGTTGATGACAGACTCACATTCGGTAACCCAGTCGTTCCAGTATTTCTCGATGTCGTTCATTTCGGCAAAACACTTGCCCACATTGTCGATAAACTGGACTCCATCGTAGCCCATGTTTTTCCAAGTCTCGATACTATTGCCAAAGATGTTCTCGGTGGTCTTGTCGTGTGACAGGAAATCAAGAGCTACAAGTTTGTTGAGGGGATCGACCATCTCTGAAACAGGGATGTCGTCAAGCGAGTTAACGGGCAGGCTGAGCATCCATGTGGCGATGGAGTCACGCGAGGCCATTTCATGTGAAAGATTATCGAGTTCGCGGGAAAAGCTCTCGATGTTGCTCATCACCATTTTGGCGGACATCATGCGATCCTCGATGCGCTGTTGGCGTTCGAGCCAATAGGCGGTTCCGAATGTGAGGATAATCGAAATGGTAGTGGCCACAATGGTAAGGATGAGTTCTCTCCATGTGGAGCCCTGTGCCCACAAGCGGGCGGTTCTAGGCATTCTGAATCTGACTCTTGGCGTTTTCATTGTTCTGTATTGTTTAGTTGTTATCTGTTACTTGGTTTTGCGCAGTTCCCAAAAGGCGACAGCGGCTGCTGCTGCGACGTTGAGTGAATCCACGTTATGTTTCATCGGGATACGCACGACGCGGTCGGCAGTGGTGATGGCCTCATGGGAGAGGCCGTCGCCCTCGGTGCCCATGATCAGGGCCAGGCGTGGCTCTTGCTTGAGTATAGGATCATCGAGCGTAATGGAATCGTCGCTCAAGGCCATGGCAGCGGTGCGGAAGCCCAATTCGTGCAGATGCGGAGTGACTGGCTCTTCGATCCAAGTCCAGGGGACAAGGAACACCGAGCCCATTGATACGCGCACGGCGCGACGGTTCAATGGGTCGCAGGCCGTAGGCGTCAATAGTACGGCGTCGATACCCAGCGCGGCAGCCGAGCGGAAGATGGCCCCGATGTTGGTGGTGTCGGTCACGCCATCGATGACCACCACGCGGCTGGCATCACGGCATATGTCTGCGACGGGGCGGGGCAGGGGACGGCGCATGGCACACAGCACGCCTCGCGTCAGTGTGTAGCCCGTGAGTGAGGCGAGCAGGTCGCGCTCGCCCGTATAGACGGGTATGCCACCGCAACGCTCGATAATGCTGGCGGCATCACCCGTGATGTGGCGACGTTCACACAACAGCGACAGCGGCTCGTAACCTGCGTCGAGGGCAACATGGATGACCTTGGGGCTCTCGGCAATGAAGATGCCCTTGTCCGGCTCCAGGCGGTTGCGTAGCTGCGCCTCGGTCAAGGTGCCAAAAACCTCCACCCCAGGGTGGTCCAGCGACGTTATTTCGATAATCGGCATGAGATAGTTTAATTTAAAATGTCATTGTATCCATTTTCCAAACCACTCGGCAAGGGGTGACGGACAGCTAAGCATACCGCAGTTGTAATGCAGATTGAGGAACGAGAATCTAATGCGGTTCTCAGGGTGGTATTTGTCGTTATAAACTGTGATACTGCGTCCACTGATATTATTCTCGGCTTTGACCTCAATCGGTATGATTTCATCTTGCCACTGAATGACAAATTCAACTTCAGCTTTATTGTCCGATGTCCAGTAGCAGGGTGTGATGTCATCCAAGATGGGCATGAGAGATTGCAGTATGGCATTTTCGGCCAATGCGCCTTTAAACTCAGTGTAGTTGGATGCTGAATCCAGGATGGCGCTGGCAGGCAGATGTGCTAAGCGTCGCAGGAGTCCGCAATCACACGCATAGACTTTGAACGCATCGGTTTTCTCGTAGGCTTTGAGCGGCAATGCAGGCTTTGAAATATTGTTGATTCGGTAGATGACACCGGCATCTTCAAGCCATAGCAAAGCATCCTCATAGTCCTTGGATCGGGCACCGGTGCGAATCACCTTATAGATGAACTTGCGATTCTCTTTTCCCAACTGGGAGGGCAACGAATGCCAGATGGCGTGGATGCGGGGAATATCTCGAGAATCGGCATACTTGGCAAAGTCAAGTTCATATAAGTCCAAGATGCTTTGAAGAATCTTGTCTACCGCCAGCATTCCTTGGTTTTCCAGCATAGCGTTAACGGCTTCAGGCATGCCACCGCTAATCATGTATTGACGATAATAGGTTTTCAGTTTATTCAAGACCACTTCAGGCAAGTGTCGAGGCTCGGTTAAGTTCTCAATAAAGTCAAAAATCCTGGTGTCACATGACCGAAGGAATTCTTTAAATGTGATGGGGAACATTCTCATCGTCGTGACTTTTCCAACAGGGACAGCCATGTGGCGTTTCTTCACTGCGACCCCAAGTAGAGAACCGGCTGCAATGATGTGATATTCAGGTGATTGTTCGTAGAAATACTTGAGACTGTTGAGCGCTTCCTCACATTCCTGAATTTCATCAAACACGATGAGTGTCTTGCCGGGAATGATGGGAACATCACAATACATAGTTAATTCCTGAATGATTCTTCTTGGCTCCTTGGAAACTTGAAATGCAGATTTTATTTCCGGGCGCTGGTCAAAATCAAAGATGGCGCAATGTTCAAAGTATTCCCGACCAAATGCTTCCATCGTCCATGATTTGCCTATCTGGCGAGCTCCTTTCAATAGAATAGGTTTGCGGTGAGGAGAATGTTTCCACTCCGCAAGTGTAGCTATGATATCTCTTTTTATCTCCATGCTGAACTCTTGAAACACACTAACAAGTGCCGAAAAGTGTCGATATTATACACTTTTCGGCACTTGTTGATGCAAAATTACTTATTTTTCTTGATACGGAGATATGAATACCGAAAAAATCGTAATTGTTTTGTCATTTTATTGATTTTCATGCTGTGGTGCTGGTGCCGCTGCCCTGGATGGCGCGGACTTGGCGTTGGAATTCGAGGGGGCGCTTGATGTAACGCAGGACGATGGTACCGGCACCCGTGCCCGAGACCTTGATGTTGCCGTAGTTGAACATGCGACCCCACAGATTCTGCTCGACGAGGATGCTCTCGACCTTGCCGATAACGATTTCGTGGGCATGGCGGTGAATCCAGCCATAACTGTGGAAAAAGCGCTTGTCGCTGACAAAGATGGTCGTGGTCAGGTTGCGGATGAGGCTACCCAGGTGCAGGTATGCCCACCGCGTGAGTCGGGGCTGGTAGAGGATGGTCTCACCTGGGGCGATAATCTTGCTGATTTTCATAACTTGTCCTAATAATTGTGCAAACCGAATACAAAAGCAAATTTATTTGAATTTTGTTAAGGTGCCGTCAAATTTATCTAAAAAACGTTTCTTGTAGGGCAAAAATAGTGCTTTTTCCACATTATTTAGTAATTTCGCAGCAAATTTTATGCAAACCGAACGCTATGAAACATGTTTCGATGGCTGAGGTGCCGCCAAAAACATTCAAATTTTCCAAACATATCAGACAAAATGGCAAACGACATCGAGAATAAAAAAGACAAGAAGGAAGAGGAATATGTAAGACAAACCGGTTCGCTCAAGGAGCGCTTGGGACGGGTGAAAGCGACGCGCTGGTGCCGCTTTGGTTTTGTTGCCCTCATCTATGTGCTGTGGACCATCTGGATGGGCAACCCATTGTTGCTGCTGGGTCTGATTCTGCTTGCAGACATTTACCTGACACAGTACATTCCCTGGGGCGCATGGAAGGGCATGAAGAAGGGCCCGCTGCGCACGCTCATGAGTTGGATTGATGCCATCGTCTATGCCCTGGTACTGGTCTATTTCCTGTTCCTGTTCGTGGGCCAGAATTATCAGATTCCCTCATCGTCGCTCGAGAAATCGTTGTTGACGGGTGATTTCCTGTGGGTGAACAAGGTGACCTATGGCCCGCGTGTGCCGCAGACCCCGCTGCACTTCCCGCTGGCTCAGAACACCCTGCCCATCCTCAACTGCAAGTCCTACATTGAGCACCCCCAGTTGGATTACAAGCGCCTGAAGGGTCTGCGCAACGTGGAGCGCATGGATATCGTCGTGTTTAATTTCCCCGCTGGCGATACCGTTGCGCTCAAGGCGACCAATCCTGATTACTATACCCTGTGCCTGGAGAACGGCCGCGATGTGGTGCGCAACAATAAAGAGGTGTTTGGCGACATCGTTTATCGTCCTGTTGACCGTCGCGACAATTACGTGAAGCGCTGTCTGGGTCTGCCTGGCGAGACCATCCAGATCAAGGACGGCATCGTGTATGCCAACGGCAAGGCCGTGCCTCAGCCCAAGAATGTCCAATACTGTTACTATGTAAGGACTGATGGGACGCTCATCAGTAACGATTTGTTTGAGGAGCTGGGCATCAGCCACGAGGATCAGGCCCGCGGCTTCATCAATAATATGGAATATGTGTTGCCGCTCACCGCTGACATGAAAAAGGCCCTCGAATCCAAGCCTTGGGTACAGGTTGTGCAACGCATCCAGCCAGACCCGTCTGAAACCATCCTGACTTATCCGGTCGGCACCGATTACGGCTGGACCCATGCCAACTATGGCCCCATCTGGATTCCCAAGAAGGGCGCCAAGGTGGATTTGACCCTTGAAAACCTGCCGCTGTATGAGCGTTGCATCAAGAACTACGAGGGCAATACCCTGGAGGTGAAGGGCAACCAGATCTTCATTAACGGCCAGCCTGCAACGAGCTACACCTTCAAGATGGATTACTACTGGATGCAGGGTGACAACCGCGACAACTCGCTCGACTCCCGCTACTGGGGCTTCGTTCCTGAGGACCATATTGTGGGCACCCCGTCGATTATCCTTATCTCATTCAACAAGGACCACAGCCTGTTCAACGGCGGCATTCGTTGGAACCGCATCTTCAAGATGCCTAATCCTGACAAGAAGTAGGCTTTAGGCTTTAGGTGTTGGCGGATGCTGACTAGGGACTAGATATTCCAATGTTTGAGGCATCGGTAAGTACAGTTGTGATGGGCAGCATGTGTGCCGCCAGTGTGCGGTGCTATGCGGCAGCCCTCAAGGCGGGCACGTTGCTCATTGACATGAATGAGACACGTCTGCCGCTGCGTCACAGCCATCACCGCTACCGCATCGACGGTCCTAACGGCGTGCAGACCCTCACTGTGCCTCTTGTGGGTTCTACCAACAACATGATGACTCCGCTGCGCGACGTGCTCATCTCGGAGCACGGCGACTGGCGCCGCCTGCACTGGGGCGCGTTGTTTTCGGCTTATGGCCGCTCGCCCTATTTCGACTATATCGCCGATGACCTGTCACGTGTGGTTCACGGCCACCAGCGCTACCTGCATGAGTTCAATGCCCAGCTGCATGAAGTCGTCGTTGACTTCATGGCCTTGCCGCTGGAAACGCGTTATCCTGAACTGGTGGGTGCACACGAACTTGAAAAAGCGATCGACCTGCGCGGGCGCATCGGCATGAAGAAGGCCGACACGTTACAGATGTCCAATGTACCTTATTACCAGATGTGGCCGGGGCAGGAGGGTTTTCGTCCCGACTTGAGCATCCTGGACCTGATGATGAATATGGGTCGTGAGGGGATCCTCACACTCATGGAAATGACTCAGGGTTAGCGGAATAAAAAAGGCCCAAGCATCACTGCTGAGACCCTCATAATAATTACTAATACTTGAAAACTATATTTACCCCATAAAAGCATTTATTAATGTCATTCGTTGAATCGAATGATCACAACTTTTGATAGTGCAAATTAAATAATTATTTCTCTAATGGAGCCAAATTGAATGATTAAAAAATGTGAAAACCCAGATTTGCCACGCATTTTGTGCGTTTTCCCGCCCAAAAATCGAAAATTGCCATGAAAGTGCGCTGGAATCTGCCTTTTTGCCAATCGCAGAAAAAATAATCATGAAAGGGTTGCTGTTTCACAATTATTTTGTACCTTTGCAACCGCTTTGGAAGCCTATGCTTCACAAGCCGGTCCTATAGCTCAGTTGGTTAGAGCACCTGACTCATAATCAGGGAGTCCTTGGTTCAAGCCCAAGTGGGACCACTTTTGTAACATCGCTTAATGTATTGAATGCCAGTACATTAGGCGATATTTGTTTGCCTAAATGCTGGCACTAAAACAATAAACGTGGGGATGGCTTGGGGATGCGCCCTGGAAACAACAAGCCGCCCCGCATTTCAACAACGCAGTGACGGCACCAGTTAAGTCATGCTATTTGCATGATGTTGCAAAGGTACACATTATTTTCAAACCTGCAAACACCTTTATTAAATACTTTGCTGAAGTCAGTAGAATAAACTCATGAGCGTGTGAAACAAGCCACTGACGGGAGCTCCAGCCAATACAATGCTTGTAATAACTACTTAATACTTAAGACGATATAAAAGGCTGATTGATAGGTGAATAGTTCTTAAGTAGTCTTAAGTGCCATTGAAGCCTGGCCGCTGTGCTGTGCGCTGAATCACCTGCAATATATACTGAATACCAAAAAAAGCGCTCACGGTAGCCCGCCAGCGCCTTAAAAATGTGTGGACTATCCTACCGTCACACGATTATTACAAAGGTAGCGGTCACCTTGACCGCAGCACAAAGATAGTCATAATAGATGAGAATGACAATACCCGGCTGCACGGAATTGCCGTTTTTGACCCCCGCACCCCCAAAAGCCATGAAAAAACCGCCGAATATGACCCCCAGCCGAGATTTTTTATTTTTTGTCGTGGCCTTGTTAATTATCCCTCCGTAATGTTAAACAATCCTTGGCCACAACTAAAGATGTCTAAACATGACTAAAGATAACTAAACATTGGGTTTTCGCCGTTAACTTACTGAAACACATTCATTTGCACGGTTGAAAAATACCTCCTTACTTTGCACCGTTAGAGCAAATTTGCGAACTTAATAAAACTCGCAAGAAAAGGTTACAGGATATTGTAATGTGGGGCTACGCGCCCCACTTTACGAAAAAATTTGGCCTTAGATACTTGCAAGGTACATTAATTTTGCGAAAGAATAATTTTTATTGATTTTATTATGAACGAAAAAAGACAAATAACAATCGAAAGGGAGCGGCTCACGGAAGCCCGTCGGCTTGACAATGTGAGCCGATCTTTGCAAAAGACGATGACCGAGCTTCAAGGCATCGAGGAGTTACAACCTATACCCGCTGACCTTGCCGACATCACGACGGCCTGGCTACAGCAGCGGTTAGACGAATGTACTGCACCCATCAAGGCCGACAAGAGCCTGACCAGCGATGAGCGGCGCGAGCGGCTGAAACCTTGGAAGGCAATCAGCCAGCGGGCGACGCGCCTTGTGAATATTATTCAAGGTATCATGTTGAGCAATCCCGATGTTACCTTCACAATAGAGGACGACGAGAACGGACGCCTACATTATTTCATAAGTTCGCAGCAAATCGAGGCTGTAGCCCTCCAGCGGGCAACACACGACATTCCCCCCGAAGCACTGCTACACATTGAATTAATCCAGCGGGTACGGGCGGCGGTAGATGCTCTACGTGAGTTTGAGGAGGCGCACAACGTTCGCCGTTACACGGTCGAGCAGCTTCTCCATCTGCCCTGGACTGGTTGCCTTGATGAGCTTTGGGCAACGGGCAGCATTCTCAAGGACACGATCGAGGAGAAATACAAAAACTTTTTCCCTGTCTACAAGCAATCCAAAGAGTATTTTCAACACAAACAACAAATTAAGAATCAATAACTTATGAACGACAACGAAAGAATAAAAGAACTGGAGGCGCAACTGGCAGCAGTTACCACCGAGCGTGACGAACTTTCAGCAAAACTTGATGCCGTTAAAAGTGGTGGCTTCTCATTTGACGCCGCTATGAAGCGCATAGAATCCAAGCAGCGGGATAACGACCTCTACCGCCAGCAGATGGAGGAGGCATTTGAGCGCGGAGCATCGCAACCGACAAAATTCATCTAACGGCCATGATAGAGAGAAAACACAACATCAACCCGCAGGCTGGGGTCGTGCAAATCATCTTCTCCTACAGCCGCGCCGACGTGCGCAGATGGATGCGTGTATATGTGCTTGAGGCGTGCGCCCCTGACGGCTTGCGAGAGGACGAGGCCAGCAGAACCGCCGTGACCGAGGTGAACTTCATCCGTTGGCTGTGCTGTCACCCCTTGGCGTTCTGTGCCATTGAGGAGCCATGGTCAGGACAGTTAGGCCGATGGGCTTTCACGCAGGCTGTGACACTTGGTTATCTCGCCGAGGTTGAGGACAAGCCTGGGTATTATCGTTTAACTCCTAAAGCGCTGAAATTACAATGATTGCACGTAAAGCAGACATCAATCCTAAGAGGAGAGAGGTTAGGTTGCCTTTTGCCTTTGGTTCTCCGGACATTAAACGATGGCTCAAAGAGTACTTACAGGCCTTTGCCGATGGCGGCTGGACGATAGGGCAAGCCCGCCGCCTACCGTTCGAGGAGGTGGACATGAGGCAATATCTTGAGCGCAACAAGTTCAGTCTTATCGACGAGGCGAGATGGTCTGCACAGCTTAGCGGCTGGGTGTGGTCGCAGTTGGTAGCGATGGGCTACCTTGTTGAGAGCGGCAGTAAGGAGGGTGTGTTCTATGCCAGCAGCAAAGCCCTTTCCTTGGTCAAGTGGCGTGAACCTTCACCCGACGAGGACAACGACGTTTAGGACATTTCGGCTAAGAAGGGCAAGAAGAATCAATCAAGCGTGATTTTTCGGGAGCAAGGCTATCTGGTTGGCAGAATGACAGCAGATAGGCCGCTTTAAGCCCGTTTTTTGGCTGAAAAGACGATACTATAACGAGAATTTTGTCAAAATTATTGACAAAGTGACAAAATGCGAAACTTTTATTAACCGCTGGAATGGTGGATTACAGCACAAACACATTAGTAATGAATCATCAAAATGTGATTTATCAAGTTAATCGAGATGACCTTAAGGAGTTGATTACCCAGGTCGTCCAAGACGCAGTTAAGGGCTTGCAGGGCAATGAGGACAACAACACCCCTGCAGGCTTGCTCACGAAAAAAGAGGTCATGGAACGGCTGCACGTTACCGCCATGACCCTGCACCGCTGGGACAAGTCGGGCTATTTACCCATGAAACACGTCGGGCGCAAAGTTTTCTACAGCGGCACCGACATTGAACGAGTATTAAAAAACAAATAAAAATCTATGGAAACAAAAAAAGCGACCCAGGAGGCCGCAAGCAAAGGACTTTTGAATGACAGTGCAAATATAGCACAATCAACTGAAAGACACAAGGAAAACGCCACAAAAGTTACTGAAATCTTAGCAGGGGCGCAACCGAAAGTGAACCCTAATCGCGTTTCATTCGGCGAAGTCCTATCAGGTAACTATCTACCCAAACACGGCGCACTCGATTTCCCGCCACCAGCCGAGGGCTTGAAAGAATTTCCCGTATGGGGACTGCCCCAGGAACTTCAAGAAATCATTATTGATGTGGCCAAGGGCTATAAGTGTTCGCCCACGATTCCAGCGGTTGCGATGCTTGCAGCCGCGACGGCGGCAATCGGTAAGGGTGTTTTTAGCATCATCGACAACCACCACAATTACCCGTCTTTGTGGCCGCTGATTGTCGGCTCACCATCTACCAGCAAGTCTGGCCCCTCCTCTTTCTTCTTTGAGCGGCTGGAGTATTTCGAGGATCAAGCGCAGGAGGCCTACAACGCAGAGAAGGCCAACTGGGTCAACGCCGGGAGCAAAGGATTAGCGCCGAAACAGCATCAGCACATGATAGGTATTGTCAGCGATGAAGCGATGCTAAAGATACTGAGCGAGAACAACGGCGTAGGGTGCTTATACCTTGATGAGTTCGCAACGATGGCGGGCAGCTGGGGTAGGTATGCAAAGAATGGCAACGGACAAATTCTTGGTGTCCTTGAAAGCATTTTCAGCCAGCGTAGGACACCTGTGGACACGATTACTCGCGGTTCTGCCACAATCAAGAAGCCCGTTTTGACACTATTCGCCACCACAAACCCGACTAATTTCTCACGGATAATGCGCTCATTCCTGGCCGACAATGGCGGGCTATATGAGAGGTTTCTCCCCGTGAGTGTCGATAAGGTCAAGGGCCCAAAAAAGCGCGAAAGGCACACTATAAGCCCGCAGTCACGCGAGGTATGGAATCAGTACATTGATAGGATGCTCCACCTGCAACGCCAAGAACTAAAAGAGCAACCGCAAGCCGCTAAATGGCGAGAAAAAGCGGAGGACTATTGGACTGATTGCGCCGACAACGCCGAGGAAAACGAGGCCGACGAATCCCTGGGGCAAGTTATAAGTACATGCTACACCAAGGCAAGCTACACACTTTATCGGCTTGCTATGGTCGTTGCTGTGCTTATGGATGAGGATGTTATCAACGCTCCAGCGATGAGGTATGCGGCAGAGTGTACGCAGTTCTTTCTCAACCACCAAATACAATGGGCAACAAGGTTAATTAAGCCAGCGGACACTAAATTATCAAATGCCCAGGTAGCAAGGTTTCTTGTCAACGAGAAAGGCGTGAAGCAGTCAGAAGTAGCAAGACTGCTCCGTGTATCAGATGCAGCGGTTAGTCAATGGATGCACCAGTAGAGCGCAAAAAAACCACTTAAGGCTACTTAAGCATTAACTACTTGTGTAACAAGTTATTAAGTGGTCTTAAGTGTTAAGTATGGCTTTATTTGATTGAAAAAGGGGTTACTTAATAGTAGCCCCTTAATTCGTTGTTAATTAGGTGATAAGGTGATTATCGTACTTACAGCACGGCCATCCACAACTGGAGGACAGCCCTACCCGTGTAGAACGGTCTCCCGTTGCTTCTTCTGCGTCCGCACTTGACGATACCCTTGTCGGTATATCTGCGGAGCGTCGAGCGGCTAATGCCAAGTATCTTTGTCACCTCACCGATGCTGTACCGTCCGTCCAGGGCGACATTTGGTCTTTCGTTAGTCATAGTTTTCTGTTAGTTGGATTAGTTACTATTGTTCATTTACTCGTTTTTCCATTTCTTCAGACTGCTTCATCATGCGCTCAGCGTTCTCGTTAAAGAAGTCTTCGACCATGCGCTTGCGGCCTTCGGTCAAAGGCTCGCGGATGTAATCGAAAAACACCTTTTCGGACTGGTGGCCGCTCACGCTCATAATAAGCGCAATAGGCATCCCGCGACGGTAACAGTTAGTGCAGAATGACCGTCGTGCCGTGTGGCTCGTCACGGCCTCGCAGAAACGCTCCTTTGTCACCAGCTGGCCGTTATTGTGCTTGTGCTCCACCTCGTCGTTAAATCCCGCCTCTCGGCCTTTAGCGGTGTTGGCTATGATGTGGCAAATATCGCTAATAGCATCATTATACTTCTGATTGCTCCAGGGCTTGGGCATCGTATCGCCATACTTTGCAAGTATCGCCTCGGCTTCGGGCAAGATAGGAATTGCAACAGGTTCATGGGTCTTTTGTTGTTCTATTGCAAAAAAACGATGTTTGCCGTCTTTGGTGTGTTGGATGTTTTCGGCCGTCAGTTTTGCGAGGTCGCCATAACGCTGGCCAGTCCAACACTGGAGCAGAAATAAATCTCGCTGTATCTCCAACTTTGGCGATAGTGGTTGCTCGGCTATGACTTTTAACTGCTGCTCATTGAGGAACACGGCATTTATATCGCTAGCCTTGTCGCGCACGACTTGACACTTGCGGGTAACGATAAACTCACACCCTGCACGCTGCGCCATCGGAATTCGCTTGCGCAATATTGATTTTAAGACCTTGACCTGCTTGCCGACGGTGTTGCGCTTCAGTCCCTGCTCGTCGGAGAGATAGCCTGTGAATTCGTCATACCAGGACGTTGTTAACTCGTCAGTGGCAAAATCATCGTCTTCGGACATTCCTTTGTACTGCTTGAACGCCATTAGATAGTTTTGCAGTTGATTGTAGGTGGTTATTGTTCCTGATGTGAGGGTAACACCGTCGATTTCCTTCTTTTCCTTTACGAGATCTACAACACCTTTCACTATCTTCATAAGGGTTAATGGCTCTGCCTTCTTGGGCGCATACTTGCCGGGGTTCTGTAGCTTATCGAGTAAATGCGCCGCCCATTGCTTGAAGTTCTCGGCATTGCGGTCTCCTATTCCTTCGGCTTCAATAGCTTTACTTAACGCTATTGCGAGATCGTTGATGCGCTCGTTTGTCTTGCTGTTCTCCTTTAGTCTTGCGTCTGATATTTTGCAGGCTTTAGACGTTTTGAGAGGTCCGGCGTTGCCGCCCTTGTTCTTGCCCTCGCTCCAGTCCTCGGGGTCGATGTAAATGCCTGTGTGGAGCCTGGGACGCATTTCGCGGGTGCCATTTACCCTGAACATGACTTCGGCTTTGCCTTTGGTCAGTTTGTTGGTTTTGTAGATTTCAATACATAGTGCCATAATGCAAATAACTTAACTGGTTTATAATACCACAAAGTTACTGCTTTATTTTGATATAGACAAGAAACTTGGGGATAATTTGGGGATAGAATTTGCGTTATTTGTTATAATCGTTACTTTTGGGATTGTTGTTAACTATTTGATAAATATATAGTAATATAACTTTACTTAATCTTAAAAAACAAAGTTATTGGTCCAAGTGGGACCACAAAGGAAATCGTCTAACGGGTAGAAATGGAACCTGTTAGACGATTTTATTTTTAGGCCGAAATGAAAAGCTTCACAAAAGATTCCTTTAGTTGGCGTAGAGCATGTTGAGGATTTCGTTGAATTGCTTTTCGTTCTTGAGGCCGTCGTTCTTGAAGAGCATGATTTTGTCCATGACGCGGTCAAGGTAGTCGATGCTTTCGTTTTTCTCCTTCTTGTTGTAGGTCTTCCAGTACTTGGTGCCCTTGAGGGCTTTCTCGAATTTCTTATACTCGTCGCTGGACGAAGACCTGTAGGCCCATCTGCCCTTGGTGAGCTCGGATTTTTGCTTCTCGAGGAATTCCTTCAGGTTCTTGGTGTACTCGCCATATTTCTCGACCAGTTCTTTTTTCTTGATGACTTCCTTGGTCTCCATTCCTTCAAAGCTCTTGAGGGCATCCTCGACGTCTCCCTTGTTGTAAGGATTGTACAGGACATCGGCGATTTCCTCGTCATAGACCATCTCGTCGCGAGTGGTGAATTTGTCCTTGCGCATCTTGGTTTCACTCTTGACATCTTTCTCGAGGTTTTTCTTCTGTGACTCCAGGTCTTTGAGCACAGACTTGAGGCTGTCGATCCTGTCCTCGAGGTTCTTGATGGCGGCTTCCTTTTCCTTGATGCTCTTCTCGTGCATTTCGATGTCTTTTTCGAGTTGCTGTACGTTGGGGGTTGCCTGTTGTGCCATGGCGCCAGGTGTCATGGCTGCCGTAATCATGATGGCCAATAAAATGACCAGGGATCTGAAATTCTTCATATTGATGATGACGTTTGGATTATTGATTTGATGGCAAAGGTAGTAATTTGTTTTCAGTTATCAGGTTTCCGTTGGAGTGTTTTTTTTATGTGGAAGGGGTATAATAAAGCGAAAGTGCACTATTTCACAATAGCACACCATCTTCATAACCAAAATTCAAGTATATATGTTCTTGTTTTATATCATTAAAACTATAAATTCAAATTGCATGAATAATGTCCCGTTATACTTTTCGATGCAAAGATATATTTAATAATATTATAAACCAAACTTTTTGGCCAATTATTTTGAATAATGATGCTGAATAAATTTTTTATAAAATGACAAGCAGCTGTAGCATAAATAGTTACGCCTCGAAAATATTTTTCGAGGCGTAACTATTATGCATATCATTTCTCTCTAAAGAAGAGGTTGATGGGTGTTCCATGCAGGTTCCAGTGCTCCCTGATCTTGTTCTCGAGGTATCGCTTGTAGGGATCCTTGATCCACTGCGGCAGGTTGCAGAAGAAGATGAACGTGGGTACATGGGCGCCCTTGAGCATGGTGATGTACTTGATTTTCACATATTTTCCCTTGACTGCCGGTGGCGGGAAGGCGGTGATGTCGGCCTGCAGGACGTTGTTGAGCTGCGAGGTGGGGATGGTCACGCGGCGGTTGTTGTGCACGTCGATGGCCGTCTGCAGCACCTTGTGGATGCGCTGCTTGGTGAGCGCCGACCCGAAGATGATGGGGAAATCGGTGAATGGTGCGAAGCGGTCGCGAATCGTGGCCTCGAAGTGGTCGAAGGCGCGTTGGGACTTGTCCTGGGCGACGTCCCACTTGTTGACGAGCACGACCAGTCCCTTGCGGTTCTTCTGGATGATCGAGAAGATGTTCACGTCTTGTGCCTCAATGCCGCGTGTGGCATCAATGAGCAGGATGCACACGTCGCTGTTCTCGATGGCTCGGATGGAACGCAGCACCGAGTAATACTCGATGTCCTCGTTGACCTTGTTCTTCTTGCGGATACCGGCGGTGTCAACGAGATAGAAGTCGAAGCCGAACTTGTTGTAGCGGGAGTAGATGCTGTCGCGTGTGGTGCCGGCGATGTCGGTAACGATGTTGCGCTGCTCGTCCATGAGGGAGTTGACCAGTGATGACTTGCCGGCATTGGGCCTTCCCACAATGGCAAAGCGGGGCAGGTCCTCGTCGATGGACTCTTCGGCCTTGGCAGGCATTTTCTTGACCACCTCGTCGAGCAGGTCGCCCGTGCCGTTGCCGTTGACAGCCGAAATGGAGAAGGGCTGTCCGAGTCCTAAGGCGTAGAACTCGGCCTCGGCATACATGCTCTGGTTGTTGTCGTCCTTGTTGGCGACAACGATGACTGGCTTGGAGGTGCGGCGCAGGATGTCGGCGACATGGTCGTCAAGGTCGGTGATGCCGTTCTTGATGTCCACGACAAAGAGGATGACATCGGCCTCCTCGATGGCCAGGTGCACCTGCTTGTTGATTTCTTCCTCAAAGATGTCCTCGCTGTTCACTACCCATCCGCCGGTGTCCACAACGGACATCTCCATGCCGTTCCACTCCATCTTGCCGTACTGGCGGTCGCGTGTGGTGCCGCTGGTGTCGTTGACGATGGCGGCGCGCGTCTGCGTCAGGCGGTTAAACAGTGTTGACTTGCCCACGTTGGGCCTTCCCACGATTGCTACTAGTCGTCCCATGTTATTCAGTTGTTAGTTTCTAGTCCTTAGTTCCTAGTTGTTGGTTGTTGCTGTTTATTCGATATAGCCGAAGGCGCGGAGTTTGTTCTCCTGGTTGCGCCAGTCTTTTTCTACCTTGACATAAAGTTCAAGGAAAACCCTCTTGTCAAAGAAGGTCTCGATGTCCTTGCGGGCCAGTGTGCCCACGCGCTTGAGCATCTTGCCCTGGTGGCCGATGATGATGCCCTTCTGGCTATCGCGCTCGACATAAATGACCGCCATGATGTGGATGGCATTGTCGCTCTCGTCAAATTTCTCGACGATGACCTGAGTGGCATAGGGGACCTCCTTGTCGTAGGTCATGAGGATTTTCTCTCTCACGATCTCGGTGACAAAGAAGCGGCTGCTGCGGTCGGTCAAGGCGTCCTTGCCGAAGTAGGGCGGGCTCTCGGGCAGGAGTTCGATGATGCGGTTCATGATGCTGTCCACGTTGAAGTTCTCGAGCGCGCTGGTGGGGAACACCTCGGCATTGGGCAGGATCTGCTTCCACTTGTCGATGATGGCTATCAGGTCGTCGTTGCCCTTCAAGAGGTCAATCTTGTTGATGATCAACAGGATGGGAATTTTCTCCTTGGCCACGCGGTCCAGGAAGTCCTGGTTCTTGGTGGGGCTTTCCACAACGTCGGTCACATAGAGGAGCACGTCGGCATCGACAAGTGCCCCGGTCGAGTACTCCAGCATGCTCTGCTGAAGACGGAACTTGGGCTTGAGCACGCCGGGCGTGTCGCTGAACACGATCTGGTAGTCCTCGCCGTTGACGATGCCCATGATGCGGTGTCGCGTGGTTTGGGCCTTGCTGGTGATAATGGACAGGCGTTCGCCCACCAGGCGGTTGCTCAGTGTTGATTTACCCACGTTGGGATTTCCCACGATGTTGACAAATCCTGCTCGATGCATTTTGGTTTTTGCTTTTTAGTTTCTAGCCCTTAGTCTTTAGTCCTAAGTTTCTAGTCCCTGGATTCTGGTTTTGAATTTTTTATATTCAAGAAGCATCGCTACTCGTGGTGTTTCCATTAGGAGTAGTGATGCTTCGTTGATGTGTCTGTTCGCTTTAGAGCGACCAGATGAGGTAGAGGGCACCCCAAGTGAAGCCTGCGCCAAAGGCAGTCAGGACCAGCTTGTCACCCTTCTTGATGCGGTGCTTGTTCTCGTCAAGGCACAAGGGGATGCTAGCTGCACTGGTATTGCCACGGTGCTCGATGTTGACCATCACCTTCTTCTCGTCGATGCCCAATCGTGCTCCGACGGCCTCGATGATGCGCAGGTTGGCCTGATGAGGCACAAACCACTGGATGTTCTCATTGGTGAGATTGTTGCGCTTCATGATGTCCCTGCTGGAGGTGAGCATGTCGATAACGGCGTGGCGATACACGGCACGTCCTTCCTGATAAACGCAGTGGAAGTTGGCGTCAACCGTCTCGTGGCTGGTTCGCAGTGCCGAACCGCCTGCCTTATAGACAAGGTGTTCCAGTCCTGAACCGTCCACGTGGAAGATGCCGTCCATGATGCCGATGTTCTCCTCGGTGGGTTCCAGCAACATGCATGCTGCAGCGTCACCAAAGAGTGGGCAAGTCGCACGGTCGTTGTAATCTACCATGCTTGACATCTTCTCGGCTGACACAACGATGACTTTCTTGTAGATACCGGCGCGGATGTAGGCCGTAGCCTCATACAATCCCACAAGGAAACCCGCGCATGCGGCCTGGATGTCATAGGCATAGCATTTCTTCTCGATGCCCACACCGTGTGCGATGACCGAAGCCGTGGAGGGGAACCGGTAATCGGGGTTGGATGTCGGGCAGATGAGCAAGTCGATGTCGTTGCGGTCGGTGCCGGTCTCTTCAAGCAGCTTGTTCACTGCCTGAATGCCCATCCACGAGGAGCCCACGGGCTTCTTGAGGATGCGGCGTTCCTTCACACCCACTCGAGTGGTAATCCACTCGTCGTTGGTGTCCACCATCTGAGAGAGCATCTCGTTATCCAGCACGTCATCAGGCAGATAAGATGCAATGCCTGTAATCTTTGCGTTCAGCATAAGCTTGAAAGCGTTACTTTACTTTTTTATTAAGCCTGTTTTAAATTCAATATCCCAAATGCGGATAAGAACCAAAAACTGATTCAGCCCATTCGGGATATCTCGTCTGTCTAATCACATGAGCCGTTGCCCGGAAGCATCCGTTTTCACGGCTTCAAGGCGATTTAGGCTTCCTCCTTGTTCATCACGTTCTTGCCACGGTAATAACCGCACTCGGGGCATACAGTGTGATAAACATGCCATGCGCCACAGTTGGTGCACTGAGCAATGGTCGGAGCTACAGCCACATCATGGGTGCGGCGCTTAGCGGTACGAGTCTTAGACTGTCTTCTTTTAGGATGTGCCATTTTCTTGTTGTTATTTAAAAGTTATTGTTCTTTCAGTTTTTTAAGCGCCTCCCATCTGGGGTCGGTGCAGGTTGTTTCACTTTGGGCGTCGTCACTGTCGTCGGGGACGGCCTCGGCGAGATGGCGTTCAAGCACGTCCAGCATGTCGGCGTTGCAATCGTCCTCGTTTTCGTGACAATGCGTCATCGGTATGGCCAGCAGGACGGTGTCTCGCACGATGGGTGCGGCGTCCAGCTCGCGCCAGTCCGATGGCACAATCAAGAGCTCGTCATTGCTGTCGTCTAGCTCAGTGCCCATTTGCTCCACGTTCAGGCAGTAGTCCACTTCCACCGGCAAATCCAGATC
>CAMYUW010000045.1 GCA_947302275.1 uncultured Prevotellaceae bacterium
TGGCAGCCATATCAAGTGGAAAGTGCGTCGAAGACGAACTTCTACATCCCCCAAAATCTTGTCAATCACAAAGTTCCTCTTCGAGGCACTTGCAATGTTCAGCTCATGGACCAAGCTGCGAACCTCTCCGAGGTTCTTGCATGGTCTTACTCATTGAAATCGGTTCTTCGAACCGCTAACATCTACGATGTTTCCCCGGACAACTATGATTCTTAATCATGTCTTCTTTGGATTGCTGTATTTGTTACCAATTTTGTTGAGAGATGTAGTGCCAAGATGGTGCTATGGTAATTGTTTTTTGTATATAATTTTTCCCATAAATTGGGGATTTGCCCCACCTAAAGTGGTAAAATATGCATTTTTGTGGGGCGTTGCTCGCAAATTCTCCGTTAAAAATTTTGGCAGTTCAGAAATAATTCCGTTCTTTGCAGTCGCATTAAGGAGATATTGCACTTTTCTATACAGATTCTATTCATAAAATTTAAAGTCCCACTCGTGAGAGTCGGACTTTTTCTTTTATTACCAGGACCCGTAGGCTTGTCGGTCAGCGTCGATGCGCAACAAGATGAACAGCAGGAAAGTGAATCCCCATAACGAGGAGCCTCCGTAGCTGAAGAACGGCAATGGAATGCCAATGACGGGACAAAGGCCGATGACCATGCCAATGTTGATGGCCAGGTGGAAAATCAGAATGGACGCGACGCAATAGGCATAGACCCGTGCAAAAGTCGAATGGTTCCGTTCGGCGAGGGTAATGATACGCAGAATTAATGCCAAGAACAACACGAGAACCGCCACGCTGCCGATAAAGCCTTGTTCCTCGCCGATGGTGCAATAGATGAAATCGGTGTGCTGCTCGGGGACATATTTGAGCTTGGTCTGGGTGCCCTGCAAGAATCCCTTTCCCGTAACGCCGCCGCTGCCGATGGCGATTTTGCTCTGGTTGACGTTATAGCCCGCGCCACGCAGATCCTCCTCGATACCCAGGGTCACCTTGATACGCGTCTGCTGGTGGGGCTCCAGTACTTTGTTGAAGGCAAAGCTTACAGTAAACATAAACACAAGCGATGCTACAGCAAAGCAGATGGTGATCAACACCTTCTTCAAATCGTCGTGCAGCATGCCCCACAACAGGTAGAGTAACGACAGGATGATGACTGGCAGGAAGAAGGCGTATCCGTTGACGTGCACGCCAGCCAGCGTCAGCCCACCAGCGATGGCGCCAGCCACAAAATAGCCCAGCAGGACATTGCGTCCCAGTATCCATGAACGGCAGTAAATCAGCAACATGCCAACGATAAGGCACATCACCAGGATGAAGGCGATGACCATGCCCAGAGGAATGCTCATGAATGTGATGGCGGCAAATTTCAAGACCACGACGAAATAGACCACAGCCATCAAAGCTGCAAACAGCACAAAGCCCGACATACCCTCGCGGTAGAGGACAAAGATGAGTGACGTGTAAACCAGAGCCGAGCCCGTTTCCTTTTCCAAAATGATGCACAAGATGGGCAAGATGATGATGCCGATGGCTATGGCATAGTTTCGCCAGCCGTTGAGTTGGAAGCCGTAAGTACTGAACAGTTTGGCTAGGGCCAGTGCGGTCGCTGTCTTGGCAAACTCGGCCGGTTGCAGACTCACGGGGCCGAAAACCAGCCATGAGCGGGAACCCTTGATATCGGGCGCGACAAAGATGGTGACAATCAGCAGCAGTATCATGAACCCGTATAGCGGGTAGGCATAGGCTTCATAGATGCGCCTGTCAATCAGCAATAGCGAGAATCCGATGAGAAACGATAGTCCAGCCCACAGGAACTGCTTGCCCGAGAACTCGCTCAGGTCAAACATGCTGGCCTTGTCGTAGTCATAGGTGGCGGCATAGATGCTTACTGCCCCCGCAACCACCATGATGAGGTAGAGGACAATCGTAAACCAGTCCACCGACCTCAGCAGGTTGGTATTCTCATCGTCATTTCTTACTTCCATCATTGCTGCTAGTCACAGGTTTAACGGTTGATTGCGTATTCTTGTCGGCCTTGCTGCCGGAGGTGGATGAAGTTTTTTTCACCTTGGGGTAGGTGATGGTGTGGCGGCTTGCCATTGCGCGCCCCTGTGCCTGCAAGCCCGGAGAATTGCCCCGCAGATAACGCTGGATCATCAATGCGCCGATGGGCACGCCGAAGGCTGCACCGAAACCGGCGTTCTCAACATAGACGCATACGGCTATTTTCGGGTCATTCATGGGTGCGAAGCCCATGAACACCGAGTGGTCGCGGCCATGCGGGTTCTGGGCCGTTCCGGTCTTGCCGCACACGTCGAGCCCAGGAATATTGGCGCGGGTACAGGTGCCGCCCAGCACTGCCATGCGCATGCCCTCGACAATGTCGTTGTAGTAGTTCTTGTCGATGTCGGTATCGTGACGTTCCAGGTTCTTCTTGAGTACGCCTACACCCTCGATATTTTTCACCACGTGGGGCGTGATGTAGTAGCCTCGGTTGGCGATAGTTGCACTCAAGTTGGCGATTTGCAGCGGTGTAGCAAGGATTTCTCCCTGGCCGATGGCATCGCTGATAATGGTCTGTCCCACCCATTTGCCTTCACCGTAAATCTTGTCATAGAAGGCCGTATTGGGAATAAATCCACGGCTCTCTCCCGGCATGTCAATGCCCAGTTTGTAACCATAGCCCATCGACACCATGTGGTTTTTCCACACCTCAAAGGCTTTGCCTGTCGAACCATACTTGCTGCGCTTGTCCATCATGTACTTAAAGCCCCAGCAGAAGTAGGCATTGCACGAAGTCTGCAAGGCGGGCTTGAGTGGAATGGGTGATCCGTGTCCGTGGCAGCCCACACGCAACCCCGCGTTCACATAGCCGCGGTGGCAAGGAAAGACGGTGCTTGTCGTGATGATGCCCTCTTGCAGGAAGATCAGACCCTGGCTGGGCTTGAAAGTGGAGCCAGGAGGATAGGCTGCCATGATGGAGCGGTCATACAAGGGCTTGAGCCTGTTGTTGACCAGGTCTCGGTAGTTCTTGCCGCGCTCCTTGCCCATCAGCAGCGAGGGGTCGTAGCTCGGACTGGAAACCAATGCAAGGATTTCGCCTGTCTTGGGTTCGATGCACACGATGGCGCCCACCTTGCCCTGCATGAGCAGTTCGCCGTAGGCTTGCAGTTCGATATCGATACTCAGTTTGAGGTTGTTGCCTGCTACAGGTGAGACGTCATCGGCCCCGTCATTGTAGCGGCCCTTGATTTTGCCCGTCGCGTCGCGGATGAGGATTTCCTTGCCCTTAACGCCGCGCAACCAGTTCTCGTAACTTTTCTCGATGCCCAGGTCGCCAGTGTAGTCTCCGGGTCGGTAGTAGTCATCGTTCTCGATGTCTCGAGCGTTGACCTCACGGATGTCTCCCAACACGTTAGCGGCAAAAGGATAGTTGTACTGGCGCAGGATGCGTTGCACGACATAAAAGCCTGGGAACCGGTAGAGCTTTTCCTGCAGGCGCCCGTAGTCCTCAGGAGTGAGGTGGTTCATGAACACTTGTTGGGTGAAGGCTGAGTAGTTGCGTCCTTTCCTCATCTCCTGCCAGCGGTGGTCAAACTCGGCACGACTGATCTTCAGTGTGTTGCAGAAGTCGATGGTGTCAAAGGGGACAACATCCTTGGGGATCATCACCAGGTCATACTCGGGCGTGTTATAGACGACGAGGTTGCCGTTACGGTCATAGATGAGTCCGCGAGAGGGGTAGATTACCTTCTCCATGAACGCATTGTTATCGGCATGAGCCTTGTAAGTGCTGTCCAGCACCTGCAACTGCACCAAGCGGATGATGTAGATGAACACAATCGCCACGATGAAACCGCCGATGACAAACTTGCGTTTCTCCAGATTATAATCTTTTCTCACGGCGAGTGCTGACTAGAGTGTCCAACCCAAAGATGATGATAATCGACAATGCGCTGCTGGCAGCGATGCGTGCCAGGGTGAGCACGATGTTGTGCAGCGTGAAGGCCTGGATGAGAAAAATCAAAGTGCAATAAATCGTCACCAGAACCGCCATGTACTTGAAATAGTCGCCCACACCCATCGAATCTACCGACGGGATGGGGATGTTCATGTCGTTTTCGCGCGATACAAAGGCATTGAATACAGGACGTCGCACGGCTGCCATGATGGTACAAGCCAGAGCGTTCATGCCAGGGGTGTTGTTGAAGATGTCAATCATCAGGCCCGTGAAGAAGGCGATTGTCAGCACCCAACCTCCATGCAGGTTGACCGGCAGCCTCAGGATGAGGTAGATGAACACCACGGGCATGGCGACATTGAACAACACAATCTTGTTGCACACCAGTTGCAGCACCATCAGTGCAAGGAACAGGACGATGAATTGTATGACGGTCTTGGTCATGGCTGGTCTCCTCCTGAGTTTTCGGGTTCAACGGGTTCTGCCGGCTGGCTGGGTTGGGCTGGTTCCTTGACAGGCTCTTTGGCCGGTTCCTTTACAGGTTTGGCCGGCTTGTCGGACGTGTGTTGCTCGCCCGGAATCACATCAACGATTTCAGGCTTGATTTCGGGACGTGTCTCGATATTGGCAGCAGTGTCGATACCCAGTTCAGCTCGGCGCAGGGCATCAATCTGCTCTTTCATCGAGTTGGTGATGACACGCACGCTGCTCAACTGACTGAAGTTGGTCGTTAACCTGATGCGCAGCGACACAAAGCTGTCACTCATGTCCCTAGCCAGTCCTTCAACGGTGCCCACAATGATGCCCTCGGGAAATACCGCCGAGTAACCACTGGTGACAATTGTGTCACCCTTATGGTACTGGACATGCTTGGGCAACTCCTCAAGAACGGCTTGGCGGGGATTTTTTCCGTCCCACACCAGACTGCCATAGAAATTGTTGCTCTTGAGTTTGCACGAGAGCCTCATGTGAGGATTCAGCAACGAGATGACGCGTGCAGCATGAGGTCCGACGACATTAACAATGCCCACCACACCGTTCTGGTCGATGACGCCCATCTCGGGCTCGATGCCGTCGATGTAACCACGGTTGATGGTAATGTAGTTGTTGGGCTGGGCAATGCTGTTGCTGATGACCTGGGCCATGACAAAGGTGTACTGGCTCAGGGCGGGCTGGTGCAGCGAATCGGGTGATTGCAGTGCCAAATCGGCCATCTGGTTGCGTAGCTCAATCAATTCCATCTCCAGCGCAGCGTTACGCTCCTGCAGGCTCTCGTTGATGTCCCGCAGGTGAAAATAGGATGTAACGCTATTGAACGCCTTATAGACCGCGGCGCTCACCGAGTTGGCCGACGTCAGATAGACGCTCTGCTGGTAAGGGTTATCCTTAAACAACAGCACGAGGCTCAATATCACATAGATAGCGAAAATGAACCACGCACTGTGTTTGACGAAAAAGTTGAGCAGATTATTCATCGTGCCTTGATTAGTTGTAAGTTGTAAGTTTTAAGTTGTAAGTACATTTACTTTCGCCTGAAGAGACTTTTGGCAGTACTATTATTACTTAAAACTAAAAACTTAAAACTAGATTTATCGCATGAGGAACTTGAAGTGCTTGATGTTCTTCAGTGCGATGCCGGTACCCTTGGCCACAGCGTGCAGGGGATCCTCAGCCACGTGGAACTCGATGCCGATCTTGTCGGTCAAGCGACGGTCCAGACCGCGCAACAGGGCACCACCGCCCGTGAGGAAGATACCGTTGTGGACGATGTCTTGATACAGCTCGGGAGGAGTCTGCTCCAGAGCGCTCAGGACAGCAGCCTCGATCTTGGAGATAGACTTCTCGATGCAGTGGCACACCTCCTGATAGGTTACGGGCACTTCAAGAGGCAATGAATTGACCTGATTGGGGCCATGGATGATGAAGTCCTCGGGGGCTTCGGCACCGAGGTCGGGCAGAGCCGAGCCGACATTGATCTTGATGGCTTCGGCAGTGCGCTCACCCACTCGTACGTTGTGGGCGCGGCGCATGTGCTCCTGTATGTCCTCGGTGAGGTCGTCACCTGCAGTGCGGATGCTCTTGTTGCTCACGATGCCACCCAACGAGATTACGGCGATCTCGGTCGTACCGCCACCGATGTCAACAATCATGTTGCCCTCAGGAGCCAGTACGTCAAGGCCGATACCCAAAGCGGCAGCCATGGGCTCATAGATCATGTAAACATCACGGCCACCAGCGTGCTCACTCGAGTCACGGACGGCGCGTATCTCAACCTCGGTCGAGCCAGAGGGAACGCAGACAACCATGCGCAAGGAAGGGGAGAACCAGTGATTCTTGGCGCTCACCTTCTTGATCATGCCACGGATCATGTGTTCGGCAGCGTTGAAGTCGGCGATGACACCATCGCTCAGGGGGCGCACCGTGCGGATACCCTCGTGCACCTTGCCGTGCATCTCGCGAGCGCGTTCACCCACGGCAATGGGCTTGTTGGTCTTGGAATCGAGTGCCACTACCGATGGCTCGTCGATGACGATACGGTCGTTATGGATGATAATGGTGTTGGCTGTTCCTAAATCGACAGCGATTTCTTGAGTGAATGAAAACCATCCCATGATAAAATGTCTGTATGATTGTTAGTTATGAATTCTAAAATAAAATCTCTCTCAAATTGGACTGCAAAATTAGTGAATTATCGCCAATTCGCCGCTATGTTTTCGTGTAGTTTTTTGAAGTTTTTTGAAACTACAGAGGCGTTACAGTTTTTCCTCAAGAGCCTCGACAGCGTGTCGCACGCAGTCTTCACACGAGCACAACACGCCATGGTCGGAGCCTACACCCTTGAGGTCCTTGCAGCGGGTTGCGCCGCAACGTTGTTCAAATTCAGCCCTCAGTTGACTGGCTTGAGGATTCATGCGGCAGTTGTCATATTTTAGCAACCCCTGCGCTATTTGGGCACCGCACAGGGCGCCACAGGTCTCTTCCATACACCCCATTCCGCTACCGAAACAGGCTCCCATCGCCAGTAATTTCTCCTCGGGCAAACCCAGTTCTGGCGCAAAGGCCAGCAATACTGCCTGGCAGCAGTTGTAACTGCGCTTGTACATCACCGCACGTTCACGTCGGGGCATTCCGCTCATCATCTCGTTCTGTTCCATTGTCTATTATATAATAATGTAATTTTCTTGCTGCAAAGGTAGTGAAAAGTTTTATAGAGACCCAAGGTTTTGCGTCTCATGGTCCAAACAGATGGAGCAAAAAGTGGTTTTATTTGTCCGCGAACGGTGGTTTTATCCCGTTCGCGGCACGATAAACGCATGTTTTTCGGGTGCTCGCCTGCGATGGTGCCTCAACAGTGCAAGAAAAAATGCTTTTTCTTGCCACTGTGTTCGGGTTGGATATATTCCTCGCGCTCGACAATGAAAACAAGCTTTCATTGTTCTCGCTTAATCGGAATTTTGCACTATCTTTGTGCTTTCAATCAATGAAATGATTAACCGAACTATAACATATAGATGATGAAACGACCATTATATTTCAAGATATCCATGAGCCGATGCCTGATGCTGATGTTGCTGATGTTTGTGTCAATTGCAGCCTCGGCGCAAGAGGCTTATTCGGTATTTACTGAGGGCGACAGCACACTGACGTTCTTCTATGACAATGAGCGTTCCAACCGCTCGGGCACGTCCTATTCGTTGAATACTACGGACACTCTTCCTGCTTGGCGTGAAAACTATGAAAAAGTTACCCGGGTGGTGTTTGACACCACATTTGTCGCTGCCCGCCCCACTTCCACTAGCCATTGGTTTGGTGGGATGACTAGGCTTAACACCATTGTCGGAATCAAATATTTAAAGACCGATTCAGTGACCGACATGACATCCATGTTCAGTTTTTGCTACGGTTTGACCTCCCTTGACCTGAGCGGGTTCAACACCTCAAATGTGACTAACATGACAGGCATGTTCAATAACTGCCCACGTTTGACCTCCATTGACTTGAGCGGCTTCAACACCTCGAAGGTGACAAGCATGGCTGATATGTTCTTTAACTGCACTGCTTTGACCTCCCTTGATTTGAGTGGCTTCAGCAACACAAATGTGACCAACATGGCAGGCATGTTTCAACACTGCCATTCGTTAACTACCCTTGACCTGAGTGATTTCAATACCTCTAAGGTGGAGAACATGATAGGCATGTTCTATTACTGCACTTCATTGGATTCCCTTGACCTGAGCAGCTTCAACACTTCGAATGTTATATACATGACAAGCATGTTCCGGGAATGCGAATCTTTGAAATCTCTTAATCTGAGTAGTTTTAACACCTCGAATGTGTTGAACATGGAATTGATGTTCAGTGAATGCAGGTCTTTGACCACCCTTGACCTGAGAAGCTTTAACACCGAGAATGTGCGAGTCATGAAAGATATGTTCGGTTTTTGTGAATCTTTAACCTCTCTTGACCTGAGTGGTTTCAACACCTCAAATGTGATAGACATGTTGGCCATGTTCGGTGGCTGCAAATCCTTGAAATCCATTGACCTGAGTAGTTTCAACACCTCGAATGTGAAAGACCTAGTGGGCGTGTTCGCTGGTTGCGAGTCTTTGGAGTCTCTTGACTTGAGTGGTTTCAACACCTCGAATATGACAAGCATGAGACTCATGTTCCAGGACTGCAAATCCTTGCAATCCCTTGACCTGATTCACTTCAACACCACAAGGGTGAAAGACATGCAAGAAATGTTCATGGGCTGCAATCACCTGGGATCAATATATGTAGGAAAAGGCTGGAATACAGATTCAGTGACCAACTCCACCAACATGTTCTATGGCTGCACCAGTCTTGTCGGTGAGCGAGGTACAGTTTATGATGAGAACCATGTGGATGTCGATTATGCCCATATAGACGGCGGCCCCACCAATCCTGGCTACCTGAGCAGAAAGAGGGAGGCCTATGCAGTGCTTTCCGCTGATCAAACAACGTTGACGTTCTACTACGACGACGAGCGTTCCATCCGCCCGACCACAACCTATTTCCTGAATACAGAAACAGCTAAACCTGGTTGGTCTGAATATGCTGGGAGTATCACTCAGGTGCAGTTTGACTCCACTTTTGTCGCAGCTCGTCCCATTTCCACTTACAGTTGGTTTAGCCAAATGGAAGAGCTTGATACCATTGCAGGAATCAGATATTTAAATACCGACTCGGTGACTGACATGAGACGCATGTTTGCTGGCTGCAAATTGTTGAAATCCATTGATTTGAGCGGTTTCAATACCGAGAATGTGACAAACATGTGGGCCATGTTCTATGACTGCGACTCTTTGATTTCGCTCGACTTGAGTGGTTTTAATACGTCAAAAGTGACAAATATGGCCCGTATGTTCTCGGACTGCGATACCTTGACTTTTGTCAACCTGAGTGGCTTCAGAACAAACGACGTGAAAGACATGGCAGGTATGTTTGCCGGTTGCAGATCATTGACATCCATTGACCTGAATGGCTTCAACACCTTCAGTGTTAGATACATGGGTTGGATGTTTGCCGGCTGCGGTTCTTTGACTTCTATTGACTTGAGTGGCTTCAATACCAGGAATGTGATAGAAATGGAATACATGTTCCAGGATTGCGATACTCTGGTATCCCTTAACCTGAAAGACATCAACACCAGGAATGTAAAAGACATGGGAAACATGTTTGCTGGCTGCAGAAATTTGACTTCCCTTGACTTGAGCAGCTTCAATACTAGGAAAGTGTGGAGCATGGAATCCATGTTCAATGGCTGCAAGCATCTGGGAACGATATATGCCAGCAATGGTTGGGGAACTGGTGCCGTGACTGAATCCAGTGAAATGTTTGCTGGTTGTGAAGAACTTGTCGGTGAGCAAGGTACAGTTTATGATGCCCACCATGTAGATGTCTCCCGTGCCCATATTGACGGCGGCTCAAGCGACCCAGGTTATCTAACTTGGAAGTTATATTTACCCGCTGGTGACGTGAACGGTGATGGTGAGGTAAGCATTGCCGATGTGAATTGTATTATCAGTGTCATACAGGGAGCCCCTGACACCTATGAGGGTCGTGTTGACGTGAACGGTGATGGCGATGTAACTATCGCCGACATCAACGCTGTCCTCGCCTACATTTTCTAGGCAGCAGTGTTTCCCGTATCAAGCGCCTCTCATGATTTATTGTTCATGCAAGTTTACTGGGGCAATAACCAGGGTAGCTACACGTTATATATTATATAAATAAAGAAATTTTAAGTGCGCACTATGAACAAGAGAATGATTTCGCTCATGGCTGTCGCGTTGGCCTTGTTGTCGGCAAGCGGTCAAGTGGAGTTTACCGGTGTTGGGGACCACCATGTAATTGAGGTGACTCCCGAAATGAGCACCGGCTTGCATAAGATATATGTCGTGTACGATACCGATGGAGTGGGGATGGTCTTCAACTCATCGACCGGAGAACCAGCGAAATGGGAAAGTTATTACTATCAAAATGGTAATCTGGTCATGGAACCCATTACTGATGTCCGCTGGAACGGAATGGCAACTAAGCTGGATCAGGTTATACCCAACATGGGTTACAAGATCCAGGAGGGCACCAGTCATCCATTCTACTGCTGGGTGGTGAACTATGCCGACTATATGCTGGAGTTGAACGATATGTTCATCAACAACGAGTCACCGTGCAACCTGCTCACGTTCAACATTGATGGCCATGGGGATGCTATTCGTTATTATAGCACCGATGGTCTCCCTCTAGTGCTGGATCGAGAAATCAAGCTGACTTACAACACGCTCGAGTGGGACGACTCGACCCACTGGCAGGAGCAGGAGATTGTCGAGAGTTTTGCTGCGCTGGATCAGGGTATAGAGATCCTGCCACCATATTGCAACACAGCGTTCAAGCTGACGGGAGACCGTTTCCTGGAAGAATGGGGCGAAGGACAGGGAATCGAGGGCTTGTACTATTATACCCAAGCCGTGGGCTGCGGGTCAAGTGCCGTACAGGAGGTCCGAGATAACAGTAATGAGAAGGAGAAGACGCTCAATACAGGCTTGGGCGGTTCTGCTCCTGTACATATCGTCTTCACGGGTTACCCGACCGACGCTGTAGTGTATCGCGTGTGGGAAATGGCTACCGACCAAGACTTTGAAAACGTCATTCTTCAATGGAACCAAGATGAGGTAGATTATACCTTTAACGAATGGGGAACCTATTACATGCGTTACATGGTGGCCAATGCCGATGGCTCTTGTGAGGCCTATGGCGACACCTACACGATTTCGGTGAAAGAAAGCCAACTGGAGTGTCCCAACGTGTTCTCGCCAGGCTCTACTCCTGGTGTGAACGATGTATGGAAAGTAACCTACAAGTCACTTGTGGAATTCCACTGCTGGATTTTCAACCGCTGGGGCAACTTGGTGTATGAGTACACCGATCCGGGTGGCGGCTGGGACGGCTACTACCACGGCAAACTCGTTGACACAGGCGTGTACTACTATGTAGTGACGGCATTGGGTAGTGACGGCGAGAAATATAAGCGCCGTGGCGACATCACCATCATGCGTTACAAGAAGGGTGCTGCAGGCACCTCGGGTGATGGCACTGGTGGAGAACCAGGAGGAGGAGAATACTAAACAAATTGCGGCAATTGCCGCAATTTGTCAATTAGACATAGGCATTGACATGAAAAAGATATTATTGGTTGCGGTTTTGCTGTTGACATCATCGGCCATCATGCATGGCCAGCTCAAGCGTGAGTACAGCAAGACCAGCACGGCATCGCCGGTGTTCAGTACAACGGCAAGCCCTGACATACCAACGAGCGTAACCTTTGCAGGCGAGAAGGTGAGTTTTGACCGCCTGGATATGGCCGAGCGCCTCGACCGCGAGCTGACGGGTGTCATCTATGGACAGACGACCACCGAATTGTGTTTCAAGCGTGCTAACCGTTATTTTCCCGCCTTGGCTAAAATATTGAAGGAGCAGGGTGTGCCCCTGGATTTCCTCTACCTTGCTGTGACCGAGAGTTCCATGGACTATAACGCCTATTCCAGCGCCAAGGCCGCAGGCATGTGGCAGCTGCTGGCAGGCACCGGCCGTGACTACGGTCTGGAGGTCAGCGATGAGGTGGACGAGCGATACGACCCCGAGAAAGCTACCGTTGCAGCCTGCAAGTATCTGAAGGCCGCTTACAAGAAATACGGGCACTGGCCGACTGTCGCTGCCAGCTATAATGCTGGAATGCAACGGCTGACCGGTGAGTTGTCAAAGCAGAAGGTAGATAATTCCTTTGACCTGTATCTGGTGCAGGAAACCTCCCGCTACGTGTTTCGCATCATTGCTTATAAATTGGTGATGGAGAACCCCAAACGCTACGGCTACCGCTTCTCACGCAAGCACTTGTATCAGCCCGTGGACTATACTACCGTCGATGTGACGGGGTCGGTGGCCAGCTGGATCGACTGGGCCCTGTCCAAGGGAATCACATACGCTCAGCTGCGTGAGGCTAATCCGTGGATCCGCTCAACCAAGTTGACCAACTCCGGCGGCAAGACCTACAAGGTGCGTATTCCCAAGCAGTCGGAGCTGTACCGCAGCAAACGCTCTTTTACCGTGTATAATAAGGACTGGGTCATTGACTGATAACAGCAGGATATGAAACTGAACGGGCAGGACATAGATAGTGTGGAGGTGCTGGGCGCTCGAGTCCATAACCTCAAGAATATTGACGTTGAGATTCCTCATTACAGCCTCACCGTAGTGACAGGATTGAGTGGCAGCGGCAAGTCGTCACTCGCGTTTGACACGGTGTTTGCCGAGGGGCAGCGACGCTATCTGGAGACCTTCTCTTCCTATGCCCGCAACATGATGGGGATGCTCGAACGCCCCAACGTGGATAAGATTTCCGGCCTGTGCCCAGTCATATCGATCGGACAAAAGACGGTGAACCGCAACCCGCGCAGTACCGTCGGCACCACGACCGAAGTATATGACTACCTGCGCCTGCTATATGCCCGCGCCGCCGACGCTTATTCCTACTTGTCGGGGGAACGCATGGTAAAATACACCATCGACAAGATCCTGGCATTGATCATGGAACGCTATCAGGGTCGACGCATCTACATTTTGGCGCCTCTGGTGAAGAACCGCAAGGGTCATTACAAGGATCTGTTTGAGAACCTGCGCAAAAAAGGATACATCAACGTTCGCGTTGACGGCACCTTGAGGGAAATCACTTTTGGCATGAAGCTGGACCGATATGTGAACCATAGCGTTGAACTAGTGGTGGACCGCCTCAAGGTGGCCGACAAGGACAGCAAACGTCTGGCCGACACAGTGGATTTGGCCTTCAAGCAGGGTAACGGGCAGCTGATGATACTCGATGCCGAGACCGATGAGGTGGGCTATTACAGCCGTTCGCTCATGGATCCAGCCACGGGACTGTCCTACATGGAGCCTGCACCCCACAATTTCTCATTCAATTCGCCGCTTGGCGCTTGCCCGCATTGTAAGGGTTTGGGTTATGTCAATATCATCGACCGCGACAAGATCATGCCTGATATGACCATGAATATCCGCAATGGCGGTATCCTGCCGTTGGGCAAATACAAGAATGTGCAGATATTCTGGCAGATATCGGCTATTTGTGAGAAATACGGGTGTACGCTAGATACCCCGTTGAACGAATTGCCCGAGGAGGCCCTGAGCGACATCATGAACGGCACCAACGAGCGATTGAGCCTGCGCACCGAAACGCTCTCGACCAGTAACTATTTTCTTACCTTTGACGGACTGGTCAAGTATATCGAGATGCAGCAGGACGACACTGCAACCAGTGCGGCCCAGAAGTGGGCGGGGCAGTTCTTCTCGCGTGCGGCGTGTCCCGAATGTGGTGGCGCACGCTTGAACCGCGAAGCCCTGCATTTCAGGCTCAATGGCAAGAACATCGCTGAACTTGCTGCAATGGACATCAGCGAGTTGCGCGACTGGATTAATGACCTGCACAATCACCTGACGCCTGTCCAGTGGGAAATTGCCCGCGAAATCGTCAAGGAAATCAGCTCCAGGCTCGACTTCCTCATCGAGGTAGGGCTGGACTATATGTCACTCAACCGCAATTCGGCCTCATTGTCGGGCGGCGAGAGTCAGCGTATCAGGCTGGCTACCCAGATAGGGTCGCGCCTGGTCAATGTGCTCTATATCCTTGATGAACCGTCCATCGGTCTCCACCAGCGTGACAATCAGCGCCTTATTGATTCGCTGAAGACCCTGCGTGACGATGGCAATACCATCCTGGTGGTTGAGCACGACAAGGAAATGATGCTGCAAGCCGACTATCTGATTGATATCGGGCCTCTGGCCGGACGTAAGGGTGGCCATGTTGTGTTTGCAGGCACTCCTGCAGAGCTGATGCAACAGCATACCCTCACCGCCGACTATCTGAATGGAACACGCTCCATAGAACTGCCGGCCAAGCGCCGTGAAGGCAATGGCAAGAACTTGCGCCTCACTGGATGCCGCGGCAACAACCTTAAGGGCGTTGACGTTTCCTTCCCCTTGGGCACTTTCATCTGTGTCACTGGCGTGAGTGGTAGTGGAAAGTCCACACTGGTCAATGCCACGCTGCAGCCCATCCTGAGCCAGCGTTTCTACCGCTCACATACTGCCCCCATGCCCTATGACTCAATTATCGGGATGGATCATGTGGACAAGGTCGTCACGGTCGATCAGGCTCCATTGGGCCGCACACCGCGATCCAATGCTGCTACCTATACGGGCGTGTTTACCGACATCCGCAACCTGTTTGTCAACCTGCCCGAGTCCAAAATCCGCGCCTACAAGCCAGGACGTTTCTCTTTCAACACCGGTGGAGGCCGCTGTGAAGCTTGTGGCGGCAACGGCTACAAGGCCGTCGAGATGAATTTTCTGCCCGATGTGCTTGTGCCCTGCCAGGAATGTGGCGGCAAGCGTTACAACCGTGAAACGCTAGAAGTCAAGTTCAAGGGCAAGTCGATTGCCGATGTGCTGGACATGACCATTAATCAGGCAGTCGAGTTCTTTGACGCCGTGCCGACGATCTTACGCAAGATTAAGGTGCTGCAGGATGTGGGCTTGGGATACATCAAGTTGGGGCAACCCTCCAGCACATTGTCAGGTGGCGAGTGCCAGCGCGTGAAACTTGCTTGTGAGTTGGCCAAGAAGGATACCGGTAAGACTATATATATTCTTGATGAGCCGACGACAGGTTTGCACTTTGAGGACGTAAAAGTTCTCTTGGGTGTCCTCAACCGTCTTGTCGATAAGGGCAACACCGTCATCGTTATCGAGCACAATATGGATGTCATCAAGTGCGCCGACTACATCATCGATATGGGGCCAGAGGGTGGACGAGGAGGTGGCATGGTAGTCGCCTCGGGCACCCCCGAACAGGTTGCCATATCCCCCAAATCGATCACTGCCCGATTCCTCAAGAGGGAGCTGGAGTGACAACAAATGCCATCCTTTTTTCTTTGTGAAGAGTGGGGAAGATCATCCGTTTTTTGAAAATCGCACAGATTTTGGATCAGAAAAATCAAAAATTCCCCAACGATATTGATGCATTCTCCTATCAAAACCAGTAGAAGAATTCTCCAAAAAATGGTATCGAAAAATGCCCCCTTTTGTGCTCATAATTGCTTGAAGGGTGGGCGAGAATAGCCATTAATTACAACTGAGAAAATCTTGCGAAATTGGTCAAAATGTCGCTTTTTGGCCAATTTCAACACTGAACGGCGTAAAAACAGAAAAATCCCTGTTTTTTGCCGTTTTTCTTGTTTTTTGAGCCCATGAAATACGCCGAAATCCCATGTGTTTTTATCGGCAATAAGTACCATAAATAAATGAAAGTTGTCAAAATATTACAACCAGTTAACCTCTCAAGAATCGCTTAGATTTTAAAATTTCGACCTGGAATAGGGTGGGTTGGAAAAAATCGCAAGGAAATCGAGTTGAGCATCCAGAAAAGCGGAAATGGTATTTTGCCAACGGCTTGTTCTGGTTTGAAAACCCCTGTCGGTTTGCGTTCTTAAATGGAGGGGTGGGGTTGAAAATCGGCTGTTTTTGCCCCTGGAAGACTGTTTGCAATTGCGCCGGATGCTTAAAAAATGAGAATTTGCACCCGTAAAGTTTACAAAAACGCGAAAAAATTTGATTAACATTTATTAAAACATGCTACAAATAACTGAAAGCCAATAAAATACGTCAAAAAGTTCTAGTTGTGCTATATATTTTATGGCATATGGGCGGTGCTGGTGATTTTAGATTAATTCATTACGCGTAAAAGAATGATAAACAAGCAGATGTGTAGTGAAATATAAAGTATTAATTGAATAAGTTTTATTTACTTTTGAAATTGGCCTGAAATTGCCATATTTTGGAAAAATCAATTGCAAATTTTAAAATTTTCGTTTTTAAATTTGGTGAATTCAATTATTCGTTTTAAATTTGCAATCCCAAAATTAAGAAAACCAAACAGTCCGTTTTTTGATTTTGGGACGATTTTCGGGATTTTCCGAGTCGTAGTTTTGAACCAGATATTTTTGAGTTCAGATTTATTGCACTCTCGTGCGGTTGAGCACGAACTAAAAATTGTTCTTAAATGGATATTGTATCGAGATTAAAAAAGTTCCTGGATCATGCTGGGATTTCCAATTCCCAGTTTGCGGACACTTGCGTGATACCTCGTCCGACGCTTTCCCAGTTGCTCAATGGCCGCAACAAGAAAGTGAGCGATGAGGTGATCGCCAAGATACATCGTGCATATCCCACGCTCAACATCATGTGGCTCCTGTTCGGTGACGGTGAGATGATCACCAATGGTTCGGAAGGAGCTGCAAGTGACGATAGCATGTCGGCAAGTGGAAAGTCTGCAAATGACCTTGTGGATGACATGGGCCAACGTGCTATCTCGTTTGATGACGAAGACAATGCTAATGGCTTCCGTCCTGCCGCTAAGTCGGTCCAGCGCATGGCAACCCCTACCTCGGTGAATGAGGCCATCAAGAGCATCATGCGCAGCAACTCGGCTGGCAGGATGACACGCGGTGCTGCATCGCCCGACGCTCGACGTGTGGTCAATATCATGGTCTTCTACAATGACGGCCGTTTTGAGGAATTTGGCCCCTCACAGTAAAGATGAAATTAATAATGTAATAATGTTGATATTTCGCTCATTTGGCTTTGCCGGTGCCACACACTTTTAGACAACGACTTTTGCCGCACATTAATAATAAAACAGACCAATACCAGAATAATACAAACCATTGCTATCGAATGGTGCCGGCAAGCCTGTGAGTGACAACACGATTACAGAGACAAGAAGACAACGATAAGTAAAACAACCATAATAAAACAACCATTACACAAAGGCTGATAGCATTAGTAAAACCAGCACTAAGCACGAAACAGGGTCCCGGAGCCATCGCTTCGGGACCCTTCTTCAAGTCGCTGAATGGGCCTTTAAAGACTATTTGACCACATTGCCCAGGATGTCGCGCAGGATCTGTCGTCCAGCGGCACTGGTGGCGTTTTTCACTGCCCGCCCTGCTGCATCCTTGACGCTGGTGTTCTTGCCCTTCTTGCCGGTGATGGCATCGGATACCGTCTTGCCGGCAATGGTTGCCAGTGTGCCAGTAATGGCGGTAACGACGGCTTTCCAGACCTTGGACCAGATGGTTTTCTCCTTTTTCTTGGACTTCTCTTCCTTCTCGGCTTCCTTGGCTGCAGCGGCCTCCTCGGCAGCCTTGGCTTCGGCCTCGGCCTCACGGGCGAATATCTCAAACACGCTTTCCCTATCTTGAGCCTCCTTGTACTTGCGGGTCATGTCGCTGTTGGCGTTCATGATGTCGAGTCGTTGTCCTTCGGTGATGGCACCAATCTGGCTCAACGGGAAGAGCACCTTGGCGCGCTCCACGACGCTTGGGGCACCTTTCTCGTCAAGGAACGAAACCAGCGCTTCGCCTGTTTCGAGCTCCAGGATGGCGTCCTCGGTCTTGAATTCGGGGTTGGCCCGGAAAGTCTCGGCAGCCACCTTGACGGCCTTCTGGTCGCGCGGCGTGTAGGCCCTCAGGGCATGCTGTACGCGGTTGCCCAGTTGGCCCAAGATGATGTCGGGAATGTCGGTGGGCAACTGTGAAATGAAGAAGATGCCCACGCCCTTGCTGCGGATCAGGCGGATTACTTGCTCAATCTTGTCGGTGAGCGCTTTGCTCGTGTCTTCAAACAGCATGTGAGCCTCGTCAAAGAAGAATACCAGTTTGGGCTTCTCCAGGTCGCCCACCTCGGGCAATGTGCTATACAGCTCGCTGATGAGCCACAGCAGGAAGGTGGAATACAGTTTGGGTTGCATCATCAGCTTGTCGGCAGCCAGGACACTCAGCACGCCCTTGCCGTCGCGTGTGGCCAGCAGGTCCTGAATGTCAAACGACGGGATGCCGAAGAACTTGTCGGCACCCTGGTTCTCGAGGTGCAGCAGGGCCCGCTGTATGGCGCCTATGCTGGCGGGAGCCACGTTGCCATACTGGGTCGTATATTCCTTGGCGTGCCTTGAAAGCCAGTCCAGGGCGCTACGCAGGTCCTTAACGTCATCGAGCAGGACGCCCTTCTCGTCGAGGATGCGGTACAGGATGTTGAGCACGCCCGTTTGGGTATCATTCAGCCCCAGGATGCGTCCCATCAGGTCCGGTCCCATTTCGCCGATGGTGGCTCGCATGGGGATTCCCTGTTCGCCAAAGACGTCATAGAACCTCACGGGGCAACCCTCAAATGTGAGGCTCTCCTTGTCGATGCCGAACTCGGGCAACCGCTTCTCGATGAAACTGGATATCTTGCCGGGCTGGCTCACTCCCGATAGATCCCCCTTCATGTCGGCCATGAAGCAGGGCACTCCGGCCTTGCAGAAACTCTCGGCAATCACTTGCAGGGTCACAGTCTTTCCTGTACCTGTCGCACCGGCGATGAGGCCGTGGCGGTTAGCCATGTTGCCCAGGATGCTGATGGGCCCGTTTGGCCCGTGCGCAATGTAGAATCCGTTCTCTTGAGTGTACATAGTCTTTGTATTCGTTTTTGGGTTATTATTTTTGTTTGTTGGTCACAAAGTTAGTCTTTTTTAGCAACAAGTCCAAATTATTGCACAAAATGTCTCTCATGTGGCGGCCTGTTGACTACATGGCGAAACACACAAAATATTCCTGTTTCACGGGGTGGCATCATACTGTTTTTTATAGTTCTTGAGTCCAATCGTGATTTTTTTGTCATTTTATTTGGATTGATAAGAGAAACAATATACATTTGCGGCGCAATTACATGCAAATGATAATAGAAATGTCAATGAATTCTGCATATTGGTGGTGGCGTAGCTCAAGATTGAAAAAGTCGTGAGTCGCCTGGCCATGTGCAGTCATGAGATTGCAAACGTATCATAAGGGTCTGTCGTACTTGCGACAGGCCTTTAAAATTTTATAGCCAATAACTTTATTCACTTAATTAAATAACCAAAATGAAACAGAAGAGATTTATCCTCCAGGAAAACGAGTTACCCACCGCATGGTATAACATTCAGGCCGACATGCCCAACAAGCCCATGCCTCCCATTCATCCCGCAACCAAGCAGCCGCTGGGCGTGGACGATCTGGCCCACATCTTCCCGCGGGAGTGCTGTGTGCAGGAGCTGGATACCGAGCATGACTTCATCCCCATCCCCGACGAGGTGTTGGAGAAATACAAGGCCTACCGCTCGACGCCGCTCGTGCGTGCCTATGCCCTGGAGGAAGCTCTCCATACGCCAGCCCATATCTATTTCAAGAACGAGTCGGTCAACCCGCTGGGCTCCCACAAGATCAACTCGGCCCTGCCCCAGTGCTACTATGCCAAGCAGGAGGGTACCACTAACGTTACGACCGAGACCGGAGCGGGCCAATGGGGCGCTGCACTGGCCTATGCCGCATCGGTGTTCGGCTTGGAATCGGCGGTTTATCAGGTGAAAATTTCCATGCAGCAGAAACCCTACCGCTCTTCCATCATGCGCACTTTCGGTGCCGCGGTAACAGGTTCGCCCTCGATGTCTACCCGTGCCGGCAAGGACATCATTACCCGTGATCCGCAGCACCCGGGCTCGCTGGGCACAGCGATATCCGAGGCCGTGGAATTGGCGACTACGACTCCCAACTGCAAGTACACCCTGGGTTCGGTGCTGAATCATGTGGGCCTGCATCAGACCATCATCGGGCTCGAGGCCGAGAAGCAGATGGCTATGGCCGGGGAATATCCCGATGTGGTGATTGCCTGTTTTGGCGGCGGGTCCAACTTTGGCGGCATTGCCTTCCCCTTCATGCGCCACAATCTCAAGGACGGCAAGCAGACCGAGTTTATCGCTGCCGAGCCCGAGAGTTGCCCCAAACTGACCAGAGGCGAGTTCCGTTATGACTTTGGCGACGAGGCCGGTTACACGCCCCTGTTGCCCATGTTCACCCTGGGACACTCGTTCAAGCCTGCCAACATCCATGCGGGCGGTTTGCGCTATCACGGTGCCGGAATGATTATTTCACAGTTGCTCAAGGACGGGCTGATGCGTGGTGTGGATATCCCGCAGCTCGAGACCTTTGAGGCTGGTTTGCTGTTTGCCCGCACCGAGGGTATCATCCCCGCTCCCGAATCCAGCCATGCCATTGCTGCCGCCATCCGTGAGGCTGAAAGATGCAAACAGACGGGCGAGGAGAAGGTCATCCTGTTCAACCTGTCGGGACATGGCTTGATCGACATGAGCGCCTATGAACAATACCTGAATGGAGACCTCATCAACTACAGGGTGAGCGACGAGGCCATCCGTCAGACCCTCAAGAGTGTGCCCGAGTGATTGCGATGTAATAATCCGAGAAAAGCAGCACTGGAGGAGTGTCATAATTCGCGCCTAGAACTATGATCGGCCTTGCGGCCGAGAAATTAAACCATTGTTGTCCGGTGAAACATCGTAGATGTTAGCGGTTCGAAGAACCGATTTCAA
>CAMYUW010000046.1 GCA_947302275.1 uncultured Prevotellaceae bacterium
CTGCTGAAATTCAGAACATCAAAAATCGCTCAAAAAAGTGTGACGAAAACAGGAGAAGGGCTGATTGCTAAGCAAACGGGTAGTGTTATAACGGATATCCTCGCAAACGCCGACAACAGTCACACTGTCTCCTCCTTTGCTAAATGGAATTCTCTCTCCGATTTTTATCCAATCCCATTGCTGCTGTGCCGACTTGCTGACGATAATGGCCGCAGTGTCGGTAGCAATGAAATCGCGCCCCTCAATCACCTTAATTCCCATGGTGCGCAGATATTCAGTGTCAACTGCTGTAAATTCCAACACCAATTCCTTATTGTTAACATATATACCATGTTTGTAATGGACATCGGCCAATCCCATCGTGCCATCGGAAAATGACACAGACTTGACACCCTGCAAAGCTGTGAGTTCGTCAGACAGTTCCTGTTTCTCATTCCTATCGGTTTCAATGGGTAACCTCGAAATGAGAACTTGATTTTTATTGAACCCGCAAGAGGATTTGAAAATATAGTGATGTTCATCGATTAATATGGCCATGTAGATCATCATCAAGGACGAAGCAAACAGTTGTATGCACAAGACGGTTTTGCGCAGTTTGTTGCCTCGGGGCGTGAGACCGAAATTACTTTTCAGTCCCATAGCCGGAACAAATGAGGTGACAAAAAAAGCAGGATAGGTGCCAGCCACGATACCGACGGCTGCCGCCAAGATGAACATCAACAACGAAAGCGCCCAATGCTTAAAGGGGGAGATGCTACCGTCGGTCAGTTTATCCACAATAGGCGATAATCCCAACAGGCTGCATATCATCAAGGCAATGAAGCAAGCGAACAGAGAGATGGCAACGCACTCGGCAAAGATGCCGTAACGCAGTTGTTGACGAGTGGCACCCAGTACAAGGCGCGTATTCATGCTGCGCACACGCATTGGGCTTTCGACTATCGTGAAATTCATAAAATGGTTGATAGCCAAAATGATAAGTAGCAGACAGGCAAGAACCATGACAATGAACATGGCCTTGTAGCCATATTCTCCGGCACTATCATCACCGCTCTCAAAATAGCTGTATGCTAGAGGCGTGAAACGAAAATGCGTGTTCTTGACATGTTGCTTGTAACTCGGTATTTTATCAACTGCAGCATAGTTTTCCCAACCGTCTCTTTCTATCATGTTATAGACGGCTTTTTTGAATTTCCTGTTCAGTGCCTCCACATCTTTGGGCTCTTGTTTAAACTTGACGAAGCACGAAAAGGAGACATCAAACTTGTGCTTGAAATACCCCTCGTCACCCATGTAAATAAAGATACCGTTCTTCAATTCGCTGTTCGTCGGGAAATCCTTATAAACACCTTTAATCAACAAACTTTGGGCTTGTGTACCGTCCCCATCATCAATCCACATCGTGTCATTGGCCACATCAGTTTTCCCGAAATATTGCTTGGCAATGCTCTCAGGGATGATGGCGTCCAGGTTGTAGGGCTCATTTTCTTTCCACTCGATGCTACCACTCAACATCTTGCTGGAAAGCGTGCTGAGGGCGGTCTTGTTGCAAAAGAAGTATGATGATTTCATTCTTTCTCCATCCTTGTTCCGGAATGAAACACTGTACATGTTGGGAAAGAAACTGTCATCGTAGGAATAGCTGATCAGTGACACGGATTCTACTTGAGGCAGGCTGTCCAAGGCTCTGACAAAAGGAAAGTGAATATTGTTATGGAATTCATACTCATTGACCATATAGTCGGTGTCAAGCCGATATATCCGCTTGTAATCTTCCACGTCATGATTGTAGGTAACCTGATAGATGATTTGCGTCATCATCAGGTAGAACGACGAGAATGCCACCACCAGGCCCAGCAGGTTCAGGAAGGTAGGGACCGTGAAGCGTTTTGCAAAATAGAAGATATTCTTGAACACCTCTGTCATCGTCAATGAGCGTTTGTTAATGTGAGGGTGGTAGGCCGCATTTGTTCTAGTTGCAAATGTACAAGGCTGGCTTTGGGCTGTCAAATATTTTTCGAGAAAAAAGTGGGCTGGACGGCCATTTTTGCGATTTTGTGTCCAATTTTTTGACACTTTCCTGCTTGAGAGGGGATTTCTAACCGAGGCTGAGCCTCGGTCCACGGGACAAGGCTTTGATTTTGGAGATGGGGCATCAGGTTTTTTGCGTGGGGGGAGACTAATGGATTTTCTGTCCTTTTTTTGATGTGGTTGCGGTAATTAGCAGATTGATGATAGGTATTTGATAATTATTTTGTGTACCTTTGCCGCGGAAATTGAGAGACCTTTAACTTAAAACTGACAACTTAAAACTAAAAACTAAAATAACTACAATGATTAACCAGCAATTACTGAATCCTAAGAGTATTGTCGTCATTGGCGGCAGCAACAACGAGCAGAAGCCCGGTGGCGCTATCGTGCGCAACCTCAAGCAGGGCGGTTTCAAGGGTGACCTTTACGTTCTCAACCCCAAGGAGGACGTGGTGCAAGGCATCCAGGCCCATCACGACATGAAGGACCTGCCCAACGCCGACCTGGCCATCCTGGTGGTGGCAGCCAAGTACTGCCCCGAGTATGTTGACTACCTGACTGAGCACAAGGGCGTTCGCGCGTTCATTATCATTAGCGCCGGCTTTGGCGAGGAGACCCACGAGGGTGCCATTCTGGAACAGCACATCCTGGACACCTGCGAGAAGTATGGTGCAGCACTCATCGGTCCCAACTGCATCGGCCTGCTGACCACCAACCATCACAGCGTGTTCACGCTTCCCATCCCCGCACTGAGCCCCAAGGGCGCTGACTTCATCAGCGGCTCGGGCGCTACCGCCGTGTTCATCATCGACTCGGGTGTGAGCAAGGGTCTGCAGTTCAACAGCGTATGGTCGATTGGCAACGGCAAGCAGATTGGCATCGAGGACGTGCTGGAATACATGGATGAAAACTTTGACCCCGAGCGTGACTCCAAAGTCAAGCTGCTCTATATCGAGAATATCTCCCACCCCGAGCGCCTGCTCAAGCATGCCCGTTCGCTCATCAGCAAGGGTTGCCGCATCGCTGCCGTCAAGTCGGGTTCCAGCGAGAGTGGTAGCCGTGCCGCATCGAGTCACACGGGAGCCATCGCTTCGAGTGACACCGCTGTTGATGCCCTGTTCCGCAAGGCCGGTATCGTGCGCTGCTACTCGCGTGACCAGTTGACCACCATCGGCTGCGTACTCACGTTGCCCGAAATGACCGGCAAGAATGTCGCCATCGTCACCCACGCCGGCGGCCCCGGTGTGATGCTGACCGATGCCCTGTCCAAGGGCGGCATGAACGTGCCCCTGCTCGACGCCAAAATCGGCGAGGAGCTCAAGGCACAGCTCTATCCCGGTTCATCGGTAGCCAACCCCATCGACTTCCTGGCAACTGGTACTCCCGAGCACCTGGGCATCTGCATCGACTTCTGCGAGAAGCGCTACGATAATGTGGACGCCATCGTGGTCATTTTCGGCACACCGGGTCTGGTACCCTGTGACGATGCCTACGCCGTGCTCCACGAGAAGATGCTCACCTGCAAGAAGCCCATCTTCCCCGTGCTCCCGTGTCTGAACATCGCTGGTCGCGAGGTGAAAGAGTTCATTGACAAGGGTCATGTGAACTTTGCCGATGAGGTGGCCCTGGCCGAGGCATTAATCCGCGTGAGCAACACGCCCAAGCCCGCCACTACAGACAACCTGTGTCCCGAGGTGGATGTTAAGGCCGTGCGTGCCATCATCGACGGCATCAAGGAGGACGGCTACATCGCTCCCGACAACGTGCGCGCCCTGCTGCAGGCAGCCGCTATCCCCGTCGTACCCGAGAAGGTTTCGGCCAACCGTGACGAACTCGTTGCTGCAGCCCGCGAGATGGGTTATCCCATCGTTGTCAAGGTCGTTGGTCCCGTGCACAAGAGCGACGTGGGCGGTGTGACGCTCAACGTCAAGGACGATGCACAGCTCGAGGCCGAGTTCGACCGCATGATGCAGATTCCCGACGCCACCGCCGTGATGATTCAGAAGATGATCAGCGGTACCGAGTTGTTCATCGGCGCCAAGTATGAACCCACCTTCGGCCACAACGTGCTGTGCGGTCTGGGTGGCATCTTCGTCGAAGTATTGAAGGACGTGCAGTTTGGTCTCGCACCGCTGTCGCAGCCCGAGGCCGAGCACATGGTACGCTCCCTGAAGGGTTACAAGATCATCCAGGGCACACGCGGCAAGCAAGGTCTTGATGAGGCCACCTATGTGAAGATTATCTGCCGCCTCTCGACCATGCTGCACTACGCTCCCGAAATCAAGGAGATGGACATCAACCCGCTGCTGGCCGGTCCCGACCACGTCACCGCCGTTGACGCCCGCATCCGCATCGAGAAGTAATATCACCACCAGGGCAGAGCCCTGGCCCACGAGACACCATTCCACTGTCCCTTGGGCCGGGGCTCTGCCTCGGTTAAAAACAGGGAAAAAAGTGTCATTTTTTATTGGCAAGGCCCCAAAAAACTCACTTTAAGGGTAAACCAATCAGTTAATCTTTGTTAAAAATTCAGGATTTGATGGCGATTTTGGCAAAATGGTCTGGCAAAGAGAAGAAATATTTTGGTCAGGAAAATGAAAAGCAGTACCTTTGCGCGCCGATTATTACCAAAGTAAGAGCCCATTAGGGCAATGTCATGTGGGATTTGGCCGTCCTGCAGGGCGTTGCTTGGGTAATTAACTAACTATTAATTAGGATTTTAAAAGTGGATACTTTAAGTTACAAAACCATTTCGGCTAATGCCGAAACCGTTCAAAAGGAATGGGTGGTAGTTGATGCTACCGACCAGATCCTGGGTCGCTTGTGCTCGAAGGTGGCTAAGTTGCTGCGTGGCAAGTACAAACCCAACTACACTCCCCACGTTGATTGTGGCGACAATGTGATCATCATCAACGCCGATAAGGCCAAGATGACCGGCAAGAAGTGGACTGAGCACCAGTACGTACGCTACACGGGCTATCCCGGTGGCCAGCGTTTCTCGACTCCCGCCATCCTTCAAGCCAAGAGCGAGAAGAAGAAAGACCTGCGCAAGGGTATGCACCCGCTGTACATGCAGGTGATCAAGGGTATGCTGCCCAAGACCCGTCTGGGCGCCCAGCTGTTGAAGAACGTACACGTTTACAATGGCCCCGAGCATCCCCATGAGGCTCAGAATCCCAAAGTTATTGACATCAACAAACTGAAATAAGAAGCATGGAACAGATTAATGCAGTAGGTCGCCGCAAAGCCGCTATCGCTCGCGTGTATGTGAACGAAGGTTCTGGCGAAATCACAATCAACAAACGCCCGTTGGCAGACTACTTCCCCAACCCCATCCTGCAATACATCGTTAAGCAGCCGCTTAGCACGCTGGATGCAGCCGAGAAGTATGACATCAAGGTTAACCTCATCGGTGGTGGTTACAAGGGACAGGCCGAGGCTCTGCGTCTCGCTATCGCCCGCGCCCTGGTGAAGATCAACCCCGAGGACAAGAGCGCACTGCGCAAGGAGGGTTTCATGACCCGCGACCCGCGTGCTGTAGAGCGCAAGAAACCCGGTCAGCCCAAGGCCCGCAAGAGATTCCAGTTCAGCAAGCGTTAATCGCCGCATGACGACACGGTCCACGGCAATCGCCGTGGCGCCGATGCTTGCTCTACATTATATAATAAGCCTTGTCTCACGAGTTGGGACCGGTTTATTGAAGAGTTTAGTATCCAAATCGCATAGACTCACACTGGGAACTGCGGTGGCTACTATGCGATTGATTTAGTCGAACGTAAACAATTTATTAAAAAACAAAAAACAATGCAGACACCTAATTTTGACCAACTGCTTGAGGCTACTTGCCACTTTGGTCACCTGAAACGCAAATGGAACCCCGCTATGGCGCCCTACATCTTCATGGAGCGTAACGGTATCCACATCATCGACTTATACAAGACCAGCGCTAAGCTGGAAGAGGCAGCAAACGCGCTGAAGAACATTGCCAAGAGCGGCAAGCGCGTGCTGTTTGTTGCCACCAAGAAGCAGGCCAAGGACGTGACCCGCGAGCGTGCCATGAGCGTTGATATGCCCTACGTTATCGAGCGTTGGCCCGGCGGTATGCTGACCAACTTCACCACCATCCGCAAGGCTGTGAAGAAGATGGACACCATCGACAAGATGGAGACCGACGGCACCATGGCCAACATGTCGAAGCGCGAGAAGCTGCAGCTGAGCCGTCAGCGCGCTAAGTTGGAGAAGAACCTGGGCTCTATCAAGAACCTGAACCGTCTTCCCAGCGCCCTGTTCGTAGTTGACGTACTCAAGGAGCACATCGCCGTTGCCGAGGCTAACCGTCTGGGTATCCCCGTATTCGGTATCGTGGACACCAACAGCGATCCCAACAATGTTGACTTTGTCATCCCCGCCAACGACGACGCCAGCAAGTCAATCGACATCATCCTGGCTACCGTTTGCGAGGCCATCAAGGAAGGTCTCGAGGAGCGCAAGGTTGAGCAGATCGACAACAAGGACGCCGAGGCCGATGCCGAGGAGGTAAAAGAGGCTCCCAAGCCCCGCCGCCAGCGCGTTCGCCGTTCAGCTCCCGCAGCTGATGAGGCTCCCAAGGCCGAAGAGGCACCCAAAGCAGAGGAATAATTCCCAATAATAACAACTAAAAAATTAGTTAATTACAACAGAATTATGGCTGTAACCATCAATGACATCAAGAAACTGCGCGACATGACCGGCGCAGGCTTGAGCGACTGCAAGAAGGCGCTCATCGAGAGCGACAACGACATCACCAAGGCTATGGAACTGATCCGCAAGCGCGGTCAGGCCATCGCCGCCAAGCGTGAAGACCGTCAGGCAGCTCAGGGTATCGCTATCGGTAAGACCGACGGCAAGTTCGCTGCTATCATCGCCCTCAAGTGTGAGACCGACTTCGTTGCCAAGAACGAGAAGTTTGTCAACCTCGCCAAGGCTATCCTGGACCTCGCTATGGCCCAGAAGCCCGCTAACCTCGAAGCCCTGAACGCCCTTCAGATGGACGGCAAGGCCGTGAGCGAGCAGATCACCGCACTGAGCGGTATCACCGGTGAGAAGATGGAGTTGGGCGCTTATGAGTGCCTGGATGCCCCCACGACCGTTGTTTACAACCACTTCAACGGTATGCTGTCGGCTGCTGTTGCCTTCAACCAGGAGAACGTGGCTGAGGACGTAGCCAAGGCTATCGCTATGCAGGTTGCCTCGATGAACCCCATCAAGGCCACCCGCGAGCAGATTTCTCAAGAGGTAATCGACGAGGAGCTGCGCATGGCTGTTGACAAGACCCGTGCCGAGCAGGTAAGCAAGGCTGTTGAGAACGCCCTGAAGAAGGCCGGTTTCAACCCCTACTACTGCGCTACCGAGGAGCACCGCGACGAGGCTATCCGCAAGGGTTACATGACCGAGGAGCAGGTTGCCGAGGCACTGAAGCTCATGGACGAGACCGCCAAGCAGAAAGAGGCCAACATGCCCGAGCAGATGATTCAGAACATCGCTCAGGGTCGCCTGAACAAGTTCTATCAGGAGAACGTCCTGATGGAGCAGGTTTACGAGGCTGGCGAGAACAAGGAGACTGTTGCCCAGTTCCTTGCTGCTGCCGATAAGGATCTCAAGGCCATCGACCTGAAGCGTGTCAACCTGAACGTTGACTAATTCTCGAACAGAGATACAGCAACATGATGAATGTCAGCATCCTCAATAGGACGGCTGACATTCATTTTTATAGCCCTTGGCATTGCCGGTTAAAAAAATTGTTGTATCTTTGCCCCGCTTTTTTGAAGTTTCCAGTGTGATGGGAAATTAAAGGAAGCGTTTTAATAACCATTTACTTTAATTTTGAGTAACACAACCAATTAAAAATGAAGACTTTTCAATTGAACGCAGAGGCTCGTACCGACCTCGGCAAGAAGGCCGCTAAGGCCCTCCGCAAGGAGAACAAGATTCCCGTTGTCCTGAATGGTGGCAAGCTCGTTGAGCTCGACAAGGACGGCAAGTACAATGGCAAGCTGCTCGCTGGTGAGAAGGTGGTTCCCGTTGGCCGTGACGGCAAGGGCATCATCACCACCGACCTGGTAGTGAACTTCGCCGACGTTCGCAAGTTGATTTACAGCACCGACGTGTATGTAATCGACTTGACCTACGACGGACAGACCCGCAAGGCTGTCCTGAAGGACCTGCAGTTCCACCCCGTTAGCGACGCTGTTCTTCACATTGACCTCCTGGAGGTTAGCGAGGACAAGCCCGTCGTTGTTCAAATTCCTGTTCACCTCGAGGGTCACGCCGTCGGTGTTAAGGCTGGTGGTAAGCTCTACCTGAGCATGAAGAAGGTTAAGGTTAAAGGTCTGTACAAGGACATTCCCGAGACCATCATCCTCAATGTGGACAATCTGGAGATTGGCAAGACCATCAAGGTTCGCGACTGCCAATTCGACAACTACGAGCTGGTTAACGCCAAGGATCTCGTTATTGCCGGTGTACGCACTACCCGTGCTGCTGCCAACGCCGTTGTTGAGGGCGAGGAAGCTGAGGCTGCTGAAGGCGAAGCCGCTGCTGAATAATGAAGTACCTTATTGTCGGATTGGGTAACATTGGTGCTGAATACCAAGGTACCCGCCACAACATTGGTTTTACAATATTGGATGCTCTCGCCGAGGCATCCAATATTGTTTTCACGACGCAACGTTATGGCGCCGTGGCCGAGATGCGCCTGAAAAACCAGCAACTCGTACTGCTGAAGCCTTCCACCTACATGAACCTGAGCGGCGAGGCTGTGCGCTACTGGATGATTAAGGAAAAAATCACTCTCGACCACCTGCTGGTCATCGTCGATGACATCGCGTTGCCCTTCGGCCAGATACGCATCCGTCCCAAGGGCGCAGATGGCGGTCACAATGGCTTGAAGAGCATCAACGACCTGTTGCAGAGCCAACAGTGGGCCAGGTTACGTTTCGGCATAGGGAACGACTTTCCGCCGGGAGCCCAAGTGGATTATGTGCTGGGCTACCCCACCCCCGAAGAACTTGCCATACTGCCCGAACGAGCAAAAATCGCCGTTGATGCCATCAAGGCCTTCTGCCTGTCGGGCGTAACGTTTGCGATGAACAACTATAACAACAAGTGAGATCATGAAGGAAGTGAGAATCGACAAGTGGCTGTGGGCCACACGCGTGTTCAAGACACGCACCATCGCCACCACCGCATGCAAGCTGGGCCGCGTAACCATCGGAGGCATGACGGTGAAGCCATCCCACGGTATCAAGGTGGGTGACCGCATCGACGTGCGCAAGCCGCCCATCACCTACTCCTTTGAAGTGATCGGATTGCTTAACAACCGCGTGGGCGCCAAGTTGGTACCATTGTACTTGAAGAACGTGACCAGTGCCGACCAGCTACGCATCTTGGAAATGGTTAAGATTGACGGCTTTGTCAACCGCCAGCGCGGTATGGGCCGCCCCACCAAGAAAGAAGGACGTGAACTTCAGGAATTCACCGATGACGCGTTCTTTGGATTTGACGACCCGATGCCTCTGGACGATGCCTTTGACTGGGAAGAGGAAGACAATCCCCTGTGGACCCAGGATGACGAGGACCGCCTGAACGAAGACATCGCACGCCAGCAACACAAGAAATGAGTAACAGCCCCAATGGCTGTTACCATTTTTTTTCTTGCGGCATACGGCGGCAGATGTCGATAAACCGGCAATAATTGCAGCAATTAGACTTGGTGTCCAGGGGAGCCTGGACAAAATCATTGTCAAACATCCCCTTGATGGTATCTGCCATGCGTCTGATAAATGCTCTGGCTGTAGCATCGCTCATCTTGAATACATATTGAGGCTTATCGGCCGTTTTCTCACCACCTTCAAGCACACCGCTGTCTTCCATCGACGATACCTTGTAAATGCAGGGCATCACCTGTTCCACATCGTCATGCTCAATCATGTAAGCGTAGCAGTAGAGGAACAACTGCAAAATGGCCTTGCGCCGCTTGTCCATATTCCCGTTGAACAGTTCTCCCAACTCTTCATCGGGCTTGAAGCAAGTCACGTCACCACCAGTCTTGTAGTCCACGATGCGCACTACACCGTTTACACAGTCAACGCGGTCGGGCTTATAGGTAAAGTTGAATTTTTCATCACCGACCTGCAGCAAGGGTATATCATGCCTCTTTTCGCACTCCAGTACGGTGAAAGGCCCATACTTATCGATTAAATCCAGGTCATAATCCAGCACAAAATTGACATAACTCTTGATGGTGTCAACAATCATGAGCGCCTCGCCCCTGAGCGGAGAAGTGTCACTGTCGAGCTTGTCGGCGGGCACATGGAGCAAGTGCTTCTTGATGTTGCGCACAATCGCGGCTTCGAGATGACGCTTCCTGAAAAAGTCGATATCTTCCCGTGTGAACACACGCCCCTTATCACTCTTATCATCAACACGATAACAGTCATTCAATGTGTCATGGATGATGTTGCCAAAGGAGCCACTGTCCATGAAGTCACTCGCCTCATTGTCATCATTCAAGCCCTGTACCACATGCAGGTAAAACGCCAGCGGACAAGCGATATACTTGTTGATGACGCTAGCCGACAGATACTTGACCGAGCCATCGGGCGCGGCACTGCGTGTATAGAGTTCTCGCAACATGCCCTCACGATTGGGGACAGTGATTTCGATAGGGTTCGAAGTGCTAGGTTTGATCGCCACCTCCACATGTTCAAGTTTGATCCCATATACCTTCTCAAGCTGGGCGATAAAACGCGATGGCTCACTGGAACCCAGGCTTTGGCTACTTGAGTCATAGATCAGTGACACATGACGTGAACGGTTGAGCAGACGATAGAAATTAAAGGCGACAATGGCCTCTTGCTGCTCGATGGTGGACATACCCAGGGCACGACGTATGTAGTTGGGGATAAACGAATTGATGCTGCGACGACGGGGGAAGATGCGCTCATTCATCGACAGAATGATGATATTCTCAAAATCAAGACTGCGGGTCTCGAGCAGGCCCATCACCTGAAGCCCTTTTAAGGGCATTCCCGTGAACGGCACCACGGCTGTGGCGGTGAGTCGGTCAATGAGGTAGAACACAGTCGAGTGTTGCAGAGTCCTGTTGCACTCGGCCAACGAACTCTTGAGCTGATTGAGCACATCGATATACATGGCCAGAAAAGCCTGCTGCAATGACAGTTCAACGTCACTGTTTTCGGCATCGTCATCGACATCTTCAGACGGCTGTTGCATCTTGCCCATCAACAGATTACAGAACGACAGGAGCTGATCCAGATAATCGGTCTGCAGTTCCTGCTCACTCATGGAGCCGGCACTTGACATGGCCGGCTTGAACAAGTCAGAAAAGCTCAACTGGCTGAACTCGCGCGCAGGCACCCTGAAACGGTTTGCGACTGCAAGCCTGCTGGTCATCGACAAGGCTTCATCGGCAAAATAAGTCTTGATGAGCGGATGAGACAAAATGTCATTGACGTCCTCGCGGTAATAGGTCCACTCGTCCCTATCCCGGCTTGCCTGATGATGCAGCCGCGCCACAATGTGCATCAACGAGACTATACCCGACCCGCGCAGGGGGTAACCCAGCGTCACATTGATGTCATGGATATCATGGGCCGAGTGCAACAACGGCACCAACAGATTTTCATCAGGCAACACAACGGCAGTCTCGATACTCTTGCCGTGCAGCAGTGCGACCTCGTCAAAGGCCACTTTGGCCTGCCCTATGGTCGATGGCACCCCGACCACCCTGATAGCGGGTAAGGCATCTCCGATGGATTCCAGCGGCACTGGGGCGGGAAAACGCTTGCAGTAACCGTCTATGAGCAATGCTCCGGGATCGTGGGGCGCGACCAGCAACTGCCGCTGGAGACCTGCGTTATCCCACCAGAAATCAGCCACGTTGTCGCGCTTGAATCGCTCAAAAAGCTCAATCTCGGCTGCCGACAACACACCGAAGCCCACAAACACGAGCCTGTGGTAACGAACCAACGACTGTGGCTGCTCAACCGCCTGACGCAATTGCATGCCCGGTGAAACGACACCTCGACGTTGCAGCGCCTCATGATAATTGTGGTAGATGGTTGATAATGCCCTCCACAGGCTCTCAAACTCCTGCTTGATGCCCGCTGCTTCGTCATTATCGCCCGACTGACCATTACCGTTACTGGCGACACGTCGCCACAGGTCGGCATCGACCCGGGTATCAAAAAAGGCGGTAAACAAGCTTTCACCAAATATCCTCTTTACCTTTTCCTGCACCTCGGGCGAGAGATAATTGCTGCTCAAGTCGTGCAGTTCGCTCAAGTTGCGGTACACCCCATCAGCATCGGCCAACGACTTGTCTATATCATTATAGTCACTGATGATGAGCTGTGCCCAATAAATGAACTTGTCAAATTCCTGCGCCTCATCACCCATTGCCTGGCAATAGGCGTCATAGAGCGCAAACATCATCTCGATATCGGTAGCACTGGTGGTTCCTGTCAATTCAGCGATAAAGTCGTTGATTGCCGTCACACACGGCATGAGATGTGGCCGGCTGGCATCGTCGGCGACTAGTTGCCGTTGCAGGTAATGGGCAAAAAACTGTCCGCTGCGGCGGTTGGGAAACACAAAGCAGTAGTCCTCAAGGGAGGCGGCAGCGGCATAGTGACGCGCCACTTGCAACAGGAAAGGTGTATTGCTCATAGCATTTATTTGCGGATAAGGATAGAGAGACGGATGGTCAAGTCAAATAATATCAATTTGCCGTTGCCATTGCCCGCGATATCGGCACTGGCGCGGTCCAGTTCGGCAACGATTCCCTCCACGTTTCGTTCATTGATAAATGGGGAAAAACGGGTTGAGAAGGCTTCCTCTTCGCGTGTGAGGTAATTGAGTTCGGGATTGTGCAGGTTGTAGATAAAGTTCTCACGCACCTGGCGCACTGCATAAGCCAGAAAACGGCGGGCCTTCTCGCGTTTCATCTCGTTGACAGCCTCGCTCCACAGCTTGAGTTTAGCCAGGTCATGCTGATAGGACAGACGCATCAGTTCAATGAAACGTTCACGGAATTCATGGAACTCGCTGCCCGTCTGAACCATGCGCTCGGCCATGGTGACATTGCCGTCGGCAGGGGCAGCCAGAGCCAGCGCATCCTGCATCTCCATACCGTAACGGGTAACCAAGTACTGAGCAACCATCGGCGTGGAAGGCTTCCTCAACTCGATGCGCTGACAACGCGAGAGAATGGTGCCCAAGATACCTTTTTCGTTATCACTCACGAGGATGAACTTGCAGTCATCGTATGGTTCCTCGATGAGTTTCAGCAGTTTGTTGGCCGCTTCCTCCTTCAATTTCTCGGGGAGCCACATGATCAGCACCTTGTACTTGGCAGTATAGGCGCTCAAGGTCATCTTGCGCATGATGCTCTCGGCCTCACGCACAAAAATCTGTGGCTGCGCGTTGTCGTTCTTCAACAACGTGAGCCAAGCCTGATAATCCTCCACGGGATAATTGGTGACAAACTCACGCCACTCGTCAATATAGTCGTTGGCATCACAGGGGTTGGTGCTGTCGCCCTTACGGTTGGTGAAGGGATAGCTGTAATGGGTATCCACCTGGTTGAATGACTGGTGCTGGCGGCACAACGGGCACACGCCACACGAGTCGCCGTCAACATGGTTTTTACAATGCAGATACTGCGCTGCAGCCATGGCCAAGCCCAGCTTGGGTATTCCCGGTTCCCCGTAGAGCAACAAAGCATGGGGCAAACGGTCAGCATCAATCATCCGCCTGATCTGCCCTATTGCCTGCTCATTGCCTAAAACATCGCTGAATTTCATGTCTCTTCTTTCAATTTTTTCGGATTGTAAAGTTACAACATTTTCTCAACTCTGCCTAATTCAATCCATATTTTCTGTCAAAAAGCAAATAGGCCAATCTATGCCATCAATTTTGCAAACACCTGATTCCGAAGCGGCTGGCTTCAAATGACATCAAGAAAGTCAAACACACCTAGTAGCGGGGGGAATGTTAAAAGCACAAATAGCCCCATTGCATCCCAAAGATAGAACAAACGGTTCTTGCTTGTCAATACCAAAAAGTTCTCCATCGCTAAATTACCCTACAGAAGCATTGTAATCTCGCTATAATTCACTAACTTTGCAATTGAAAAGCCGACGTGAAATAATGCACGTTCAACCACTCAGAAAACATTTCGTCATGATAAATATCAGGAAACTTGAAGCGGAATTGTGGGAATCGGCCGACCTGCTGCGTCAGGGCAGTAAGTTGACCAGCAGCCAATATTGCATGCCGGTATTGGCGCTGCTGTTCCTGCGCTATGCCTACAGTCGCTATAAGATGGTCGAGGCCGAGATCCTCCAGGGCCGTCCCATGCGCGGCGGGCGCGTGATGCCTGTCGAGCCGAGTGACTTTGCCGCCAAGAGCGCGCTCTACCTGCCCCGCGAGGCCCAGTTCGACTATCTGGTCAACCTGCCCGATAACATCCTGGATGCCCACCTCAAGGGCAAGGACGGTCACGATATCAACTCGCTGGGCGAGGCGGTCAACAATGCCATGCAGCTCGTCGAGGACCAAAGCGAGCTGCTGACGGGTGTGCTGCCCAAGACCTACACCATGTTTGCCGACGACCTGCTGCGGGAGTTGCTGCGCATCTTCAACAACAAGACCATCGATGAAGTGGGCGGCGACATCATCGGGCGCATATACGAGTACTTCCTGTCCAAGTTTGCCAAGGCGGTCGCCAGCGACGACGGCGTCTTCTTCACGCCCAAGTCATTGGTAAAAATGCTCGTCAACGTGCTGGAGCCCAAGCAGGGTGTTATGCTTGACCCCGCTTGCGGTAGCGGCGGCATGTTTGTCCAGACGGGCGACTTCGTCAACGCTGCCGGCATGAACGCCAACAGCCAGATGACCTTCTACGGTCAGGAGAAGGTGGAGTACAATGCCCAGCTGTGTCTCATGAACATGGCGGTGCATGGCCTGAACGGCCGCATCATCTCGGGCGACGAGGCCAACACCTTCTACCACGATGCCCACAACCTGGCGGGCAAGTGCGACTATGTGATGGCTAATCCCCCCTTCAATGTCGATAAGGTGAAGGCCGAATCCACCTTTGCTGCCGGGCGACTGCCCTTCGGCCTGCCGGGCGTCAATGCCAAAAAGAAAGAGGTGAGCAATGCCAATTACCTGTGGATAAGCTATTTCTATGCCTACCTCAACGACCACGGCCGTGCAGGCTTTGTGATGGCCAGTTCGGCGACCGACAGTGCCAACAAGGACCGTGACATCCGCGAGCAGCTCGTGCGCACGGGCGATGTGGACGTGATGATGAGTGTGGGCAACAACTTCTTCTATACACTCTCGCTGCCGTGCTCGCTGTGGTTCTTTGACCGCGCCAAGCGTCCCGAGAACCGTGACAAGGTGCTCTTTATCGACGCCCGCAACTACTACACCGTCGTGGACCGCACCCTCAACGAGTGGAGCGAGTGGCAGCTGCGCAACCTCCAGGCCATCGTCCACCTCTACCGTGGCGAGACCGAAAAATACAGAACATTACTCAATGACTATTTAAAGATACTCGATAATGTTTCTGCACCTCTCACTAATGAACGTCTCGAAGAAATTATCAAGACCGGAGACAAAGAGTTTTCAACTCGCTTTAGTGCTTGTCTTGAACGCGAAAAGCAAGACGCCAAAAAGGCCATTGCTGGCGCAAGCCGCAAGGAGAAAAAGCAAGTTGAGGCAGAATGGAACGAAACCATAGCCTATTGGGAAGATCTCGTTGAGACGGCTAAGCAATTTGAGTGGCTCGTCGAGAAATTCGGCGAGGGCGAGTACCAGGACGTGCTGGGCCTCTGTAAGGTCGCCACCATCCAAGAAATCGAGGAGAAGAACTACTCGCTTACCCCTGGTGCCTATGTCGGCGTCGCCGAACAGGAAGACGACGGCGTGGACTTCCACGAGCGCATGACCGAGATTCACAACGAACTTGCCCGTCTCAACACCGAGGCCAACGCCCTCATGACCGACATCCTAAAATCATGGGAGGACTTAACAAGAAAGGAGGCTCAATCATGACTCAAGAAGAAAAACTGCTACGCCTGCTCGACGAGCACAAGAGATTGGGCATTGCCGACCAGATAGACTATCAGAAGTTCTATCTCTATTCCATCATTACCCATTCCACCGCCATCGAGGGCAGCACAGTGACCGAAATCGAGAATCAGTTGCTGTTTGACGAGGGCATTTCGGCCAAAGGACGCACTATCCAAGAGCAGATGATGAACCTTGACCTGAAGGCGGCTTATGAGCAGTCGATGAGGTTGGCCCACGACCATGCCGATTTCTCTGTCGAGATGCTTAAGAGCCTCTCAGCACTGGTGATGAAGAATACGGGTGGGCAATACAATACCGCACAGGGCAGCTTTGATGCTTCCCGGGGCGATTTAAGGCTGGTGGGTGTGACGGCAGGTATCGGTGGCCGCTCCTACATGAATTTCCAGAAGGTTCCGTCCCGTTTGGCAGAGTTTTGCTCACAGCTGAACGAACGCCGCCAGCAGCTGATGGCTTCATCCGATATCATCAGCCAATATCTCTTGAGTTTTGATGCACACTATCAGCTGGTGACGATTCATCCGTGGGTGGATGGCAATGGCCGCATGTCCCGACTGGTAATGAACCATCTGCAATTTGAGTTTGGACTGGTGCCTGCCAAAATTGTCAAGGAAGACAAGGCAGAATACATCCAGGCTCTGGTGGATGCACGAGAGCAGGACAGCCTGATCCCGTTCCGCCAGTTTATGCTCGATGAGCATATCCGCAACATCAGTCACGAGATTGAGCAGTTCAAGCGCTCACAGGAGGTTGACCCGATAAAGTCCGCCTCTGACCCGATAAAATCGTTCTCTGACCCGATAAAAGAGAAGTTATATCGGGCAATCCTGCAGGACAACAGCTTGAATTACGCCGAATATGGTCAACGCATCGGCGTTTCAGAGGCCACCGTCAAGCGCCGCTTGGGCGAACTGAAAAGAGCAGGCCTTATCGTCCGCGTGGGCAGCAACAAAAATGGCCACTGGCAGATTATAGGAAAGGAGGACAACGCATGACCGACATCCTAAAAGCATGGGAGGACTTGAAATGAGGAAAATCTCGATACGCTTCTATAACGGCCGCGAGGTGCGGGCAGTGTGGGACGACCAACAGAGCAAGTGGTGGTTCTCAGTGCTCGACGTTGTCGGGGCTATCAACGGGCAGGACGACTACACGCGCACGCGCAACTACTGGAAGTATCTCAAGACCAAGTTGCGCAAGCAGGGTAGTGAAGTGGTTAGTGTCACTAACCAGTTGAAACTCCTTGCTCCTGACGGCAAACATCGATTGACCGATGTGCTCGACTACGACGGCGTGCTCTTGCTGGCCAAGAACATCCCCAATACCAATGCCGCCCACTTTGTGCACTGGTTTGCCAGCGACAGCGATTCCATCGATGGCAAGAGCCGCGACAAGGCCTACACCCTGTGGGAGAGCGGCCTCATGGACAGTATCGAGGTGGGCACCACGCGGGGCCTGCAGCAGATTCACGGCTACCTGTTCGGCGGCTTGTATGACTTCGCCGGGCAAATCCGCAATGTGACGATCTCTAAGGGCGGTTTCACCTTTTGCCACGCCCAGTACCTGCCTCAGTCACTTCGCGAGATTGATCGTATGCCCGACGACACCTTCGACGAGATTGTGGCCAAATATGTCGAGATGAACGTGGCTCACCCCTTTATGGAAGGCAACGGACGCAGCACACGCTTGTGGCTCGACCTGCTGCTCAAGCACCGCATTAGCCGTTGTGTGGACTGGAGCCAAATCCCCAAGCGCGATTACCTCGCTGCCATGGTGCTGAGCGCCACCGACCCCGACATGCTGCACCGTCTTTTGCAAGGAGCCCTCACCGACAAAATCAACGACCGCGAAACCTTTATGAAGGGCATCGACTACTCCTACTACTACGAGCAAGAAGACGCCCCAGAGCCCAACAGAAAGGAGGACAACGCATGACCGAATGGCGATTAAAAGATTGTTGTTACAGTATTTCAGATGGTGACCATTTGCCACCACCTAAATCCTCATGTGGAATTCCATTCATAACGATTTCCAATATAGACTCGACTAATCACATCGATTTTGAAAACACCTTATTTGTTCCCATCGAGTATTACAATAATCTTGACTCTATTAGGAAGCCACAAGTCAATGATATTATATATTCGGTAGTTGGCTCTTTTGGAAAACCTGTTCTTATAAAAGAGAATCGACCATTTGTGTTCCAAAGACATATCGCCATTCTAAGGCCAAATAATGAGATTGTAGATTCTCGCTATCTCTATTATGTGATGCTGTCGAGAGATTTTTATATGCAAGCTGATTCTGTCGCTTTAGGAGCAGCACAACGAACTATCAGTTTGACGTCTCTCAGGAATATGAAGGTTCAGTTACCTGATCTTGATGTTCAGCGCCGCATCGCAGAGGTGCTCTCCCGCTACGACGCCCTGATAGAAAACTACCAGCGCCAAATCAAGTTGCTCGAAGAAGCCGCACAACGACTCTACAAAGAATGGTTCGTTGACCTACGCTTCCCTGGCCACCAATCCACCCCCATCATCAACAACCTCCCCCAAGGATGGGAAAAGAAAAGCGCAAAGGACTTCTTTACAATGTCCATCGGTAAAACTCCACCGAGAGCGGAAAGCAGTTGGTTTTCAACCGATGATAAAGACGTTCCATGGGTATCAATATCTGATATGAAAGATGTCATGTTTGTCAATACGACAAATGAGAGATTGACACAAGAAGCGTGTGATCATTTCAACGTGAAAATAGTACCCGAGGGAACAATCCTATTGAGTTTTAAATTAACGGTTGGAAGGGTCTCCATTGCAGATAAGCCCATGTGCACCAATGAGGCTATTGCTCATTTTATGCGGGATGGTGATAACTGGCGAGAATATACTTTGATGTATTTAAGAAATTATCACTATGATTCGCTTGGAAACACTTCAGGAATTTCAAAAGCCGTCAATTCAACGATAATCAAGAACATGCCTTTTGTTATGCCTAGTAATGATATACTTGACAGCTTTTCAAAGATGTCAAGTCCATATATAAATCAGATTAGAAATCTTTCAACCCAAATCCGCAACCTCAGCGAGGCCCGAGACCGTCTCCTGCCAAAACTGATGAGCGCCGAAATAGACGTTTGATAGATGCTATAGAATTGATAGATTTTATTGACGAGATAGATTTATCAGAAATAGATAGAAAGGATTATTGAGCATGGATAACGAGAACAAATATAGCATTCAGGACTTGGACGAGTACATTCGCCAAGGGGAGCCCGAGCGTCGTGAGAAGGCTATCGCCTGGCAGACCGCCATTGGCCTGCAAGCTGTTGACGGCCTGACTGTTTCAGATTATTTGATAGAACTTGCCATCAAGAACATTAAGGGCGAATTGACGTCTCAAGAAGTGGATAGATTGATTAATCAGCATTACGCTGCTAAAAAGGAATACAGCACTTACACAAGAATAAATCATGTTGCAGACCCTATAGCAGCCAAAAAAGGAAGACCAATTTAAATTAATTAGCGAATTATGTCGAAGGAATTCAGTGAAGATAAGTTGATACAGGCCAGTGCCGCCGAACTGCTGGAGAACGAGTTGGGGTGGTCGGCGGCGTATGCCTTTGATGAAGTGCTGGGGCTGGACGGCACCTTGGGGCGCACGAGTTACAAGCAGGTGCTGTTGCCGGGGCGCTTTGCCCAAGCATTGAAGTCGCTGAATCCCTGGATGACCGGCCAGCAGGTCACCGAGGCTATCGAGCGCATGACGGAGTACATGAGCAGCCAGACGCTGATGCAGATCAACGAGCAGAAGTACCAGTACATCCGTGACGGCGTGCCCGTGACGCGCGTCAAGCCCGGCGGAGAGACCGAGGAAGTCCGTGCCAAGGTCATCGACTTTGCCTCGCCCGCGAAGAATGACTTCCTGTGCGTGCGGGAGCTGTGGGTGCAGGGCGCGCTGTATAAGCGCCGTGCCGACATCGTGGGCTTTGTCAACGGTCTGCCGCTGCTGTTTGTGGAGCTGAAGAACCACGATGTGGCAGTCGAGGACGCCTTTAACAAGAACTACCGCGACTACCTCGACACCGTCCCGCAACTGTTCTACCACAACGCTATGGTGATGTTCAGCAACGGGCTGGAGGCCCGCGTGGGCACCATCGACTCCAAGTGGGAATTCTTCCACGAGTGGAAACGCCTCACCGAGGAGGATGCGGGCAACATTGAGCTGCCCACCATGCTGCGCGGCATCTGCAAGAAAGAGAATTTCCTCGACCTGC
>CAMYUW010000047.1 GCA_947302275.1 uncultured Prevotellaceae bacterium
TCGCTCACGCAATTTGACATCTTGTGAGCCGCAAAAGCGATGCAAAATTACAGCCACTCCCGAAACCGGCCAAATATTTCAGACAAAAAGTCTATTATTTAACCTATTTTTGCAATTCAAGGGCGTTTTGGGCGGAAATCCATAGGTTCAACACGGATTTTGAGGTACCGGCAAGCCTTTGGCTTGCCTCCTTCCAGCCTGAACCGCACAGTCCGCAGCACGACGCACTAAAAAACACAGAGGAGAGCGGCCCGAACAGACCACTCTCCCACTATATATATTATATAACGTGTCTATTACGATGGGAAAAGATCAGAACAGCGAAAGCTGACGGGGATCTTCTCCTGGATGGGGAGGCATGGAGCCGTCATCATCCCAATCAATATCGTCAATAGCACGCATGGCAGGATCATCTTGGGCATTGTCGCCAGCTGCCTCGTTGCCAAATGCGGAATCAGCGAAAGCGGCCTGACGCGCCTTACTCAGCTCCTCGACCTGCTCGTTGAGGGCGGCAATACGGCGATCCTTCTCAGTGATAGCATCGATCATCGCCTGAGCCTCATGCTGTTTTTTCTGCAGAGTCACCTGAGTGCGCTTGAGTTCAGCCTTTGCGTCATCACGTTCGGCAGTTATCTTGGCGAAGTTTGCGGCCTTCTCATTTCCGTCAACGCTCAGGGAGTTGTACTTGCGCTTAAAATCCTCTGCCACGGCAGTCATTGATGCCAGCTGCTGCTTGAGGCCATCAATCAGGTTGCCGGTTTCAATGCTGCGACGATTCTGCACCTCGGCATTCTGTTTAGCGGTCTGCTCAAGCTGTTCAATGGTTTTCCGCAAACCCTCGTTGTCTTCCTTGAGAACGATGTGGGCCTTGCGCATCTCATCAAACTCTGACGAGCGCTTCTGCAAATCTATGATCTGCTGACGCAATGATGCAATCTCAGCATTCTTCTTGTCCTTGAAGTCCTCGACTTGCTCAACGGCCTTCTGGAGTTCCTCAGCACCCTTCAGCTCCTCGGCGGCCGCATTCAGTTTGTCCTCCATTTCAGAGATATTGCCACGCAAACGCTCAATCAGGTCGTCACGCTGCTCAATCTGCTGGGAAAGCTGCTCTACGGTAGGACCATCGTTGGCGGGCAAGGGCATACTGTCGCGGCGCTCAATCTCGGCTTCCTTCTCTGCCAGCTTAGCCTGCAGTTCTTCTATCGTGGCATTAAGCTCTTCGATTTTCTTATTCAGTTCATCGGCACCATCACTGCGCACCTCCATCGCCTTGATGCGGCTTTCAAGGCTCTTTTTCTCGATGTCAACTTTCTCGAGCGACGCCTCCAGCTCAGAGACCTTAGCGGTGAGGTCCTGAACCTTAGTTTGTGCCTGACGGCGGTTGGCCTCGTTGACCTGCATCTTCTCCTTGGACTCCTCGACCATCTTCTTGGCGTCCTCGGTCATCTTCATGAGGTTCTCACGCTCCTTCTTCCAGTTGCCCTTGAGCATGTCAATGACAGCCTGGGTGTGCTCGTTCATGAGACGGGCGGCCCTATCGGCGAACTCAGCATCGATTGCATACTCCTCTTGCTGGTCCAACTCAATGACCACCTCGTCCTTCTCATGCTCGTGATCGCTCACATTCTTATCTTTGCTGAATGGATTCACAAACGTGGTGGGCTGACCAAAAACGTCATAATCGTCACCATCGGAACCGCCAAATGCGCTCTTGATTGATTTGAAAAAAGACATAATCTTACTGTTGTTTTTTAGTTTCGGTTTGTTTTGTTGTTTTTATCGATTCAAAGCCAACACCCAGGCCTAGCATAAACTTCTATCAATACTTGATGTTTTGCATTTTATCTACTTGCTTTACAAACAAATAGCTTGCGAGTGTCGGCGGATTTCAAAACGCCTCATGGAGTCGTTTTTCCCTCCAGTCGGTAAAGTTACGATGATTTTTTCTAATAGAAGCCCTAAAAACGAAAAAAAAACAATATTTAGAATGATTTTTCCTTAGGGCTCACACAACGCAACTAAATTAAAAAGCTGCGCAAGAATTGTTTATCCAGCTCAGCTTCAAGTAAACCTTTATGGTTTTTACTTCTTTTTTGCCGTTTTTGAAGCAGCCGAACGTGCTCTAGTAGAGCGTTTACGGGCATTTCCCTTTGAGATGTTTGCCTCGTCTGCAACGATTTCTCGGCACTCCTCAAGTGTGAGCGATTCGGCATCTTTTCCCTTGGGGATTTTTACATTCTGCTTCATGTAAACGATGTAGGGACCATAGCGGCCATTCATGACCTTGAGATCAGGTTCCTCGTCAAAGGTCTTGAGCACTTTCTTGGCCTCGGCCTCACGTTGAGCCTTGATCAAGTCAATGGCTTCATCAAGGGTAATGGCCGTGGGGGACATGTCCTGCGGAATAGACGCATACTTGCCATTGTGCTTGACATAGGGTCCGTAATGGCCAACGCCAATGGTCACCTCGCTACCCTCGAACTCACCAAGATTGCGGGGCAATTCAAATAATTTGACAGCATCTTCCAGCGTGAGCGTCTCGATGCTCTGTCCCTTCTGTAATGAGGCAAAGCGGGGTTTGTTTTCGTTATCGGCACTTCCCATTTGCACCAGAGGCCCATAGCGACCGATTTTGACCATCACGGGAAGACCTGTTTTGGGATCGTTGCCCAGGATGCGCTCACCCACCTTGTGTTCAAGCCTTAACGATGACACCTTGCTGATACTGGGATGGAAGTTCTCGTAGAAGTCGGCAATTTCCTTGTTCCAAACCACATTACCCTGTGCCACCTCATCAAACTCATTCTCGATCTTGGCAGTGAAGTTATAGTCCATGATTGAGGGGAAATAATTCACGAGGAAGTCATTAACTACCATACCCACATCGGTGGGGATAAGTTTACCCTTCTCGACACCATAGAGCTCAGTCTTCTTGCCCGTGGTCACCTTACCCCCCTTAAGGGTGATGATCTCGTATTCGCGCTTCTGTCCCTTATCCTCGCCCTTCTCGACATAGTTCCTCTCCTGAATGGTTGAAATGATAGGCGCATAGGTTGACGGGCGTCCGATACCCAGTTCCTCCAGGCGGCGGACAAGCGAAGCCTCGGTATAGCGGATAGGCTGCTGGGTGAAACGTTGGGTGGCGGTCACGACATCAGCAGTGAGTTGGTCGCCCTTGGTCATCACCGGCAGGGTATGCACATCGGTATTGACAGCCTTGGAATCCATGTCATCGGTGCTCTCGAAGTACACCTTCAAGAAACCGTCAAACTTCACAACTTCACCCTCGGCCACAAACATTTCCTTGCGTCCGTCAACGGTGATGTTGGCCGTAGTCTTTTCGAGTTCGGCATCAGCCATCTGGGAAGCGATGGTACGCTTCCAGATCAGGTCATAGAGCTTCTTCTCCTGCGGCGTGCCGGTGATGGAGTGGTTGCTGATGTAGGTGGGACGGATGGCCTCGTGTGCCTCCTGAGCGCCCTTACTGGTGGTGCGATAATGTCTCACCTTGAGATAACGTTCACCTATATTCTCCTTGATTTCTTTGCTGATCGTACCCAGCGCCAGTTTGCTGAGGTTGACCGAGTCAGTACGCATATAGGTTATCAAACCTTCCTCATAGAGGCGCTGAGCGAGTCTCATCGTCTGCTTGACCGAGAGGCCAAGCTTGCGTGCGGCCTCCTGCTGGAGTGTGCTGGTGGTGAAGGGAGGAGCAGGCACTCGCTTGAGTGGCTTGACAACAACGTCGCGTACCTGGAAACTGGCCTGCTTGCAGTGCTCAATAAAGTCACATGCGGCATCATGGTCAGGCAGGTGGCGGTTGAGCTCAGCCGAGAACGACTCGCCCTCGTTGCCAACGAATTGAGCAGTGACGCGATAATAAGGCTCGCTCTTGAAAGCCTTGATTTCCTTTTCGCGCTCAGCCACAAGGCGAACAGCCACACTCTGCACACGACCAGCCGAGAGACCCGGCATGATCTTGCGCCACAGTACCGGCGAGAGTTCGAAACCCACGATGCGGTCCAGTACACGGCGCGCCTGCTGTGCGTCAACCAGATTCAGGTCAATTCCTCGGGGATGCTTGATAGCCTCGAGAATGGCCGGCTCGGTAATCTCGTGGAAGACGATACGGCGTGTGTTCTCAGGAGACAGACCGAGCACCTCGAACAGGTGCCAGGCAATAGCCTCTCCCTCGCGGTCTTCATCACTTGCCAGCCATACGACATCGGCCTGTGCTGCCTCACTCTTCAATTTCTTGACTTGGTCTTCCTTGTCTTCGGGGATTTCATATAGCGGCTTGAAGCCGTTCTCAACGTCAATGCTAAAAGATTTCTTATGCAAGTCGCGGATATGCCCGAAACTCGACATCACTTTATAATCACTGCCGAGGAATTTCTGGATGGTTTTTGCCTTGGCAGGAGACTCGACGATTACTAAGTTTTTTGCCATACTTCTGTAGCTTCTTTAAAAATCGGCTGCAAAGGTAATCCAATAAATTGACATAACGGATAGGTAAAAGAAGATTTTTTTGGATTACACATCTCTTAATAATAATATTATTAATGTGTTGAAGAATTACCATTTACAGTAGTAACAAAAAGGTGCGTCCTGACGGCTGGCAGTGCCGCTGGGACGCACCCTCACAAACATTGGTTACTATATACTTGATACTAAATTTTCCTTCGTGATTATTTCATCACCTTAGCGGTGGCCGTGGTGCCATCGGTATAGGAGGTCACCACGATGTTCACGCCATCAAAGGGCTTGTTGCTGGTCATGCCCGACAGGTTGAACAGGTTGACATACTGTACACCAGCTACCTGCTTGTCGGTATTGATACTTTCAACCGAAGTGGGAACTGAGGTATACACCTGGAACTTGTCCATGCAGAAATAGGATGCCGTGTTCATACCATAGGCACCTGTATCAGTTGAATTCAGTGTAAAGTAAACCGAGGTCACTTCGCCGAGGCTCGACAGGTCAAAGAAAGTCCAGTCGTTGAGAGCCTGGAGCTGACCGTTAACAAACTCGATCAAGTTGATGCTGGTGCTCTTCTCGCTACCATCAGGAGCAACACCAACAGCCACGAGCTCAAAATAGTCACCCTCCTCAAACGCGCGTGCAGCGCCATCGCCATGCACACAACCATAATAAGGCCAGGGGTGATTGCACACATACACGCCAACAGGGGTGAAGGTCGTGTTACGGTTGTTTTCAGTAAACATCACCTGATTGGAATTGCCCTCCATTGCCCAACTGCTGTAATAGGCTACCAGATAGGGCTGTGCGGGATCGGCGCTCACAGTGCCGTCTTCATTTATGACACAGCCACCGCCAGCCATGCAGCCGCCAAAGTTGGTTGTCCAGCTTGCGCTGGAGCCAGGTGCGCCATAATCGGACTGATCACCGCCAATAGCGGGAGTAAAGCCATCCCAATAGTAACCTCCCCATGATGCACCCTCGCCATCGATAAGGTGCGAGAGCAGGAACTCGTAGTTACCTTCACCAAACTCAAGCCAAGTATAATCCACGTCGTTATAGCAACCGGTCCACACGCCATTGTCGCCAAACTCGAGCGTCTCAGGATTGATATTGGCATTCAAGTCAAGGGTAACAACATCTGCCCACGCGGCTGATGCCAGCAGGGCGCCACAAACTAAAGTAAAAATCTTCTTCATCTTGTTAAATTTTATTAGGTTAAACGATAAAAACATTCTAATTAATTCTCTCTCAGCAGCATATCAATGAGCATTGTGACATCAGAAATGGAGATCTTGCCGTCATGGTCAAGGTCAGCAGCTCCCATATCATAAACCGTGAGCACCGAGCCCAATAGTATCTCAATGGCGTCAGTCACATCGGCAATGGTCACCTGACCATCCATGTTCACGTCACCAGGCTTTGATGCCTTTGTCACGGTAACGACAAACGAGGTGCTCGCCAACTTGCCGTTACTGTCGGTAGTAACGGTGATTCTGGTTCTGCCATAGGCAACCGCCTCGACCATCAAGTTAAGTCCAGAAACCCATGCGCGTGCCACCGAATCATCAGCACTAGCGGCAGTCGTCACAGCCAGGGCTGACATATTGTCGGCATCGCTGACGGCATGCAGCAAATCAACCACATCGATATCACCCTCCTGTAATACCTTTTCGGGAACGACCACAACGGGGTCAGCCACATCGGGATAAACCGCCATCGAGGGGAACCAGTAGGCATCCTGCAAGCGCACTTGATGCTTGAGTTCAAACGTGTTGGCATCATAGAAGAGTACCCAGTTGTGGTTGAAATTCTGGTATGACAGGGGCGCAGCCTCAATGGTCTGCACTACCATGTCGCCCGTGTGCGGATCAAAGCTGATTGCCGACGAATACAACCCCTGAAGTTCCTTGGTACCATCCCAATTGATTTCTACGCCCTCAGGCAAAGAGATAAGCTTATCGGTAAATGAGCGGGTTGTGAAGTCATAGGAACTGATGTAGTTCTGATACTCGTCATAGTTGTAATACACTCGTTCAGCGCGTGGATCAACACACACCATGCGTGCACGCCATGCACCCCATGAGCTCATCGCGCCATGCATGCCATCGAGCGAATGGACTTCGGCGGGTTGGAGGGTCACTGGATCGATGCGGGTAAAGTCGGCCACATAGGGGCCACCACTGTAATCATAAATCTCACGCGAATTATTAGCCACATACAGATTACCACCAGCCGTCACAAACACGGTAACGATGTCGGGGAATGGCAATGTGGTTACAATCCTATCGGTGGCGGGATCAATCACATGAAGCCCCCTACCCTGCTGGACTGCAAACACATACTGGCCAAAGCGCACCATGTCACCGCACTGGTCCTTATAGAGGCTATTATAGTCACCCTTAGCACTGGAAAGAGTGCCGTCAATGGAACCCACGACGCTCATGCTGGGCACGTCAATGACAAAAATGCCCGCATTGGTCGAGACATAGCCTTTGTCGGCAGTGACTGCGCAGTAGGCTCGCCCATCATAGACGCTGTCGGGCGACTCGCCGAACCGCAGGATGCGGCCCTGCTGCTGCAGGGTGGCTGCGTCAAGCACAGCGAGACGGGAGCCGACGGTGCTACCCGACGCCTCAGCTGTATTTGCCTGTTTGCTCACGAGAAAAAGACGGTCGCCAAAGAGTTGTCCAAACTGAGTGGTCACGCCCAACTTCTCATCAGGATTCACCATCGCAAAGACGTTGTACTCCATCTCGTTGTAGTCATAGTTGTAGTAGTTGAGTGATCCCTGGTTTGGCCCGTAGCGGTCCTCGTTGACAAAGATGATGCCATTGGTAAACGTGAAATCATTTGGTCCAGGACCAGGCTCATCTGCCTCAGCATCAGGATGAAGGTCTTCGGCGCCGCACACCTCGGTCGATACTTCACCCAACCAGCCGCAATAGTCCAGCTGTGCACTATATACCTTAATGAAGTCGATATGATCAAGTTGGACCGGATTGCCGTCCTCATCTATCGCCCAATCTATCATGAATCCCGGTTCCCGGTTATTCGGCAGGTTATCCACATAGCCTTCGCCAAAGAAAGGCTGAAACCAGTTGTTACCCTTGCCTCCGCTCATGTCGATTGAGGTATTGGGCAGACGTGTACCCTTGAAGGTGAGCACCGTATCTTCTTTCCACAGGGGCCAATAGGGCTGGTTGTGGAAGGTATTGCGCCACACATATCCCGTGGCGAGATCCGGGTCGTTACTTACCCAGGCGACATAAGTCGTATCGCTGATAAAACCCCAGCTCTCGTGAGGCACCCGTTCCTTGTTCTCGTCAGGCTTGAAATAGGTGACTTCAAAACCGTGCTGACAACGGTCATAATCCGCTCCTTTGATTTCGTACCACTTGTCACCGTCACTGGGCACGCCGTTCTTGTCAACATCGACGCCCACCATGATGATGCCCGGCTCGCAACTGCCACCCTGCATATCGGTCACGGCGGCACTTTGCATGGCGTTACCGTAGATTTTCACGTCATAGCCATGCTTGTTGATCACCGGATGGTCAAAACCGAAAATGATGTAGCCGCCATAGCTACCCAGACTGACAGAGCCGTTCAAGCCGCCACACAACGACGCCTCGAGTTGAGCGTTAATGTCCTCCTGGGTAAAACCCGGTTGATAAGCAGGGAATACATTCACAAATTGTCCGGGAGCGGGCAAATAGTCATACACACGGGCGATGTAAGGCGAATTGTCAGCGTTAGCCACAGCCACCGTCATCACTGCCATCAGCACGGGAAGTAACAATTTCTTCATATCGCATCTAATTTTTTGTTTCACATCCAATTGTGAATCATGCGACATACAAGCAGCTGGAAGGAGCCAGTGATGACTTCAAGAAAATGGGCAGAAGGCGCTTTCTGCATCATCCCACTTCGCCAGGGTCCAAATGCCGCGTGAACCACAAGAGTTGGCCGTGTGGAGGCAGGTCTTCTGACTTCTCCCCCATCGCGTCGGCGCCTTCCCGGTGATGATGCACACGCTCAAGTGTCTGCAACCAGTGGCATGATGCCGCGCGATGTGTTGTCAAGGGAGTTACAGCAGCGGGTACTGTCCAGGACTCTCACCTGGTTCCCTTTTCATCCCATCCTTGCATAAGGCTGGGAACCTCAACACGTTCAATTTATTGATGCAAAGATAATGCTTTTTTCTAAGAACATGACAAGAAACGAATCTTTTTTGTCACTTTCCAGCGGACACACGATCTATCGCAATCCTCGCCTCCTGGTTTTACCATACTTGAGAAAAATGGGCGCGACAGGCCAAACGCTGCGCGCCCACTGTTAGTGAAGCTTTATTATTTTCAATTATTTCCTGCTAACAAGATGTCGATCAGGCTTGTCACATCGCCAATCGACACGATGCCATCGCCATTCACATCACCATTGGCGACAGAAGCCCCAGCACCCTGGAGCAGAAGGTCAACCATCAGTGTGACGTCACCGATGCTCAGCACGCCATCGCCATTCAGGTCACCAGCAGGGCCAAATCCCTCAATCGTCGAGAATCTGTACCAATAATCGGCTGCGTTATAATCATCGATTGCAGTCAGGGGAACCGACAACACTGCCTGGCTGTAAGCCTTGTTGGAGAAGACATTCACATTTGCCATCTTGGGAGGAACCATACCCATGCACTTGACCGATGCCAAAGCATTGCAATAGTTGAATGCCTGAGCGGCAATCGAGTCCACGCCACTTCCAATCTCAAGGTTCCTCAAGCTGGTGCAACCCTGGAAAGCCTGCATACCGATGGTGGTTACACTATTGGGAATCTTGACGCTTTCCAGCATATCACTATCATCAAAAGCATGCTCGCCAATTGCAGTCACATCAAACGAATGTTCCATAAAGGAAACCGAGTCGGGTATCACCACATTACCACTATAGGTGTTATAGTTTTCATCCCGGTATGTCACCTTGACAGTATTTTCGCTTGTCGTCTCATAATAGATGCCATCCACCTCAAAACGCATTCCGGGAACAAAGATGCCCTCAATAGTTGTGAATTTGCTCCAGTTTTCGGCTGTACTATAATCATCAACGGCTGTAATGGGAACACGAAGCGTTCTGCTGAAAGTACTAAAGTTATAAGGTCCCAAGTAAGGCGGTTCCGTAGCCAAACAGGTAACAGTTCTAAGATAAGAACATCCACTAAACGCATATCCTGATATATAATTCACTGAAGCGGGAATGGTCACGTTCGTCAAACCCATGCACTCAGAAAATGACATATAGCCTATTCTTGTCAGCGTCTCGGGAAGCGTCAGGCTTTTCACGTTTGAACACCCGCTGAATGTACAATAATCAGTTTCAGTAATGGAGCTGGGAATAACCAGATCAGTAAAGCCAGTGCAGTCATGGAAGGAATATCTGCCAACTTTAGTAACCGAAAGGGGTATATCAATGCTATCTAATCCTGAACAGCCATCAAATGCATGGTCACCAATCTCGGTGACAGACGTGGGGATAACAATATTGGTCAGCGTTCTGTGATCCTTAAACGCTCTCAAACCAAGAGTGGTGACAGAGCTGGGAATAACCGTGGCCTTACATCCAGCCACCAATGTATTGGTCGCCGTCTCGATGACTGCATTACAGTTACCACGAGAATCATATACCGTGTTGGCATTGTCCACTCGGATACTGGTCAAGCTAGTGCAACCAGCGAACGAGTTTCCATAGAGCATGGTGACCGAGCTAGGGATGAATATGCTCGTCAAGGATGCACAATCCTGAAAAGCATAGTATCCGATTGTTTCAACGGTATTGGGGATGAATGAAGTGGAACAACCCACAGTCAGAAGATTGGTTTCAGTGACAATGATCGCATTACAATTATCTCGGGAATCAAATTTCGGGTTTCCGCTTGCAACCTGAATATCAGTCAAGCCCGTGCAGCCTGCAAACACCTCATAACTAATCATCGTAACAGACTCGGGAATATAAACACTCGCCAAAGCCGAGCAGTCCTCAAACGCCGAGAAGTCAATACCCGTCACACCATTACAGATAATAACGCTCGTCAGGGCAGTACATCCAGCGAATGCTCGTGGATCTACGACGGGCAATGAGCCAGGAATGGTCACGCTTGTCAGGCCAGTGCAGGACTCAAATCCCGCCCATCCCAAGCTTTGAATATTCTCAGGTAATGTGATGCTTGTCAAACCGCGGCATTGTGCAAATGATCTGTAGCCAATGGTCGTGACTGAATTCGGCAAGGTAATTTCCGTCAGATTCCTGCAATTCTGGAATGCATAACCCGAGATACATGTCGTGCCCTCTCTAATGACAATGCTGGTGTTTTCAGGCATAGTGCCTTTATAAAGATAGGCGGCAGAACCCACATAAACAACGCCATCAGGTTGATTGTCTAACCACTTCGTACCCTTGAAGGCATCATAACCCACAAAGTCGATATTGTTCTCATACATATCAATATATTCCAGCTTGGAACAATGATAAAATGCACCATCATCGATCCTTGTCACCGAATTGGGAATGGTGACAGCTGTCATCTCCTCACATTTGTCGAAGGCATACCTGTCGATTGCTGTTAGCGTATAGGCAGTACCATTATAGGTGATTGTCCTGCGCAGAATCAGGTCACCAACAACGTTATAACTGCCGAAAGAGCCAGACTCGGTCGTCAAAGTTACCGTGGTACTGTCTTCGTTAATGTTATAGAAAAAGCCATTGACCTCAAAGTCGTAAGCTGAAGCGGCTTGTCCCAACAGGATCATAGAAGCCAGCAGGAACAAGATTTTAAATGACTTTAGATTCATCATATTTTTGTCATTTTAAGGTTAAACAACATATTCTTAAGCAACACTCTCAAGCTGACAAAGATAATGAAAAGTTTTTAATTGACAGTCCGTTAGAGCACAAATTTCATCAAAGTAGGAATCTTCGCAAGTCAGGCTCTGTCACTGCTTTTGGCTTGAAAGAAGCATATCGATGAGTATCGTGACATCGTCAATCGTAACGTGGCCGTCACCGTTCACGTCGCTATAATCGGTGTCACCCCCTTTCAGAATCTGGTTAATCAGGCATGTGACATCATCAATGCTTGTCGAACCGTCCAGGTTCACATCCCCCTCGCAGGGATCAATGGCAATAATTTCCGAGAACTGGTTCCATGGATAAGCTCCTTGATAAGCCTCTACCGCTTCTGCAGGCACCCTAAGGACCGCCTGCTCATACAGATTCTTGAAAACATTGACATTGATGATAGGCGGTTCAGGCACTAGGCAGGTAACCATTTCAAGGTTGTCACAACCTATAAATGCATAATGGTAGATGCTGACGGCCGATTTCCCGATGACCACACTCTTCAACCCTGTACATTTATCAAAAGCATGCGTCCCGATTCTGGTGACAGAGTTGGGGATGGATATGGTCTTCAAGCCGCTACACAGGCCGAACGTCCAGTCTCCAATAGTGATGAGGCCATCACCCAAAATCACTTCTTCCAGTCCGGTATTCTCATAGAAAGCATACTGGTAGATGTATTTGACTGAATCAGGGATAACCACCCTCTTCAATCCCGTACATTGATAAAAAGCATAAGAGCCAATCCTGGTGACGGACTTGCCAATGGTCAGCTGGTTTAAGCTAACGTTCTTGGCGAAATTGTTTGGTATTTCCCTGACGCTATCCCCTATCGTTAAGCATTCTACTGAGACGGGGACAATTCCACCTAGGACAGGGAGAGTACTCTTGACATTCCAGAAGAAACGTTTCATTTTGTCGCAGCCCGCAAATGCATAATTCCCCACACTGGTGACCGTGCTGGGGATGGAAATTTCTTTCAAACTGCTGCAGTTTTCAAACGCATTATTTCCAATGGACCTCAGCGAATCAGGGAAGGTGATACTTTCCATGTTGCGACAAGCATAAAACATCGAAGAACAGAGAGAAGTAACCCCAGAGAAGTATTTAAACTCATCAAACGAGGACATTGACGCCCACCTAAAGGGTCCCATCGACGCGACCGAGGCAGCCTCTTCGATGGTCACATTGCCATCGTCATCAGTATCGGCAGACTGAAGACACAAGGCCCTTGTTATGGGATCGGCAAATAGGATGCCCTCAACGGGCAACGGAGCTGTCAATCGGGGTTCGGCATTGATGATGGCCTCTTGCATACGGTCATAGTGAATGAGCGACGTCCCGACGGAATCCATTGCCGTCAACAGATAATAGGTGCCGTTGTCACCCCAACCCCAATTGAAGTGGAAAAAGCCCTCTCCATCATAGCCGTCGCAGACAAAAGCATGGGCGACACCAGATTTTCCACACCCGCTATAGAGGACGGGACGCGAGTTGCTCAGTTCATGATAGATGAGATTTTCCCACTCATCATCAGACAAGCCACAGCCACTCCTATTCCAAGCTTTTGTTTTTGATGTATAATTGAAATAAGCGACCATGGCCGGTGCTACATTTAAGGTTAGTGCATCTGACGATCCAGAAGTATAATTCATCTGAATTGAAGTACCACAATATTTCATCAGATTGGCCACTGCGGCATCCTGTTCAGCTGTAGTCTCAACGCTTCGACCATATCTTTCTACCATATTGTCCCAATCGATGAATGACCCGGCGGGAACCGCGTCCACACTCACCCCACGGTCAGTGACATAGGCCGGCATCTCATGGGTGGTATGTGTCACAGAACGGGCATGGTGATAATAAAGAACCTGGGCCATCGCCGTTGCCAAACAGCCTGTCACACAACGCTGCCCATTGGTGTCAAGCGGACAAGCCTGGTTGTAGGGAGGAGTCTGGTTCCAGTGAGTGGTCAGTAGCGGAGCTATGGCGGGCTGCTGAGGCGATTTTCTGGGCAGACGGGGTGCGGACAGGCCCTTGTCGCGCATGAACTGTATCTGACATGCATACTCGTCGAGCCACCACTGCATGTTGTCAGGGATGTTGTCGACATCGATAGTGCCCGTATCGCTGTAGCCTAGAATGGGAGAAATGCAGTCATCGGCAGCCGCGATGACATAACCCTCATTGTCACCGATGTTGATGATGTAGCAGGAAGTGGTCGATGTCATTGGGAGTTGATGCAACAAAGGGGTTGCCATGCGATTGCCACGCTGCTGCAGGAAGGCCAGGACATTCTGTTGGGCCTGCCGCAACGATATAGGATTAGCCATGACCGAATGCGACAATGCCATGCAGCCCATAGCCAGCACAGCAACTAATGTTTTTATTCTCACAGATTTCATCATTTGAGCGTTTTTAAGGTCAACATCAAAAGTGCTATAGCACTAAAGCGCAAAAATAATGAAAACTATTCAGTTTTCAAAGTCTCTCTGGGGTTTTCCCGGCTTAAAAACTTTTCTTGATATCCAAGAAGATGTGTCGTAATCACATGTTAGGAGACCATAGGGTAATCTGACCGGTAGCAAGTGTGCGCTTGACGTCTATCAGGCGCTGGTTGCGGCTACCGCGGAAACGGAGGCTGATATCGCGCTCGGCTTGGATGAAAGGACCATCGACCAGGACGTCGAGCTCCTGCACGACCTCAAACAACTTGGGGTTTCTTGTGATTTCCTCCCAAGTATAGCCAGTGAAGCACCACACGTTGTAACCCAGTTCTTGCTTGATGCGGTGGATGAGTGTGCGGGTGCCATCAGGCTGCAAAAGGGGATCTCCGCCACTAAGGGTAACGGGGGCTTCATTATAGGCAATGACCCGCATCAGCTCGTCAAGGGTGCGATCTTCTCCACCGTTGAAATCCCACGAGTCAGGGTTATGGCACCCAGGACAACGATGGTTACAGCCCGCCAAGTAGATTGACGTGCGCAAGCCGGGACCATCCACACTGGTGCCCTCAACAATATGTAGTACTCGGAGCATTGGGGCTTTAAGCATTAAGGGGGTGTGTCATAATTCATGCCTCAACATCAGGTCGGTCTTACGGCCGAGAAGCGCAATTAAAAATTGCAACAAATGAATTATGACACACCCACTTAAAATCTGGAAAATCACTTGTGGACGACGCGGTCCTTAAGTTCAGCGAGTTTACCGCTGTTCCAACGGTCGGTGGTGCCGACGAGATAACCGGTAATACGCTGCAGGCGATCAATGTTGTGGCCATGGCAGCTGGGGCATTCCTCAAGTCCCTCGGTAGCGTCCTCATAGCCGCAATCCATACAGCGGTTACGGTTGTGGTTCACCGAGCAATAACCCATGTTGTACTTGTCCATGAGGTCCACAACGTTAGCAATGGCCTCAGGGTTGTGGGTAGCGTCACCATCGATCTCGACATAGAAGATGTGACCGCCACGGGTCAACTCGTGATAGGGTGCCTCGATCTCGGCCTTGTGCTTGGGAGAGCACTTGTAATAGACAGGCACGTGGTTGCTGTTAGTATAGTAAATCTTGTCGGTTACGCCGGGAATCTCACCATAGTCCTTACGGTCGCGACGGGTGAACTTGCCGCTCAGGCCCTCGGCGGGTGTCGCAAGCACGCTATAGTTATGCTTATAACGCTCGCTGAAATCATTGACGCGGTCACGCATGTAGGTGATAATCTTCAAACCCAGTTGCTGGGCCTCGTCGCTCTCGCCATGATGATGTCCCACGAGGGCAATCAGGCACTCTGCCAGACCAATGAATCCAATGCCCAAGGTACCCTGGTTGATTACGCTTTCCACCTTATCGTTGGGGCCAAGTTCACTGGCACCGTTCCATAGTTGCGACATGAGCAAGGGGAACTGCTTAGCCAGGGCGGTCTTCTGATACTGGTAGCGGTCATCGAGCTGGCGGGCTGTAATCTCAAGCATGTTGTCGAGCTTGGCAAAGAAGCGGTCGATGCGCTCCTGCTTGTCATTGATGTCCATGCACTCGATTGCCAGGCGCACGATATTGATAGTCGAGAACGACAGGTTGCCGCGGCCGATGGATGTCTTCTCACCGAAGCGGTTCTCAAACACGCGGGTGCGGCAACCCATTGTTGCCACCTCGTGGATGTAACGTTTGGGATCGTCGGGGCGCCACAGGTCATTCTGGTTGTAAGTGGCATCGAGATTGACAAAGTTGGGGAAGAAACGGCGTGCCGTCACCTTGCAGGCAAGCTGATAAAGGTCGTAGTTGGGGTCTCCGGGCTTATAGCTCACACCGGTTTTCTTCTTCCAAATCTGGATGGGGAAGATGGCTGTGGAGCCGTTGCCCACACCGCGATAGGTCGAGTTGAGCAACTCACGGATGATGCATCGTCCCTCGGCACTAGTGTCGGTTCCGTAGTTGATGGAGCTGAATACCACCTGGTTGCCACCACGCGAGTGGATGGTGTTCATATTGTGGATAAAGGCCTCCATCGCCTGATGGACGCGGCGAACGGTCTTATTGATCGCGTGCTGGAGGATGCGCTCGTCGCCCTGCAGAAAGTCGAGGTCGCGCTCAATGTAATCGTCGAACTTAACGTCATACAGGCGGCTGTAGTCCTGACCCATCAGCGTCTCAAGGTTTTTCACCTCCTCGATAAAGGAGCGACGCACGTAAGGAGCCAGATAGAAGTCAAAGGCGGGGATTGCCTGGCCACCATGCATCTCATTCTGGGCTGTTTCCATCGTGATGCAGGCGATGACACCAGCCGTCTCAATGCGCTTGGCGGGGCGTGACTCACCATGGCCCGCCATGTAGCCTTGCTCTAGCACCTTGTCGAGCGGGTGTTGCACACAGGTGAGGCTCTTGGTGGGATAGTAATCCTTGTCGTGGATGTGCAGATAGTTGCCACGCACAGCCTCGCGTGCCTCCTCGCTTAGCAGATAGTCGTCAACAAAGGGCTTGGTCGTCTCGCTGGCAAACTTCATCATCATGCCGGCAGGAGTGTCGGCATTCATGTTGGCATTCTCACGTGTGACATCGTTATTCTTGGTATTGATAATCTCCAGAAACAAGTCACGAGTCTTAGCCTTGCGCGCCACGCTGCGCTGGTGGCGATAATTGATATAGCATCGGGCCACCTCCTTGCGGGGGCTCTTCATCAGTTCCAGTTCCACCTGGTCCTGGATATCCTCAACGCTCATCTGGCTACGGCCGCGGTGGCCAATGCGGTCGGTGATGCGCTGGATGAGGCTCTCGTCCTCACCTGCATCGGTCGCAAGCATAGCCTTGCGGATTGCAGCCTTGATTTTTTCCTCGTTGTAGCCGACGACACGGCCATCACGTTTAAGAACGGTCTGAATCATATTCTGGATGGAATAATGCTTGGTTTTTCTTTTTGCTATCGATAAAAAACCGGCAGTGCCGGTTAGGGATTGCAAAGGTAATAAAGCCCCTTGAAATGGCAAACAGTTTTCACAAGAAAATTTCAAAAAATTTTCATTTTGGAAAACTTTTTATCTATATCAAAATCATAAATAATTGATTCAGTGGTATTTAATGTTTGCTTTTGGAGAACTATTTCATTTTTTTCTCAAACATAAAAACGCTAAAACCATGCAAACCAATAGCTTGCGTCTCATGGCTCTTGAAAGCCACAGACTAACACATTATTATATATAAGAAGACAGGCTCCAATGCAATTTGGAGCCTGCCCCTGTTTGAAAAATCAGTGATTAACCGATTGGATTAGTGGATTACTCTGCAGCGCCACCGCTGAGCAAGTAGTCGATCAGAGCGGTCACGTCACCGATAGTAATACCTTCATCACCGTTGACATCGGCATTTGCCTCATTAAACTCACCAGAAGCACCACCCAGCAGGTAGTCAATCAAAGCGGTTACGTCACCGATGGTCACAGAGCCGTCATTGTTCACGTCACCAGGCTTAACCACGGGCTCAACACCACCCTTCTTGCAAGTGAAGGTAGCCTTGGGCAGGAAGCTGTACGCTACGCTGTATGTAGCGCCAGAATTATTTATATAGAAGCAAACCGAGTTAAGTTCATCTGAAGTTTCACCATAGAACTCGGTGGTACCCCAAGAGCCTGATTCAGTAACGAGGGTTTCAATCAGCAGATTACCGCCATTGTAGGTATAAGGTTCATCAAAATAGATGGTGAGATTTTCATCATTCTTAACAGGAACGACATTAGCGACTACAGTCAAGTCGGTGTAGAGAGTCGTATTATCTTCTTCAAATGCAGCCTCGTCAATCTCCTTGAGCGACAATTGGATATTACCGCCTCCAAATACGAGAGAGGTAGTAGGATGGAACGTCAGAGCAAATATTTCCTTGCCAACCATGTCGGTGAGCTTCTCGGCAGGATAAATCATCTGGTCCTGACCACCAGCAACATCATAATAGAAACCATAAACAGGAAGATAGGGGCTTTTCTGCGTACCATCACCCTCACATACGGTATATTCATCGGCAGCAGGAAGTGCCTTACCGCTGAGTTCCACTGTAAGCAATCCAGCTTCGCCACAGTCAATAGTCAGCTCGCCAGTAAAGTCACCTTCCTCAGTAGGAACAAACTTCACGGGAATCTGCATCGATTCACCCAATTGGAGGGCAACGGGCTGTGCGGTAGTGCTGAAGGGACCAGTGATATTGATGGCGGGAGTAAAGGCGTTAAGACCAGTATTGATAACCTCGACAATCAGCTCCTCGCTATCGTTACCGACGCGAATCGGCTTGAAGGTGAGTTCAGCAAGATCCACACTTGCTGCATAATAGGCAGGCGTGTAGTCGAAAGTAGTCTTGGGGATGAACTGAACTAACTGTGAGCGAGACTTGGCAGCGTTGTAATATGGATTCTTGCCGATGAAGTTAGTTGAGGCATTATCATAAGTACCCGCTTCTGCTACATAAGTGTCAAGCAAGAGATTACCACCATTGTAAACAAAAGGTTCATTAAAAGTAATCAGCAATTCGGTTTCGCCACCTGCAAAAGTATAGCTTGCCACCTGAGTCATATCAACGGTAAAGAACTCATTCACCTCAAACTGATCAGTATCCACAATGCCAAGTGAGATATTAACTACACCACCACTAGCACTAGTTGCTTGATCAAGATAGAACTTCATCGAGTTGATGGGACGACCAACTAAACCAGCCAAGGCAGTCTCGGGATAAATTACCTGGGTCTGAGTTCCAGCAGCATCCAGCCAATAAATATTGATGGGAACGGTGTTGACACCAGCAGTTCCATCAAACAGCGTCACCTCAGCGGCCTGAGCTGGCACAATCATACCCAACGCCATCAGCACTGCAACAAAGAGTTTAGAAATTTTTGTCATAAAGCAATAAAAGTGTTAAGTTAAACAATAGAAATATGCTAATAATACACATGAAGTCAATCAGAATCTGTTAAAGGGTCTTATGTCATGTATTATGTCGGCAAAGATAACACAAGTATTCAACATGACAAAATAAATCGAACAAAAGAATGGAACACACAAGAAAAGCAGACTCCCGAAATGGGGAGCCTGCCTTGTAAGTTGATTGTAAGTCAGCTAATCGCTTACTTCACAACCTTAACAGCGCTGGTGGTGCCGTCGGTGTAAGTGGTAACAACGATGGTCACGCCATTGGCCTGCTGCATCTCCTGACCAGCGAGGTTGAAGTAGCGAACGCCGGAAACAGCCTTGCCTGAGAGCTCATCGATACCGGTTGAGTTGGCCTGAGCTACATAAGCATACATGTCACCCTCCAGACCGAAGGCAATACCGATGTTGTAGTTGAAGCCTACGGGTACGGTGTAGCAGCCGTCTGCAGCAGCCAGAGGATTGTCAAGAGCATAGCCCAGAGTTGCAGCTACCAGCTCCTCAGGAGCACCGTAGCGAACACCGTTCACGATGAAGTAGAAGGGAACTGCGGGACGCTCCTCGGTCTCGGGATCATAGGTACCGAAGTCGTTGTAACCGAACTTAACGGTGGTGGTGTAGTCACCGTTGTCACCGAGCATCAGCTGGTAAGCAACAACCTCACCATCAGCGTTGATGGCCATCAGCCAGTAACCCTGTGCATAGGGATCCTCGGGATCAGGACCGGGACCGGGCTCTGTACCACCATCATAGGTGAAGGTTGCAGCGGGCAGATAGTCAACAGCGTAAGTTACCATGCCGCTGTAGCCCTGATAGCTGTACAGGCCGGGATAGTAATCGTCAAAGCCCTGTACCCAGAAGTAGGTAGTGCCCCAGTCACCTTCGGTCTCAATTACCTTGCACTCCACGAGCAGGTTGCCGCCCTCATAAGCGAAGGGCTCGTCAAGAACGAAAGTCAAGTATCTGTCACCCGGCACAGGATTAGCAACAGCTACTGGAGTTGCGTCAACGATGGCCTCCTCAACGGTAAAGCCCTGCTGATCAACCACTTTCAATGACAGTTGTACAGTTACGCCCTCGAAATTGATATAATCTGAGATACCATTCTGAGGCTCATAGCCCAGAGCTTCATAACCACAGATAGAGGTGTAGAACTGAATACCGGTAATCTCACCGCCAGCCATGTCCTCAAGCATGTCGGCAGGATAGATCATCTGACCCAAGGTGCCCTCGCTGTCAACCCACAAACCGTAGATAGGAAGCGTCGATGCCAGGTTCTCACCCATACAAACGTCCAACGTAGTAGCATTTGCGGCAAATGCCATTACCGCAGCTGCGAAAAGAGTAAAGAATTTCTTCATAGTAATAAGTGTTTATAAGAAGTTAATAATAAAAGAAATACTCATGCAAAATTCAAGTCATTGCTTCGTGCAATAATTTCACTGCAAATATAGCAAACAAAAAACTACTGTGCAAATTTTTC
>CAMYUW010000048.1 GCA_947302275.1 uncultured Prevotellaceae bacterium
ACACGCGACCCCCTGCGTGACAGGCAGGTATTCTAACCAACTGAACTAACACACCTGGTTGCATTTTTTTCAAATGCGGTGCAAAGATAGTGCAAATGTTTGGAATCTTGCAAATATTTGGCCGTTTTTTTAATGAAAAACGGCAATTTTTTGTTCAAATGTCGCTCTAGAGGTCTTATTTCTTTGTGTCGGTATCGATAATATCGACACGGATGAGCTCGATGCGGGCCGCTGTCTTGCGCTCAACGGTGAACCGGTAGGGCGGAAGGTCAAAGACCTCACCCACGTTGGGTATAGCCTCGTTTTCATTGAGGAGGTATCCCGCAATGGTCTGGTAGTCGTCGCTCTCGGGAATGTCGAGGTGGAAGCGCTCGTTGATTTCCTCAATTTCCATACGCCCTGAGAATTCATAGCTCGTGTCGTTCAGTTGGCGTGCGATGAGACGGTTACGGTCGTGTTCATCCTCGATTTCACCGAAAATCTCCTCGACCAGGTCTTCGAGTGTGACCATGCCACTGGTGCCGCCAAACTCGTCGATTACGATGGCCATGGAGCGTTTTTCGTCCATGAGTTGCTGCATCATCTTGCGTGCCAGCAAGGTTTCGGGAGCGAACACGACAGGTTTGAGCCGGGTCTTCCAGTCTACGTCGGTGACAAACAGCTCACTCACCTGGATGAAACCGATGACGTCATCGATATTCTCTTTATAGACGACAATCTTGGAAAGGCCTGAACGTGTGAACAGTTTTACAAGATCCTCTCGGGTAGTGTCCTCGACGTCAACGGCGACAATCTCGTTGCGCGGCACCATGCAGTCGCGCAGTCGCGTGTCACTGAAGTCCAGTGCGTTCTCAAATATCTTAACCTCCCGCTCGACGGTCTTGTTCTCGTCCTCGCGCTTGTCGATGTTCTCCTGCAGGTAGGCGTCGAGTTCATCAACGGTGAGTTGTCTCACGCGGGTGGAGTTGATTTTGATGCCGAACAACTTCATCAGCGCAGCCGAGAGCCACTCGGTGAATCGAGAGATAGGGTAGAGCAGGCAATAGACCATGAACAAGGGTATGGACGATGTGCGTACCGATGCGTTCGGGTTGATGCGGAAGATGGTCTTGGGGACGAACTCGCCAAAGATGAGAATGATCAATGTGGCAATGACGGTCTGGGTGAACAGCAGGAGGGCTTCGTTAGTCATCCATTGCTGCAGGGGTATGGTCAGTAGCTGTGCCATCGCCATCGAGTAAACGATATTGGCGATGTTGTTGCCGATGAGCAGTGTGGAAATGAACGTCTCGCGGTTACTGTAATAGACGTTGAGGATGCGGTTGATGATACCGCCACGCGCCATCTCAATCTGGGCACGGACCTTGTTGGAACTCACGAAGGCGATTTCCATGCCCGAGAAGAATGCGGAGCACAGCAGTGCGATGATCGCGACAATCAGCGGTGTTGTATAGCTAGGGTCCAAAATACTTTGTTATATCTTGTTAGTGATAGTTATTCATTATTGCATAGTGCGCGGGGTGTTGCCACTGCCGGGATGGGGCATGCGCCGTTCGTCGATGGGGAAGATGGCTTCGACCTGACGCAGGGTGTAGGTCGTGAGGCGCTCGTTGGATTCATATCCATAGCCCTCGATTATGCGCCCCTGTTTCTCGATATGGATAAATGCGTCACTGAACATCTTGTGCTCGTGCTGGCTCCACTTCAAGTCATCGGTGAGGATGACATCGCCGCTGGCATTGGTGATATGCACGTTGCCAGTAAGGGACCACAGCGCTTTATCCTTGTCGAAGTAAGCTGAATCACACTTGATGGTGGTGGTCGTGTTGTAGTTGTTGTCAAGTTCCTCACAAGTCACTCCCTTGGGGAAGGTCCAGTGGGGATGCTTGGCTTCTTCAAACATGTTCCACACGGGTGAGACGATGCGGTATCGGGTATGGCCTGAATCGCTGATGACGGTGCTCACATCGGTGGTGGACATGGTGGGAACCTGCTCGGGATTGGTGGCATGGCTCACCACTGTGGTCGAGTCATCCTTGCAACCCGTTACAACCATGACGCTGATCAGGGCAAACGCTATGTGCACCAGGCATCTCATGAATTAGCGGATGCGGCTCTTCCAGAACCACAACTCGTTGAAGGTCACGCCGAGGGTGATGCTCAAGTAATTCTCGGTGATGAGTTTCTCAGGCTTTGCTTCGCGGTGGCGCCATTCCACACCCAGATTGACGACCGTCTTTCCGTTGGGCGCAGGAAGACCGATACCGGCACTCAAACCATAGTCGCGCAGGCTGTTGCCATAGTAGTTCAGATAGTCGTGGTTGTAGAATGCACCTGCCCGGAACGACATCGCACCGAAATAGGAGCCGCGTTTGTTGGGGGTGTACTGCAAGCCGGCAGCAATTTTCCAGCGGTCGTCAAACTTCATCTGCTGAGACTCGAAGCCCTCGATGGGGGTGTACTTGGCGCTGCTCCACTTCTGGAACGTGTAGTCGGCCTCGATGGTAAGGCGGCTGTTCATCGTGTAGCTCAGGCCTAACCCGAGTGATGGCGCCTGCTCATAATTCCCCTTCATCGACGTGTAGCCGATGGTGTCAATCTTTGAGTCCTGGCTGTCAATTGTTGTACCCCAGGCGTTGCCATGGAATGATTTCTTGGGCTGATAGGTAGCACCCACGGTGAGCAGGTCTCGGCCGGCTCTCAGCGGCAAGGAGTATTGCACGCCCAGCTGCATGTTCCAGTCGCGGATTTTCATGCTGCGGGTAAAGTAACTGTTCGAGCTGGATGTCACGAGGGTGGTGTTGGTGGTGGAACCGAACAAGTAGTCGAAGTTCAGACCCACGCTCAAGTTCTTAATGGGTTCGTAACCCACACCGATGAACAATTGGTTGAACCCACCGCTGCCACTGCGTGACTCGTTACCGCCAGTGATTTCGCCACCATAAGAATAGCCCACCGAGGAATAAGGCAACAGTCCGAATGCTGCACCCAGTCCCTTGGTGATCTTGAAATGGCCGGTGAGGTAGTCGAGTCCGCCACTGAAGCTGTAGCCCTTTTTGTCATTCTCCTTGCTCCACAGGTTGGTCAAGTCGATGCCCACATCCCACAAGAAGGTGAGCGAATCTACGTTGGCATAGGAAGCCGGATTCATCACATTGATGATGCGTCCTCCCCTCATGGCATATCCCACTCCTCCCATCGAGCGCTGGAAGCTCGACACGTTGTCGTTGAGCAGTCCATAGCCCATTTTGGAATATGGCGTGGTGACAATTTGTGCCAGTGCCGCGCTGCAGCCCATGGCCACAACGAGCAATAATACGGTTATACTTTTATCGATTCTCATTGGCTTTGTTGTATAGATAGATGCGGTTGAGACCTTCAGCCGCAAGGTGTTCATAGTAAATGATGGAATCATCGTCCAGTCGCTGATGCAACAGCCGGCCATCCCCGCCTGTGATAAAGACCATGAGGTTGGGGTGTGAGAGTTTGAGGTCGTGGATATAGCAACGGATTTCGCCCAGCAGTCCAAGCAGCACACCGCTACGGATAGCTGTCTCGGTATCATATCCCACGACAGGAGTGTCACCCTCAGCATTGATTAAGGGAAGGCGTCCCGTGTGCTCGTGCAGTGACTTGAAGCGTAATCTCAATCCCGGGGCGATGTTGCCGCCAACGAAGCAGCCGTTGGCTGTCACCAGATCATAGGTGATGGCTGTGCCTGCATCAATCACCAACACGTCGCAGGCATTATCCAAACGTTGCGCGATACTCCAAGCGCCCACTGCAGTGGCGATGCGGTCACGGCCCAATGTCTGCGGGGTGTGATAGCCCAGGGAAATGGGCATGGGCGTCTCGTGCGAGAGCCGCAACAGGTGGCGGCAGCGCTGTTCGACTAGTTGTTCGATGCGCTGGCTGGTCGCCGTTGCCGCAGTACTGCAAACGATAGCTGTCTCGGGTTTATAGGTGCTGATAAAACGGTCGAGCAACCTCTGGTCACGCCGTGTGAACCTATTGGTCGCTACTACCTGTGTGCCGATGAAGAAAGCCACCTTAACCGAGGTGTTGCCGTTGTCTATTGTGAGATTACCTTTCATTAAGAGCGCAAAATTACTAAAACTTGGTGTATATCAAAAAAAACTTGCCCTCTTTAGGCTATTATTTAACTGTCTGGGCGCTGATTACGCGGCTTTATCCCCGTCATTCTTCTCCTCACGCTCTATCATCCATGAGGCATAGAGCTGGATAACGATACCTGCCAGCAGAAACGCAATCCAGTCGTTAGTGCCTCTGGAAATGAACATCATCAAGGCACTGGCACAGTACAGGATGCCACTTGAAATCAGGATGCGGTGCAGGCGTCGGATGCGCAACGACGGACCGTTGTAGTTGCCCAGAATACGGGCCACCAGTACAATGAGGGTACCAGCGGCAAAGACCCACCTCATCCACTCCAGGTTGATATTGAGCAGGGGCAACAAGGCCATGACTGCCATGATGAACAGTCCGATGACCACCATGATGTTGGAAATCTGTGTCTTTTGTTCTCGTGTAGCCATATCGGTCAAGGTATGTCAGTGATGTAAACTTCCTCGTTGATTCGCTTCATGCCGTATTTCTCGCGCACAAGACGCTCAAGGGACTCGTTGTCGGTGTTCAGTTCGTTGACTTTCGCATCATAGGCGGCTGCCGAGTCCTGATTGCTCTTGATTTGGCTCTTAAGGTCGTTGATTTGGGAGCGGTACTCGTTGATGCGCATATAGTTGTTGTCACCGAAGAACAACAGCACCACCACAAAGATGACGAAAATAATCAGTGGAATGTTGAGCCACCGTGGTATCCATCTGGGACGTTGAAAATTGAAGAGGGACATATTGTTTCTTTAGATTTTAGTTGTCAGTTTTAGCTGTGAGTTGGGGTTCCTTTAATCTTTGAGCAGATTGGGGCGCAGGCGGCGGGTGCGTTCCAATGACTGCTGCATCTTCCACTCGGCGATTTTTGCCGCATGGCCGCTGAGCAGTATCTCGGGCACGTGCCAGCCGTTGAAGACCTCAGGGCGGGTATAGACAGGTGCCTCGATGAGGCCGTCCTGGAAGGAGTCACTCAAGGCGCTCTGTTCGTCGCCGATGGCTCCAGGCAGCAGACGCACTACAGCATCGGCGATGACTGCTGCAGGCAGCTCACCGCCAGTAAGCACATAGTCACCAATGGTGATTTCCTTGGTAATCAGGTGTTCACGGATGCGGTAGTCCACGCCCTTGTAGTGGCCGCACAGGATCATGATGTTTTCCTTGAGTGACAGGGCATTGGCCATGGGCTGATCGAGTTGCTCGCCGTCGGGAGAGGTGAAAATGATTTCGTCATATTCACGTTGGCTCTTGAGCTCCTCCATACAGCGCCACACAGGCTCTATTTGCATCACCATGCCAGCCTCGCCGCCGAAGGGGTAGTCATCGACTTTGCGGTGCTTGCGCAGGCTCCAGTCGCGCAGGTTGTGCACATGAATCTCGACAAGCCCTTTATCTTGGGCTCGTTGCAGAATCGATGTGTGCAGCGGCGACTCTAGCGCGTCGGGCATGACTGTCAATATATCTATTCTCATTATAGTCGTTAGTTTCTATTCCTTATAGTTTTTCCAGGTTCAAGGACGCGGATGCTAATTCCTTATTGTTTATCGTCCCACGGATAGGTGCGCTTGGGGTTGCGGGGGAACCAACCCTTGCGAACTCGCTCCTGCTGATCGGACATCTCCTTGATGCCCCAGAAGCATGAGAACGCGCCCACACCCATCAGCGCCGACAGCAGTACGTTATCGACCAGCAGCGATCCCACGCACAGCAGGATGCCGGCTATCACAAAGAACCACTTGAAGCGTTGCCCATAGTGGTATTCTCCTTTAATGACAATCGGGTGGCAGATGCCGATAATCAAAAACGAGCACAGGCCCAAAACCAGACCTTGCAGGTGATATGTCGATAGAAAGTCCATCATTGCTTATGTGATTTTTGCCGCAAGTCGGAGTCATCTCAGCCCCGCCTCAAAAAATGTCCCGCAAAGATAATCTTTTTACTCGACATCCCCGCACGAATTATCCTTAAATAGTGTTTATTATTCTTTAGCGAGAAAAGTTACCTTAGTAAGGTGAAAATGCTAGTTATTATAAACAAAGTTAACCCAAATAAATGAATCTGAATGTGCAGAAAAAACGACAGAGTAAAACTAAAAAACTGTATTTACATTTGAGGCTCATTTATGTTTGATACTCCATCATTAAAAATTCGTGAGTAATAGAAATAATTTATTTAGTAGTACCGTGATTTAACACGTTTATTCTTTTTAATATCTTCATAATTAATTGTAGTAAGAATTACACGATTTTTATTTAGATAATCTTTATTAATGAAACTTTGTTTTGGATTAAAATGTTTGGTTTTAAAGCCAGCAACATCTATTAAGAAATGAGCCAAGTCTGATGTGATAATTGGCTTATCAGCAGATTCTTTTATGCGTTTAGCTATGTCACTGTGCTTTGAACAAAATGTTTCAGATGTCCAAATGAACAAAGGAACCTTGATTTGGTAGGTTGGATCAGGGCGAAGTGCAGCATTGCCATGTCCGATATAATCATCAACTTCAAATAGCTCTTCACCGTGGTCTGAGAAATAGACAAGAAGGCAATCTTGTTTCTCAACAGATGAAATTATCTGATTGATTATGAAATCATTATATAAAGTTGCATTGTCATAATGGGCAACAAGTTCCTTTTGGCTTTCAGTAAGATTTGAATAATCATTAGGCTTAAAATATGAGAATTTTTGTGGATACCTATCAGAGTAAGTATAATGCTGCCCTTGCAAATGAATCACAAATAATTGTGGATCATCAGTAATACTCAAATCTTTAAGCATATCTCCATCATAACGATAATGTTTGGTATTGCGAAAATCAAACATTAATGATGATAATTTCTCATCTGTTAAGAAAGTTATTCCGTGACCTACAAAGTATTGGTTGTCCAACATTATTGTGTTATAACCTGCCTTTTTAAAGCAAACTGGGAAAAGGGGATCGGTGAAATAAACTTCGGGATGTTCATTTAGTGGAAATACAGAGCACATCACACCTTCGGTATGATCGGAATATGTGACGACGTCTGTGAATACAGTTAGAGATCCATCGCTTAACCGTTTATGTAATAAGGGATTTGTTTCTTTGTTATAACCGTATAGTGAAGAATGATAGGGCGTAAAACTTTCACCAATTATGATGATTATTTTATTAATGTAATTTGTCGGCTTTGAGCATGTGATTTTACTATTGATGTCCTGTAGCTTTACAATCTGTTTGTGTCTATCAAAGAGGACGAGAGACGAGTATGCTGAACGAGTAAAGGCGTGAAGTTGAGGTACAGCTTGTCCATTCTTATAAAGGATGAAATTCTTTATAGTAATTACATAAACAGAAGCTCCTATAAGGGTTAAAACAAATAGACAAAATGCAATTGCTTTTCTTTGGCCTAATTTGAGGGCAATTCTTCGTAGTATCCATAAAATACAAATTATAGATAAAAGTGTACAAATAACAAATTGCGCAGAAAGATAAGTACTAAGGAATGATTTGGCTTCGGTGGGGTTTGTTTGAGCAATGATATCTACTGTGTCTTGATTAAAAATCTGTTGAAAATTATATAGTAAGAAGATATCTACAATAGATAGAAATACATGAAAGAAAACAACAATTATTAGAAATAACTTTTGCATATTAATCCTCTTGAAGCAATAATAAAATGCCGCTTCAATAGTAGAGAAAAGAGCGGAAATTGCTATCCAATACAAAACATCACGAGCTGATTTGTATGATGATAGAATTGTGGAATTTGTTATCAGATTCAGTAGAAAGAGAAAAAGTGTAACTTTGTTACCCCAGATGTTTGTGATGTGGCGATTAATATTATTAATGCGTTGCATAGATTACTTTATATGATTTATGTGGTGATTTCTTCATTGCAGGGCGTCGAGGAGGAGGCCGAAGAAGACGTAGGCGGCAAAGAGGATGAGGGTGAAGACGATGGTGCGGCCCATGCATCCCCATGCCGACATGCCTTTGCTGTTTTTCTTCTTCTTGGATTTCTTTTTCCCTGATGATTTGCGTTTGGGGGTATCTGATGTGTTGTTACCGCTCAGTCCCGTGTAGCGGTAGGAGGTGGATGCTTGTTTCATGCGTGGTTTGTGGGGAGGAGGTGTGGTGTTGCTGCTAGGCTTGTACTCGGGTGGCGTGTCGGTGGTGTCAAAGCTGATGCTGGCGGCCTGTCGCTTGGGCACACGGGTTGCGAGCTCATATTCACGGGCCTTGACAATGGCTTTGGGGATGGGTTGGTGAGCTTGTAACAAGCATTGCGGGCAGACGATGACGCCATCGTTGGCAATCAACTGCTCGTTGCTCACATCCAGTTTTTTACCGCATTTAGGACAAGTCCAGCGCATTTCTCAGCTTTTAGGTATAAGGTTTTAGGCTTTAGGCTTACTGGTTATCGTAATTGACACCTGAAGCCTAAAGCCTATAACCTAGCTGCTTGATTTATCCCTCGTAGTGGATGATGGCCTTGACAACTACATGCCATCTGCCGTCGATGAATTCGGCCTCACCGGCACGGTCGGTAACGATGCGGCTGCCACTGGGAATCTGGATGGCGTTGCCAGAGCAAGCGCGGATCAGGTTCTCGGCTGGCATCATCAGGGCAAAACGGTGTACCTCGGGTTTGTCAATTACCTCAAAGGTGCCGTGCTGGCCGTCAAACGTGGTAAGCACGTAGATGGAGTTGCCCGGCTCAAACGTATCGCTCACGCGGGTAAAATCGTCGTTCTCATCAGGTTTGCTCATGAACAGGTTCATAACTTCACCTTCGTCCTCTTGCTGGCCAACAGCCTCCTCGACGATTGTTTCAGGCTCCTCGATCGGCTCTTCGTTCAAGGGTTCCGCTCCGGCAGGCTCGTCTTCGTCGGCCATGTCAGCTACGGCTGCAGTGATGGGCTCGTTTTTGCGGATGGCTTTGCCTGTCAGTCGAATGGACAGAGCCTTCATCTGGTCGGCGGCATCGGTTGAAAATTCCTGCAGGTTGGCATTGGTGCGGTCTAATTCACGGGCAAAGGTGCGGCTCATTTCCTTGATTTTGCCGCGGTTGCTCAGCGAGATCAGCAGCGCGCACAGACCCAGCAGGGAACCAAGGATTCCCAGCCATAATGGCAGGTTGGCAGGGCAGGTTACGCCAATGCCATTATCCGCCTTGGCGGTTGCTGCTTGGGCACCATTGTCTTCGCCCTCTTGCTGTTGCCCATCTTCGGCTTTCGCTTGGTCTTGAGGTTGTGCAGGCAATTCCTGGGCAGCCTCGGGGTGATCGGTAATAAAGGCTTGGAATTCAGGTTCAACGAGCTTCCAAATCTGCGGAGTTACCAGTTCCTTGAGATCACTGATGCTTCCGTTCTTGTTTTCTTCCTCCTTGAACTCATTGTAGATTTTCTCCCACTTGCGTCCCTGGTTGCTGTACACCTCATTCAGGTCGTCAAGCGTATAGCCCTGGGGGTATTTGGCCTTGATTTCATCAATTTTTTTGGCAAAACCGCGGGCATGGGCTGTATAGTGGGCACACGTGGCGATACCCTGTTTCCACAATGTGGTGGAAAGCGTCTGGTTCTCGGCGATTTGCGCCAGTGCCGAGGTGGCGAGGCAGATCATGGCTGCCATAAATAACGATAAACGTTTCATAACTTTAGAGATATATTGGTTATTGGTTAAACTTGCTGATGACGTCGTTGCGCATGTTCTTGAGCAGGTTGTGGCGGATGACGCCGATGATGGGATAGAAGAACGGTACGTCTTCGACCACATCGGTGGCGTTGTATCTGCCCTTGAGGAAGGTGTTGATGCCCGCCGTGAGATAGTTGGCGAGATTGTCACCCAGCACGGTCTCGAACAGACGCAGGACGTTGTTCTCAATGCCGAACTCATCCTTGACGGTGTTATCACACAGTTCGACGAAGAAGCGGTTGAACTCCTTCACCTTCTCGACCAGGCGGTCACGCACCTCGATGGACTCGACCTGAGCCATCGTGAGTTCGTCGTCGCCGAGCATCGAGCAGCAGTAGCGCATGCGTTTCACGCTTGTGGCGTTATAGCGGGCCACATCGGCCTGGCCTTCAAGCCGGCGGTTCTCAAGTTTGATGCCGCCACGGCAGGTGATCTGCTTGGGCGATTTGATTTCCTGTTTGATCTCGAACAACTCGGTGTATTGTTTGCCATAGACACGCTCCACGATGGTCTGGGTGAGCATGTTGATGCGATTGTGCGACCCCAGAATATTCAAGATCTTGCTACCTGTGCCCGAGAAATAAATCTGCTTCGGCATCTCATAATTGCGCTGCTTCATTGCCATGGCGATGTAATAGATGATCGCCGAGTAGAAGTACATGAATATGAGTCGGCGCTGACTGTCGTTGCGCAGCAGGGCGTTGTAGCTGTAAAGGTTTCGGTCGATCTCGCGCAGCGTGCGCAATTCCTCAACGTTTTCGATCGAGAACAGGAAGGCGTTGATGTCCTCGCTGCGTTTCTGGGCCATGATATCGTTGAGGATGCTTCCCAGATAGGCGATGTTGTTGCCCTTATCGTTCTCGATGAGCTGCTTGAAGTAGCGCGTGTAATGCTGCAGCAGCGGATTGTTGTCGGCATCCTTGTCGGTGAATCCGTCGCCAAAGATGGCATTACCGGCAAACCTGAACGATGAGATGGCCACTGGCTCGCTGCTCATGCGGTCGCTTGTGGGTTTGTAAATTACCGTGTCGCATGTGCCGCCGCCGATGTCGATGGACACATAGCTGCTGCCTGCTACCTCGGCTCCGCTGTAGTAATATGCAGGAGCGAGGCTTTCAGGATAGCTGCGTAGGTGGTCACTGTCGCCACCGATGTAGGTATTGAACAACTCTGTCCAGGTTCTCTCCAGGGTGTCGCGGTCGGCGCCTCCCATGCTCACGGGATAGAAGTAAACAATCTCGGTTCGGCGCAGGTCAGCGTTTTCGAGCAACGCCTTGGCCTTGATGAGCAGGGTGAGCTCACGCAAGAAGGACTTGGCTAACTCGGTGTCCCCTTTCCATTTGAGGTTGGTGGTCACTTCATAGCCATGGAAATACCGGCGTTCATACAGGAACGGGATATTCACGTCGCTGAATAGGTTGCACCCTATGCCGCTGTTCTCGTTGCGGGCCAGGGTGGAGCGGAGCGGGAAGCCATAGACGCTGTCGATTTCACGAGGAACGAACTCGACACGCTGCACTTGCTCGGCATATTCCAGTGAATGGGGCTTGTGCAGCGATGCCACCAGCACCTGCTGTGAGCCGTACTCAAAGGTGAACGGTTGCGAGGGCTGGCCACGCTCGGCCCATTCGACATGGGTGTTGGTTGTGCCGAAGTCCACAGCAAAGATCAGTTCCTTGGCGCTCGGTGTATAAGGTTTCCATTGCGGAATAATCACGCCACTGGAACGCCCCAGATGGTTCTGAACGCTCACCTCCATATAATCAAACGAGCCGTCCACGTCGTAGTAGCTCGTGCTGTAGCCCGAGTGGGATCGGATGGCGTCGCGAACATTGATGCCGTCGGTCTTGATGCCGTTCTTGTAGAAACGCAAAGTGGCGCCGCCGTTCTCAATCATGGTGAACAGCTCAACGGTATAATCGTCGTTGGCATCGGTCTTTACAAAGGGGAATATCGATGTGGACAAGGTGGCACCCACGACACGGCCTGTGCCGCGGCGCTCGTTAAATGTCCAGGTGTGGTCGTTGATGGGGAAATACTTGCGGGAAATCTCGATATAGCGGTTCTCGCCTTTCTTGACACGGATGCGCAGGGTTACCATCACGCTGCCATCGGCAAACTCCTCGATGTCGAGCACATGACGCCCGGCAATGGATCCCTTCAGATAATCGGTGTCAAAGTAGGTGAACAGCAACGGCTTCAAGGGCAACAGGTAGCCACAGGTGGGCTGAGGCGTACGTGGCTTGAGGTTACCGTCAAAGAAGTGGTCGGTATCGATCACGCAACCGCTACCCAGCCTGATGATGGTGTCGGTCAGGAAGTCGTCGGTCGTGACAAACGGATATTGAATCGAGGTGTCGGGCAACTTGCGGTCGTTCAGGGGAATGCCGCCGGCATAGACCTGCGTGGCGCTGTCCCATTCCTTGTCGATGTAGCGGTAATGCTCCACACTGCCGTTGAAGCCATTGACAAGTACCAGAGGCAATTCGCTCTTGGACTGCGGCAGGGTGGGGGCAATAACAAAGTCGCTCTCGCTGGCTGCAGTGCGGATATCGAGCACGCGCTTGTGGTAAAAACGGGCTCCCAGCACACTCACGTCTATACCTCCGCCAAAGGGGTCATAGCTGTGCTCCAACTGCTCAAGCACCGTGCTGGCACGGCTTTCGTCCAGGGCATCCAGGTTGGGGATGACGGTAGTGATGCGTCGGTACAGGTCGGGACGGTTTTGGTGCAGGGGCTCAAGGTTCTTTTGCATGTAGGCATACACCTCGCCGCAGTGCAGTCGCAGCGTGGGATAGGCATTCAAGAGCAGGTACATGTAATAGACAAAGTCCTCGTCGCGTTGCCACAGGTGGCGCACCTCGCTGAACAGGCTGACGCCCTGTTCCACCTTGATGGCGTCGATGGCTCCCAATGCGGGGGCGGCCATGACTACAGATGCGGGTGAAGTTCCGCCGAGCACCTTGCGGTCCCACATGAGTATGTACCAGTCCTTGAGCAAATCAAAGTTATAGACCTTGTCGCTGCGTAGGAACAGGTCGAGCGTCTCTCCGTAGAGGCGGTGCTGCGGGTTGGCCTTGAGCTGTTCAATACATTCTTCACGATTCCAGCGGATGATGCGCAGGTAATCTTTGTGATTCTCGTAATCAAAGAACAGTTGTGCCACGTCCAGCGCGTTAGACACCAGTCGCTCGTTCATCCTGGCGCCACGCAGCCGCTCATTTGCCAGCTGCTTGAACGCATTTTTAACCAAGTCAAGTTGTGCCAGCGGACTTGGAATAGCAGTGCGCGGATTCTCGCTCAAGCCTCCGTCTGGATCCTTGATGCGTGCAATATCGTCATCGCTGTAGGGGGCATGGGCAATCCAGTCCTCCTCACCGTTCTTGCTCGTGTTATTGCTATAGGATAATATCTCGCTCATATTTGGTTTCTAGTCCCTAGTTGTTGTGCTAAAAGCTTAGTTGATGTTTTCGTAGCGTTCGGTGAAGATGTTATGGGCCGCTTTATCAAAGAGGTCGAGCAGTTTGAATTCCACCGTGCGGTCGCTGTAACTCGTATTGTTCTTGCTCAATTTGTTCATCTCAGCCTTGAACACGTCATTATCGACCTTGAAATGGCCCAGCAGACGTTTCTTCACATTCACACCCTCGATGGCGTGGGCCATGTCGATTTCGCCTGGCTTGAATAAGGCCACGCTACGCATGTTGTCGTTCATCTCGGTCAGCCATTGGGCATATCCCAGCAGGAACTGGTCCACCAGCGTGCGATAGAATTGTGAAGCCAGGAAGTCGCTTTTGATTTTGGGAGCATCCTCGGTAAATCCTTGTCCAATCATGTTCTTGAATCCTGTGGTAAGGAACAGGAATAAGAGGTGGAACTTGCTCATCGGTTCATAGATGAGCTGGCGCGTGCGGTGACCTAGCGACAGGAAATTCAGGCTCAACTCATCCTTGGCGAGGGCATATTCATAGGCTGTCGTGGGCAGCGGATAGCCATCGGGGTCGGTCAACTTGTTTTCGGGCACGCCTGCAAAATCAAGCGGCGCCAATGCACCGATCAACTCGATCAGATGCGCATTATTGCGCTGTCCGTGTTCGCCGGGATCATACAGGTAGGGCTTAGACCTTACTTGGTCACCCAGATAGTAAATGCTGTTCACATTGCTGTCATTGGCACCCGTGAGCGTGTTCTTGTAGTAGTAAAGCGCACTCTGGGTTTTGACGATGAAGTCGCTGGTGGCGATGCGCTGGTCGTTCTTGTTGCCTTCAAGGGTGAAGTAGGGCAGAACGGTCAGACCGCCAATGGGGGCACGACTCAGTGCATCGCGGTTCTCGATGCCTTCCAGGTTGGCTGCTTGGCGGATATTCTTGACCATGATGGGGAAGCCTGCCGCGCCAGTGCCGCCGAAGATGGAACTGATGAAAAAGATGCGGTCTCCCTGGCGGAAGATATTGCTGAATGCCTTGAACTCGTTGCTGTCCTTGATTTCGTTGAGTGCCACGCTACCGATGTTGGGACTGCCCACAAAGCCGATATTCATCTTGTTCTCCAGCTGGTAGTTGGCAAACAGGAGCGATGTCAGTGCCTGGTTGGCCTCGTTCATCGTGTCATAGCCGATGAACTCGCGGAACTTGGCATTCTCAACGGCGCCCAAGTTAAAGATGAATGTGTCACCCAGGGTCACGCTCGTGTTGCTCATGATCTCGCGCAGCGTAACGATGCGGTTGGCAAAGAAGCCCTCAGCATTGGGCTCGTTGCCATAGAGTTTGCGCCTGATGTCGCGGTAATCGTTGAGCAACGCTTCGGTACGCTTCAGGTCCTCGTTGGCCTTGTGCGGGTCGATGATGACGGGCACAATCTCGAGGTCTCGCACGGGCTTGCCGTTCTCATCCAGGGGACGCACGCCGGCAGCCGATAGCATCAGCAGCGACTTGAGTACCCTAGACCCGGTACCTCCGATAGCAAAAAGAAATAATCTCATTTATTCGTAGTTGTAAGTTTTCAGTTGTAAGTGTGGTTACTGCCGACTAAAACCTAAGGCCTAAAGCCTAAAATCTTATTGCGGCAGCGGCGTGTGGCGGCAGTTACTGCTCCACCACCTGATTGAGTAGGATGCCACAATGAAAAGCAGTGCTGCGAACAGTACCGTTTGCATCTCGAATTGTATGGACTCGCCGATGTACAATAAGCCGTTGTGGGCAAACACCGTGTCGTTATAGATGTAACAAACTACCGGAGCCAGCACAGCAACCACGCCCAGGACGGCCAGCCAGTGGTACCAGCGGTCGAACTTCACCGAGTTGATGGCATAGTAATAGATGGCTGCACCACCCCATGCAATGGCGATGGTGATGGCAGCAATCACTGGATACATGTTCAGGTTGTACATCTTGTCGTTGTACCCCTGGTTGAAGAATAACTGCTCGTAGATGTTGAAACTGTCACTGCAACTGAGGATGAAAAACACCACAGTCACTACAATCCCAGCAATCAAATAAACCAAATGTTTCATATAGTTTCTAGTCCTTAGTTTCTAATCAATTACCGTTGCAGCTGGATAGTGATTTCAAAGAAGGAATTGCCACCCTTCATCGCATCAAACATGCCACCTAGCAGTTGCTGCAATCCCAGTGTTGTGGTCGGGAATGATGAGGCTGCACTACTGGTGTCGTTGTCGCTTGAAGACTGGATCACCCATTCGGGCAGCTCGTTGCGCAAGGCAATGCGCACCTCGTCACGCGGGCTTTTCAGGTCGCCCACGAGGGTCAACACGTGGGTCATTCCTTCCAGGTACTCTTTGTTGTTGGCAGTCACCATGCTCTGATCGATGGGCTGGATCGTCAGGGTGTAGCCGTCGATGCTCTTGACCTCATAGTTGGAAGGATTGGTCAGCAGGGCATCATCCTTCAACAGGCTGCCCAGGTTGGCTGCCAGGGAGAAACACAACTTGCCAGTCTGACGGTCACCGTCACACTTGGCCAGCACGATACCGTCGCCGTGCTTTACGCGGAAGCGTCCTGCGTTGTCTTTCCATTCAGGCAATACGCGGCATTCTACCTCGCTCGTTCCTTGGTTGAAGCGGTAGCTGTTGCGTACTTCGGTGGCGTTGAGCACACCATCGTACCGCTTGTCCTGGGCCAGCTGGTCCATCACGTCGCTATCGGCGATGATAACCAGATAGAAAGGTCGCTTGCCGTTGTACTGGAAGGGCACACCGTTGTAGGGATAATACTTGCCGCTGTAGTCTCCCATCAGCTGCTGCACCACCACGCTCTTGCCCTTATAACGGGCAAACACGCGGGTAGCCAGGCTGTTTTCCTCATTGAAAATCTTGTCAATGCTGACACCATGGGTGTCCTGGGGTGAGTAAATCAGGTCGCTCACCAGCACGCTCACGTTGCCGGGCTTCTGGGCTTCAAGGATTTTATTGAAAATCAGCTGGAAGTCGGTATAGCTAGCGTCTCCTATGCCAGCGGTGCTCTGATAAATGTCACGGTCCTTGAGGAACTCGTCCACCGTGTGATTGTATGGATAAATGCCGTCGTTCACGATGTTGATTGCCACTTTGCTGCCAGCCGGGAAGTGGTTGATCAGGTCGTTGACGGCCTTCTTCAACTGACCGCTGCCACCGCGCTGGTCGTAGGGAACCATCGAACCGCTACGCTCAAAGTATATCGTCAGGGACAGGTCTTCAACCCCGCCATAGGGCCGAGTGTCCCAATGCATTGGGGGACGCAACTGTGAGCCGATTTGTTCGATAAAATCGGCCATTTTCTTATAATCCAACTTGCCTTCGGGTGTCAGTAGGTCACCGTATTTTCCAGGGTTGTCAGTTACAATCGAACACAGCGAGTCAAATGCGGCGCGCGTCGTGTCTCCGCTAACCAAAACACTTCTTACGGCCTTTTCCAGCTGGCCATGACCACCGCATGCCGTCAGTCCAGCCAACAGCACACAACACATCACCAGCAGTGGTAATCGTCTCATTTTTATCATTCTATCAGGTCTCTTTTATCCTGTTTAAAGAACAGTATTCCGTAAATTATGCAAAAATAGTGCCGTTTCACCCAAACACGATGCAATTCTGTGTTAAAAAGTGTTACACACTTTTGTTGGTGGGATGAACGGAGGGAATAACGGCAACAAAACTGGGCTAGTCAAGTTTTTTCAAGGTAGCAGTGGTGATGAGATGGGCTGCGGTAGCAGTGCAGATATTGGTCCCGAGGCGGTCAGCGAGGCGCTTGTAACCCTCGAGTTGAGCCGTGCGTTCGGGGGTATCGTCTAGCAGTTCCGTCAAGTGCCTGTCAATGGAATCGGCCGTGCATAGGTGCATCAAGAGCTCGGGGATGACAGGTTCGTCGGTGATGAGGTTGGGCAGAGTAACGTATTTTCCTGTCAGGAGACGGCGGTAGAATTGATAGGACCATTTGCTTCCGTTGAAGCGGTAACAGGCCACCTGAGGAGTTCCCAACAGGGCTGTCTCGAGAGTGGCAGTGCCACTGGTGACCAGCGCCGCTCGGGCATGATGGACAAGAGGGTAGGTGGCATCGTGCAGTACTGGCACCGTTGTGGCGCCCATCACGTCACGGTACAAGCTGTCATCGATGCTGGGAGCGCCGGCGACAACGGCTTGATATTCGGGATGACGCGCAGCGGCCTCAATCATGAGCGGCAGATTGTCGCGGATTTCCCTCACGCGTGAACCCGGAACAATGGCAATGATGGGACGCTCTGAGAGACGGTTTTCTTCGATGAAATGGGCGAAATCGGGGAAATCCTTGCTAGCCTGAAGCACTTCCTGGACTGTGGGATTGCCCACGTAAGTCGCCTTGTAGCCGCGTTCCTGATACCAGTCGGGCTCAAAGGGCAAGATGCAGTACATGTGATCGACGTAGCGTCGAATGTCTTTGACTCGCCATTCTTTCCATACCCATACCTTGGGCGAGATGAAATAGTGCACCGGGATGCCAAGGTTGTGGGCATATTTGGCCACCTTGAGGTTGAATGAAGGGTAATCAACGAGAATCAGCGCGGCGGGTTGCCATTCGTCGATGGCGCGCCGTGCTGTGCCTAGGAATCCGAGTATTTTCCCCAAGTGCTTCATTACGTCAACAAAGCCCATATAGGCCATGTCACGATAATGGATAATCGGCTCCACACCTGCCTGTGCGGCCATCAGGTCGCCGCCCAGGAAACGGAATTCCGCCTGGACATCTTCCCGCTTAAGTGATTCTATCAGGTGGGAGGCGTGCAGATCGCCCGAGGCCTCACCGGCGATGAGGAAGTATTTCATGATTTGCGTCGTTTTAAGGTGATGAAGTCAAACTCGTAGGCATTGCGGTGGTCGCTGGCATGGTGCTCACGTTCCACCTCTTCCCACTCTCTCATGTCGATAGTGGGGAAAAAGGCATCGGCAGTCGCCCAGCGGGCGTGGATCAGCGTGAGGTGCAACACCTCAACCAGTGGCATTGCCTGCTCATAGACCTGCGCTCCACCGATGATGAAGGCCGTGTCGGTCTCGGCTGCAGTGATTGCCTCGTCAAGACTATGCACCACGGTCACGCCAGGGTGCTTCCAGCCGGTGTTGCGTGTGATAACGATGTTCTGTCTGCCAGGCAAGGGGCGGCGCGGGAAGGACTCGAATGTCTTGCGCCCCATGATGATGCTATGACCCATGGTCACTTCCTTAAAGTGCTTCATGTCGGCTGGCATGTGGCACAACAGGTCTCCCTGGCGGCCGATGGCTCCGTCGCTGGCGATGGCTACTATGGCATGGATGGATTTCATTATGTCGTCTGCTGGTTAAACCGAGACAACCCCTTTGATGGCGGGCCAGGGGTCGTAGTCCTCAAGGGTGAAGTCCTCGTACTTGAAGTCGTCGATGGTTTTCACATCGGGGTTTAGCACCATGCGGGGCAGGGGACGCGGTTCGCGAGAGAGTTGCTCCCTGATCTGGTCAAAATGGTTACGGTAGATATGCGCGTCACCAAAAGTGTGTATAAACTCCCCAGGCTCCAAGCCGGTCACATGGGCCACCATCATCAGCAACAGGGCATAGGATGCGATATTGAAAGGCACACCCAGGAACAAGTCGGCACTGCGTTGGTACAGCTGGAGACTCAGTTTGCCTTGTGCCACATAGAACTGGAATAGGGAGTGGCATGGCGGCAGTTTCATCGTGGGAACCTCGGCGACGTTCCAGGCGCTTACCATGATGCGGCGGCTGTCGGGGGTGTTTTTTATCTGGTCGATGACCTGTGCGATCTGGTCGATGGTGCCTCCCTTGCCGTCGGGCCATGCTCGCCATTGGCTGCCATAGACGGGTCCGAGGTCTCCGTTCTCGTCGGCCCACTCGTTCCAGATTCTCACGCCGTGCTCCTGTAGCCAGCGCACGTTGGTGTCGCCGCGCAGGAACCACAATAACTCATAGATGATGGACTTGAGGTGCACTTTCTTGGTCGTCAGCAACGGAAAACCGTCGGCCAGGTTGCAACGCAACTGGTAACCGAACACGCTACGGGTGCCCGTCCCTGTACGGTCTTCCTTGTCCACGCCATGTTCCATCACGTAGCGTACCAGGTCAAGATATTGTTTCATCGTTGATCGATATATGAATAGGTTAATGGCTACAAAAGTACACAAAAAAAGTGAGAATCATACAAAAATCCGCCCCGAGAGGAAATCCATGTTCACAAGGATTCCTCGGGACAGCATCAATGCTTAGGAAAAAACACAACGAAAAGCGCTGAACGCGAACGTTAGCGCTTTGTTGCGGTAGCCCATAGCAGAATCGAACTGCTCTTTCAAGAATGAAAATCTTGCGTC
>CAMYUW010000049.1 GCA_947302275.1 uncultured Prevotellaceae bacterium
TTTTAGTCCTAAATTATGTTGACATTTTTGTCAACCTATTTCAGGACAAGACAGATTTTCTTAAACAACTGATTAATCTGAATCTTCTGAGGGGCATCCGCGCTGTAGGGCCTCGCCTTGGCGTGGCCGCACCACGAACGACGGAAAACCCTCACACCAAAACGCTAAGATTTTTTAAAACAACTGATTAATCTGAATCTTCTGAGGAGCATTCGCGATGTAGGGCTTCGCCTTGGCGTGGCCGCCCCGCTAGCATTGTAGAGACGCAAAATCTTGCGTCTCAAATCGTTAGAGAACACAAAGCCCCCCCCTGAGACGCAAAATTTTGCGTCTCTACAGGTCACATCCGCATCTTTAACCTTTAATCACTAACCTGCGAGCAACGCGAGCTCACAAACTCGTCAAGGTCGTTGACGTGGAGTTTCTTGGCAATCTGGATTTTCTTGTTATAAACCGTGCCGATGTTCTTGTAGCCCATCGTCACCATGATTACCGTGCGGGAGAATCCGCAGCAATACAGCGCCAGCAGATTCAGCTCGCTATCGGTCAACGTGCCGCCCGCCTCTTCTTGGGCCTTGACAAGCACGTTATCGTGCAGTTCATTGACTAGCGCCTGCAGGTGAGACCAGTAATTGCTATCGTCACCCGTGCCGGGCACGGTCATCATTTCCTTGAACTTCGCGGCAAACTTCTCGCTGTCATATTGGTAGGACCACGCCATCAGCTGATGCACAGCGTCAATCTGCTGGTTGATGATGGCACGCAGCTCATCGCTCTGGCGCGCCTTCCCCTCATCGTCCTGCTCACGCGAGTCAAGCCGCGCTTGCATATGCTGCAGACTCGCCAATGAGCCGTCGAGGTCGGCCTTCAGCATCTCAACCTCGTTCTGTCTCATCTTCAGCTGGTTCTTGTACCGCCACACCAGGAAGGCCAGCGCCAATAGAGCCAACGCCATCAAGGCCGCCAACAGCAGGGCCTCATTTAATCGGGCTTCACTTTGCACCCGATTCAGCACCGCCAACTGCACATCATATTTCTTCTCCACCTCAAGCAGACGATGGTTCAGGCCATTGATTGTCAACGAATCGGCGATGGCATGTGCCTGCTGGATGTAGTTTTTGGACTTTTCCTCATCTTTCCAGTACCTGTGCTCCAGTTCGGACATGAGTTCGAAATAGACGATGCTGTCCCTCGCATTGGTGGCCCGTGGAGCCTGTTGCAGATAGTAAATCGCCGAGTCTCCTAGTCCCAGGAACAAGTAGGACGAGGCCAGACGGTAATGGGCCCGCGGATGGTCGATGACGGCAGGATTGACCGAAACTGCCTGCAAGCCATATTTCTTGCTTAGCCCGTAATTACGCTCCCTCACCAGATAGTATTCTGATAGCGTATAACGGTTGGCAAAAACGTGATATTCATCGCCCAATTCCCGGGCCAAGTCAATGGCTTCTTTCAAATAGATCACTGCCGAATCATGCTTCTCGTCGATATTGCGATAAATACCGCCGATGCTCATGAGGCACACCTGCTCATAGTGCTTGTCCCCAAGTGCCTTAAAGATAGGCATCGCCTCTTGGTACTTCTGCAGGGCGATGGTATTAGTCCCCATTACCTGTGACTGGTACAGGGTGCCCAGCCTCAACTTGGCATAGGCAATCATCGAGCTGTCGGTAGCCAGCGGCAGGGCCTCGGCCTGATGGTAACTTTCAACCGCCTTTTCCAGTTTGCCCATGTCCTCATTGACGCAACCCTGGGCGACGAGCGCCTTCAGATATTTCAAGTCATCCCCCGACTTCTTGTAATAGCCGACGGCCTCGTTAATCGCCGAGTCGCTGGTGCTGGGGATATAGTTCTTGTACATCGCCATAGACAACAGCACGGCGTGGTAGGCCCGTTCCTCTTTGCTCAATTGTTTGGTATCCATCTGCTGCAGTAAGGGCAAGGCCTCCTTCTCCTGCTGATGATAGACCATCGAGTCGATGCGCGAGAGTTCCCGCATGGTAGCGCTGTCGTGGTGGCATCCTACCAACAAAAAAAGAAAAGCTGTTGCGAACGCAATAAAGACGTGCTGGATGTGTATCATTCGATAAAATTTTTTATTTCAAGTATTACGCTATTTACTCAAAAAACGGTGAATTCTTGATGCAAATGTAACACTTTGCGACCAATGATTACTCCCAATGAGTCCAAAATGAGATTTTTATTTTTTACATGCAAGATTTCCAGCGTTTTACATTTTTGAAAATGAGATTGGAATGAGGCGGTTTTTTGACAAATTAGTTATAACTTTGCAGGTGAAATCCTATCGCAATCAATAACTAAAAACGACATATCATTATGAACTCGACAACGAAACTGATGACACTGCTGCTGGCACTCTTGCTGCCAGCCTCAGCCTTTGCCCTTTGCCCATACAGCTACACCAACTATGAGTTTGCGGTGGATGGCATCTACTATAAGATTGTGGACAATGAAGCTTGTGTCACCTTTCAAGAATACCGCAGTGGTATGCACCTGAGTGATTACCATGGAGACGTGGTTATCCCTGCTACTGTGACTTATCAGGACGTGACCTACCCTGTCACGACAATTGACTATTATGCGTTCAATTACTGCCAGGGATTGACGAGCATCACCATCCCTGAATCCATCACCACCATCAAGGATGAAGCCTTCTACCTGTGTACAAGCTTGGCCTGCGTCAACCTTCTTACCCCTACGATTGTTATTGAGAAACATGCCTTCTCGATGTGTTCGGCACTGGCAACCATCACATGTCCCTTGACGACACCACCAGCGATGTACTATGAGGAATGCTTTGACAGTCCCCACTACGAGAGTGTCACCTTGCATGTCCCGTCCAGTGCTGTGGAGAGCTATCGCAATGCACCCGTCTGGAACAAATTTGTCCATATCATCGGCGACGCAGGAGGAGAAGCCATGGCCTTTGACCTTGAGGTTGACGGCATCTATTATATCTTGAACAAGAAGGATGCCACCGCCACTGTGGTCAATTACTCCAATAGTAATGTCTTCATCTATGGCACCCCGCAATACAGTGGCGACATTGTCATTCCCGAGGCGGTCACCGACGAGTCGGGCATGACCTATGCCGTCACAGCCATCGGCAATTATGCCTTCAGCGGCTGCTCTGACCTCAGTAGCGTCAGCCTGCCCAATTCGATTGTCACACTCGGGTCGCATGCATTCTTCTTGTGCAAGGGGCTTTCAAATTTATTTATACCCGAATCAGTTACCACGGTGGGTGAAAACTGTTTTGATGGTTGCACTGGCTTAACTGAACTGTTATTTCCTGAAACACTCCAGTCGATCGGTAATGAAGCCTTCAGCAGTTGTGTCAATCTGGCTGACATCTATATTCCTCATTCATTGACAGCCATCGGACAGAATGTATTCCGCTGGACGGCATGGTTTAATAATCAGCCCGACGGCATTATCTACGCCGGGCCGTTCGCCTATACCTACAAGGGTGAAATGCCCATGAACGCCGTCATTGACATCAAACCGGGCACAAAGTATATTGCTGACTATGCCTTCAGTGAGCAGCCAAGGGTGGTACAGGTCATCATGCCCAACACCATCACTGCCATCGGAACCCGCGCATTTTACTTCTGCACATGGTTAGAGTCCGTTGAGATGTCTGACGCCGTCACGGCCATCGGTTATCAAGCCTTTGCCGGCTGCTCCAGTATTCAGAATTTTGATTTCCCCAACACTCTCAAATCAGTCGGCATAAGTGCTTTTGGCGGCACTGCTTGGTATGACATGCAGCCCGACGGCCTTGTCTATGCTGGCCCAGTAGCCTATCATTACAAGGGCAGAATCCCAAGCAGCACTGATTTCATCATACCAGATGGCACAACCAGCCTGGGAGACGGACTCTTTTACGGTAGTGAACGCTTTTCTCTTGAAGACAACTATGAGGGACTCCTTAGAGTAACCATCCCTAACTCGGTCAGATATATCGGCGACTATGCCTTCCTAGACGATTGTACCAATCTGCAAACTATCATCATTGGCAGCGGTGTTGAGGACATGGGCAATTGTGCCCTGGGATGGGTCCCCAATTTGACCCATGTCATGATCAACGAGGGCGTTAAGTCAATAGGGCGGCACATGTTCTCGGGGTGTCCTAATCTGAAGGAGATTATCATCCCCAATTCTGTCGAGGTCATCAAGTACCGCGCATTTGCCGCCGAAGATGTTTACGGTCAGCTCGAGGATCCAGCGTGCATTTCACTGGCCAGTGTCACCATCGGCAGTGGTGTCAAGACAATTGAGGGATTTGCTTTCTCGGGATGCACGGCATTGAAAGAGATAACTTGCCTGGCAAAAACGCCTCCCGTGATGGAAAACGAGAACTGTTTCGATGATGAGTGCTATGGAACAGCCACATTATTCGTCCCAGCCGAAGTAGTGGACGCATATAGGAATGCCCCCGTTTGGAACAGATTCGTCCATATCCAAGCCATAGACACCCAACCTGGTTATGAGTACGTCCCCTTCGTTCGCGAGGGAGTCAAGTGGACCTACAGCATCCAGGATTATCATTACTTGGAGGATTACCAAACCAATCCTGCCCGCGGGAACAATAAGGTTTACCGCACGCTTGAAATCAAGGGCGACACCGTCATCAACGGCAAGACCTATAAGGCCGTGCACATGTGCACCGATGACGTGTACAGCGAGCCAAAGGATGTCGTTCCCGTTTACCTGCGCGAGGAGGACAAAATGGTCTATGGCATTGTGCCCGACAGCAACTTCTATGACGATGCCTTTGTTTGCACTACTCCATTTTGTTTTCCGCCAATTGATGTCGTTTATTCGGGAGAGGAATTCCTGCTCTATGATTTCCAGGACATGGCTGCCTACTGGGACAATCTTCTTATTGATGACAATTGGTATAACATGCCACTGCAACTGGACTCCATTCAGGTGGGCGGGCATTATGCCAAACGCTATTTTGACGGACGCCAAGAAGGGGATTTCTTCCAGGTCATTGAAGGCATCGGCGCTACGGGCATGAACAGTTATCCCTTGGCCTTCTTCATGCCGGTAACAACAGGCATCCACACCACTGAATACTACAGTCTTGAAAAGGTTGTCGAGAACGGCGAGGTCATCTATCCCCAGAATTATGTGGAGGACAGGTATCAGCCCGTGATTCGCGAGGGGGTGATGTGGGTCAATGTTCATGTGGTAATCAATGACGAGGACACGACCAAGAACTATTATACCTACGAGTTCAAGGGCAATTACCCGGAATTGGACTCCCATGATCGTGTGTTCAAAGCTGTGTATTCCAGGAATTCTGATGCAAAGGGCGTCGGCACTGGCGAAGAACGACTGGTTGCCGGATTACGGGAAGACGAAGCCTGCATTCTCAGTTTCAGGAACGAACCGCTGGGTTGGATGACTAATTTAATCAATTTCTATACCTACCAGGGTAACGATGACGTGCATTTGCTGCATGAAAATTTGGAAGGGATGTGGGATATTGACTATTACATCAACAGCCAAACCGACCCCGACAAGAATTTCCTGAACACTGAGAATTTTGTAAAGGCCGACCCGATTGAGATTGACGGAGTGCGGTGCAGCCGTATCGCTTATATCGGTGAACAGGGCGACACCTTGGCCTATTTGGTCGAGGGCATCGGCTTTGATAGCCGCGACTTCGGCGACCTGCTGACACCCTTCACACGCTATCCCGAGGCCGACTGCGGCGAGTGTTATCAGGAGTATTGTGGATTGAGCCATGTCATCAAGGATGGCAAAATCATCTACAAGGGCATGTGCTATAATCCTGATGTGACAATAGAAATCCCTGGTGACGTGGACGGTGACGGCGAGGTCACTATCGGTGACGCCAATAGCGTAATCGATGTTGTCATCATGGGCGGCAACAACGGCCACACCCGCATACCTGCCGCCGACGTAAACGGCGACGGTGAGGTCAGCATTGCCGATGTCAATGCCATCATCGACATCATCCTGAAAAACGACTAAAAACATTTTAACACGACAACGAGACTGATGGCACTGCCGCTGGCTGTGCTGGCGAGTTGCCCTCAAGCCTCAGCGAAATTCAACATGAATGACCACGAATGGCCATTAAATATTATTTATTTATGAACATTCATGGACATTCGTGTTTATATAACAGAAACAGAATATAACACGAATCATCACGAACGGGCCATATAATATTTTATTCATGACCATTTATGGACATTCGTGTGATAAACATGATAGAATAATGGTTGATTAGCGGATTTGTCCTATCTTTGCACCAGAAAACACTATCAAATACTGTGAAGTCATGAAACGGATTATCTTAATGCTGGCACTGATGGCGATGATGGCACTGATGGGATGTAAGGACAGCAAAGACGAGCCCGATTACAGCAAGCCGCCTCGCATCTATGTGGCTATCAGTGATCCATTTAATAGCTATGTGTATGACATCGAGGGAAATGTCATCTATGAATGCCCTCAGCACTCCTTCATCATCAAGCTGGCCAATGAGGGCAAGGACTGGTATGCCGTCAGGTCAAGGCGTGTAGATAATAATACCGTGCTCTATGAAGTGTTGAAAAACGGTACTGTACAGTTCCAGATACCCTACCCGGCCGAGAGCATGTGTGTCGAGAACGGCGATGTCTATACGTTACAGCATGATAAAAATTATGAAAACTATTTTATTTATAAGAACAACCAACTGCTCTATAAATATGATACTTACGACTGCGATTTCGTGTATAATTCATTTGACGTGGTGGATGGACATCTTGTAGCTGGCATTCGTAGTGCATGGAGCTCTCCCTCCTGTTGGATAGACGGCAATAAACTGAAGTTAGACATAGATTCTTACTTTGATCGTGTGTCACTGGAAGCCTATGCAAGAGAGGGGACTGACGATCTGATTGTCTTTCTTGATGATGACGATAACTTTTGGTACCAAATCAAAGGGCAGTCCCATCATCTCCCATCTGCCTACCTTGTGAGCCAAGCTAAGATTGTGGACGGCGACTCTTACATATTGGCATTAAATAGAGATATGGACCAGGCCTTGCTGTACATCAATGGATTTAAATACGCCCTCAATAGACCCCTTAGGGACAACGACGAGTATGACTGGTGGCGTGGGTTGATGCGGCGTTATGGCAACGACGTGTATGTACTCACCAATACCCAGGGTGACCATTCTCAAATCTACAAGCGCAATGAGCCCATCGACATGAGCGCACACATTGAGTTGAGATATGTCGCTGGTGATGATGAGCATGAAAAGCCCTTGGGCGACTGCGGCATTGTCGACTTCATCGTCTTGCCTCCCAAATAGTAATTATCACCTGTATTTGCAACAAAAAATAACCATTTCATCGTAGAATTCATGAAACGAATCATCTTAATTCTGACATTGTGCCTGCTGGGCGGTACGGCTGCACAAGCCCAGACTCAGAACAAGAAAGAGAAACAGGAGGTGGTGAAGCTGAAAAACGGCCACCAAGTGAGGGGCAAGATTGTGACCTATGCTCCGCTCGACTCGCTGGTCATCCAGGAGGATGACGGCACGCTGCAGACCATCTACTGGGACCGCATCAAGCAGATCACCAAGGAGGACTGGAAGCCGCAGCAGACGTTGGGCAGTGACTTCACCCCCGGCAAGGGTCCGCAAAAGGGTTACCGCGCCTTCGTCGACCTGGAATATTATCTTTCTGTTGATGAGATGTCTAAGGATCACATTGGTTTCAGTACCACCCATGGCTATCAGTTCAAGCCGTGGCTATTCATCGGTGCTGGCGTGGGCATGAAATACATCCACAAAAAGCATCTCAAGGCCCCACCATTTGATCTATATTCATCGGTTACGGCCTCGATCTATGGCGATTATGTTGCTGCTGTTAATGCCTACATGAGTAAAAAATCTGACTTCTATATCTTTCCTGTGTTCGCAGACATCAGGCTTGACCTTCTAAAAAGCAGATTTTCTCCTTTTTTAGATTGCCGAGTGGGCTATACCTTCGGTGGCAAAGCATTCGGCATGATGCTTAACCCCTCGTTGGGTTGCCGCGTCGGCCTAACCGACAGATTGGCCATCAATGCCACGATAGGATATAGCATGCAGAGCACTGATATCCAAGTCTTCTCTTATGATAAAACCGCCATCTGGCACCACGAAGGCGGCAACGAGCAGAACAATCCCTACCATTGCCTGTCCTTTAAACTAGGCATCGAGTTCTAAGAGAAAGAAAACGACAATGGCCATGAATGGAATGAGCCTATTATCATTGCAAATCAGAATAATACTAAAACCGATTAATCAATTACAGATATGAAAAAGACATTACTTTTATCGATTTTGGCCCTGCTGGGATGCATCGCTGCCATGGCGCAAGAAAGAACCGAGCGCAGCATCTCTATCGAAGCCTTGGGTGTCCATAACATTGTCGGTGTTAACTTTGACAGCCGTTTTAAGGGCAACCACGGTTTTGGCTATCGTGTGGGCGTCGGTTATACTCAGGGCACACACGCTTACATGAGTCCCAGCGCCACTAAGGTACAAGGTTTTGCTTTCCCGCTTGAAGTTAATTACCTGCTGGGCAAAAACGAGCAGAAACTGGAATTGGGTCTCGGTTGTAGCCTGGGATACTATGGCGAACGGATAGAGTTTCCTGAATCCGGTGGACATGCATATTGGCCAACGACGGACAGGAGTTTCGGATACTTCGTTTTCGGCAATATCGGCTACCGTCTGCAGACCAAGAGCGGCTTAATGATTCGTGCAGGCTGGGCTCCATCCATCAACTACGAAGATTCCAGAAACGTGCGCCGCCGCCCGCTCACCTCGCTCTATATCAGCGTCGGCTGGAGGCTATAGTTCGTAATTTCCTAATTAATCAATTACAGATATGAAAAAGACATTACTTATTTCGGTTTTGGCCCTGCTGGGCATGACCCAGGCAGTGGCACAATGGGACGGTTCTGATTACCTTCCTATTGTTCGTGAAGGCGTCAAGTGGGTTAACGAAAAGGTCATCATTAATCATGGTGACACTACCAGTTATTATTACACTTACGAGTTCAATGGTAAAGACAGTGTCGGGTCCAATGACATGAGTGCACACCTTGATAATGCCCTATACTATTATACAGGGAATAGTCTGGACACAGAGCAAGATAGTTTAATTGCGGGACTCAGTGATGGTTACCCATATCTTTATGAGGTATCATTTTTTAGAAACCATGCCTATGATGCAGTAAAAACTGAAGGAAGAAATATGATTGAACTTCCCATGTACACAGATGGAGGCACTAGAACACTATATCAGTTCGGTGGATGGGGTCTAATAGATTTCTTTCTTATGATTCAAGAATGGACACATGAATTCAATCCTGAGCAGGAGGTTTTCCTAACCTCGGAGAACTTCACCGAGGTTGAGCCAATTGAGATAGAAGGCCACTCATGCAGCCGTTATGCCTACGTTAAGGAGAATGGTGACACGATGTGCTATGTGGTTGAGGGCATCGGCTTTGACAGCCGCAACATGGGCGACCTGTTGACGCCGTTCACACGTGAGCCCGACCCCAATGCCGACTACCAGGAGTATTGCGGCCTGTGCCACGTCATCAAGGACGGCCAGATCATCTACAAGGGCATGCGCTACGATCCCGGCAACATGACGGGCATCGACGAGGTGGTGGCCGATAAGCCGCAGGCGCGTCAGGTTGACGACAACTACTACAACCTGATGGGCCAGCCCGTGGGCAAGGACGTTCCCACCGCCCCCGGCATCTACATCCACCACGGCAAGAAAATCGTGGTCCGCTAAACCATCAACAGATCCATAACAACAGTGAGTATGAAAAAGATTTTATTTGGAATGGTAGTGTGTGCTCTGGCACTTGCAGGATGTGGCTCGGATACAGTCTTTGACGAGCCCGAAGAAACCATAGTCCACACACCACCTGATAACGATCCTGCGCTCGAGAAACTCGAGACGAATGTCGGTTACTATTACGGCGATAAAGGTGTTGACCTCACACGTATTGAATTTGCCTACCGCGCGGCGGGGCAGTATTGCATCTTCCCCAAAACCGATGCAAGAACCCAGCAATTGGCACAACTGTCTCAACAAGAGGGATATCAAATACAGCAAATCGGGTATTACTTTCTTGTTACCGGCGACCGTGACCTCATTACCGACAATGACTATGTCAGTGACCGTTATTTTGTAGGTTATTATGAAAACGAGCCAGAATTTCTTATGATAGGCCCTGGAATCACAGTTAGCGTTCCAGACCCCAAGACCAAAGATAAAATCCTGAAAGCCTACCGTGGGAAACTAACTGAATCAACTAATTCAGAACAAGGTCATGTCACTTGGAATGGAGACTACCTCTATCGATTTGATTGCTCTCTTAAGACGTCGGAACAGGTAATGAACCTGGCAGACAAAATCTACAGGCGTGATGATGTAACATGGGCCGAGGCCAGTATGTATATGCCAATACATTTACATTAATTCTAACCACACATGTGATGATCACGATGAAAGCAACAAAGAAACTGATAACCCTGCTGCTGGCGATGCTGGCACTGACGGGATGCAAGGATAGCAAGGACGAGCCTACTCCAGACGGCAAAGTGGAAGGTGACGTTTATGTGCTGGTCGGCTCCAATGATCGGGACTTCGTCTATAACCTGGATGGTGATGCCATCTACAGCAGCCCTGAGGGAAGCCACATTGCCTCGCTGCAAGCCGAGGGCGGCGACTGGTATGCCCTGGTCAAGTATAACAACCAGTCCAATCAAATTCTAAAGAATGGCAAATATGTCATGTCTACCACGCAAGAAATAACTGAGTTTGGCGTCGGCAACGGCAAGATATTTACTTTGCAGCGCGTAAAACGTGGCAATGATACCTACGAGTGGGGTTTCGGTGAGGACAACAAGCCCCTTTATCAGTTATCTGAGAATAAGTTTTATTCTTACAGCAACCTGATGGTCTATAGCAAAGGACCTACGGGCCAGAGTTACTACTTCTTTTTAGAATTCAACGAGGAAAATGGTTCCAGAATGCTTAGTAAATACTATAATTATGAGACCACAACAATAGACCCAATAGATTTGGTCTATGGCTATGTCACGTCTTGTGACTTTACACCAGGAGGATTCATTTACTGCTACGAGGACTGGGATACCAATAAGAACATTTACTCATGGAATGACGAGAAGCGTGAACTCGGTTTCATTCCCACTCAAGTGCGCGTGTTTGACCGCAAGCCCTACGTTCTGGGCAGCAAGGCCACCAAGCAGATGGGGAGTGGTGCCACCCGTGAGCCTGTCGTGGTGATTGACGACGAGGAGACGATACTCAGGACCGATTTCCTGCCTAGAGACTTGGTAGACGGTGTGAGAATGCTACAGCATGGCAATGATGTCTACATCCTGGCCACAGGAAACGGTTGCTCGTGCATTTTCAAGAACCTCAAGCCCATTGAAGTTCAAGCAAAGATTCCAAATCCCGGGCATCTTACTGACATGATTTCTCTTGCCCACTGCGTTTACAAGGACTTTGTCGTTGTAGATCGTCCAGAAGAGTAACACAGATTTATCAACCTATAATGAGTTTTCACATGAAAGCGACAAAGAAACTGATTATGCTGCTTGCGATGCTGGCTTGCATGGGTGTAAGTGCTCAAGATACAGTGATTGACGAAACGTGTCCGCCCCAATTTCCTGGCGGCGATGCTGCGTTGATCAACTTCCTCAACGCAAACATCGTTTATCCATCACAAGCGGCTCAGGATAAAGTTGAAGGAAAAGTCGTTGTGCAGTTTACGGTAAAGAAGACAGGAAAGATTGAGAATATCAAAGTCCTCCGTTCGGTACGCAAGGACCTGGATGATGAGGCCGTCAGAGTCATCAAGATGATGCCTGACTTCATTCCGGCCAAACAAAATGGGAAAACCGTAGACATGCTTTACACGGTGCCAGTAAACTTCAAGCTGTTCGATGAAATGGAGGCCCTCTTGCCGAGTGAAGATACCGCTGCTGATGTGCCCGATGATTTCCAGCCGCCAATGTTTCCTGGAGGAGAGCAAGCATTGATGCTGTTCCTCAGGGTTAATGTCAAATACCCGCCAAGTGCTGTGAAAAGAAACGTTCAAGGCAAAGTCGTCATGCAATTTGTCGTGGATAAAACGGGCAAAGTGACTGAAATCAAAGTCGCCAAATCGGTGGATAAGGCTTTAGATGCTGAAGCCATTCGCGTCTGCAAGTTGTTGCCTGATTTCTATCCCGCCCTTGAGAATGGTGAGCCCGTGAGCGTATGGTTCACCCTCCCCATCACATTCAAGTTGTAAGTATCATATCGAAATCGTCTAGCCTGAAGTATAACATGAGTACGACAAAGAAACTGCTGACAACGATTCCATCATGACAGGTAACAGTTGGCTTGAATATAGCAAGGGCGTCAACGGCGACGGCGAGGTCAGCATTGCTGACGTCAATGCCATCATCGACATGATCCTGAACAACGACTAAAAGCATTTTAACACGACAACGAGACTGATAGCACTGCCGCTGGCTGTGCTGGCGAGTTGCTCTCCAGCCTCAGCGAAATTCAACATGAATGACCACGAATGGCCATTAAATATTTTTTATTTATGAACATTCATGACCATTTATGGGCATTCGTGTGATTAGCATGGAAAAGTAGTGGTTGATTCCCGGATTTGTTCTATATTTGCACAATAATACACAATAAAATACTGTGAAGTCATGAAACGAATCATCTTAATTCTGACATTGTGCCTGCTGGGTGGCATGGCCGTCCAGGCGCAGACGCAGAACAAGAAAGAGAAGCAAGAGGTGGTGAAATTGAAAAACGGTCACCGTGTGAGGGGCAAGATTGTGACCTATGCTCCGCTCGACTCGCTGGTCATCCAGGAGGATGACGGCACGCTGCAGACCATCTACTGGGACCGCATCAAGCAGATCACCAAGGAGGACTGGAAGCCGCAGCAGACGTTGGGCAGCGACTTCACCCCCGGCCAGGGCCCGCAGAAGGGTTACCGCGCCTTTGTCGACCTGGAGTATTACAAATCCATCGACGCCATCTCCGAGGACCACTTCGGCTTCAGCACAGTCCACGGCTATCAATTCAAGCCCTGGCTGTTCGCCGGTGCCGGTGCAGGGATGAAAATCAGCCACAACAAGCATAGTAAACCTGATTTTGCCAAAAAGACTGATTTTTACATGTTTCCCGTGTTTGCCGACGTTCGCTTCGACCTGTTGAAGAGCAAATTCTCGCCTTATCTGGATTGCCGCATAGGCTACACCCTGGGAAACAAAGCCTATGGACTCATGTTCAACCCCTCGCTGGGATGCCGAATGGGCCTGACAGACAAGCTCGCCATCAACGCATCACTGGGCTACAGCATGCAAAGTACCGACATTGCTGTCGTTACAATCAACAACACCGCCATCTGGCACCACAAGGGCAGCAACGAGCAGAACAACCCCTACCACTGCCTCTCCATCAAACTAGGCATCGAGTTCTAGAGCACGAATCGCCAGAAAAAGAATTAACGCGAATGACCACGAATGACCATTAAATATATGATCATTCGTGGCCATTTGTGTTGATAAAATAAGTACAGAATATCATTATTCTGTTTTTAAAAATTTGGCGATTACAAATTAAACGTTTACCTTTGCAGTAAAATTAAATTTTTGTAATTTACGAATTTGTAAAATATGAGATTCTACGATAGAGAAAAAGAGATTGCCGAGTTGAGAAGGCTTGATGATTTATCAAGTACAACAGCGCAATTCACCGTATTGATAGGTCGGCGGCGCACTGGAAAAACCACATTGATGACCGAGGCCTTCAAGAATAAATCATATCTGTATTTCTTCATCGGGAAGAAAACAGAACAGATACAATGTGCAGCATTTCAGCAAGAGGCCGAGAAAGTGCTGGGCATGCACATTCATGGCCAGATAACTTCGTTTGCCGTTTTGTTGGAAGAAATTCTAATCTATAGCAAACAACATCAAGTAACAGTCATCATTGATGAATTTCAGCGCTTAGCGGAATTAGGGTCAGGCATTATCAGTGATATCCAAAATGTTTGGGACAAACACAAGTCCGGAGCCCAAATCCATTTGATTGCTTGTGGAAGTATTTACAGCATGATGAAGAAAATATTTGAGGACCGCAAAGAGCCTCTCTTCGGCCGAAAGACGGCACGAATCGATCTCAAACCATTTTCTATCAATGTGATCAAACAAATTCTTCATGACCATAATCCAAACTACACACCGGAGGACTTGTTGATGTTATATGCTATCACGGGCGGTGTTGCAAAATATGTTGCACAACTGATGGAAGACGGATGCAAGACCTGGGAAGACATGCTCAAGAGCGTTTGTTGTCCATCAAGCATATTCCTTGAAGAGGGAACAGAGTTGCTGATAGGTGAATTTGGTCGCAGATACCAGATTTATTACAGTATTTTGCAGTTGATTGCCTCAGGCATGAACAAACAATCTGAAATAGATAGCATTATTGAAAAGAACACAGGCCGTTATCTTGATACTCTTGAAAATGAGTACTCACTCATCCAGAAAATTCGCCCCATGTGGGCCAAACCCAGTAGCCAAGGTGTTAAATATTTTATTGACGATTGCTTCTTGATGTTCTGGTTCAGATTCATAGAAAGTAACCGTTCTTTGATAGAATTGGGCAAATTGAATCTGCTTGAAGAGGTCATACGCAACGGCTATCAACAGTATAGCGGCTTAGTGCTCGAAAAATATTTCCGTCAACTTTATGGAGAAATGGAACGTGTCACCGAAGTGTCTCATTGGTGGGACAAACAAGGCCACAACGAGATAGACCTCATTGCCATTGAACGGCTTGACCATCGTGCGACAGTTGCCGAAGTGAAGCGTAACCCCGACAAATACAAGCCCGAGGTCCTTAAAGATAAATTCAATAGTATCAAGAAGCATCTACGAGGATATACTGTGGAATTAAAAGGCTTATCAATGGCTGATATGTAATTCACGAATAATCCATATTATTAAATCAATTTTTTGATGCTCTGGAGATTATGTCGTACCTTTGCGGGTATGACAACGTTGAGTACATTACTGATATTTGCTGCCGCTATCGTGTTGATGGTCGTGGCGATTGCGCGGTGGAAGGTGCATCCCTTCCTGGCGATACTGGGCACCGCGATTCTGCTGGCTGTGTTGCTGGGCATCCCGTTTACCGACATTCCTGATGTCATCGGCAAGGGCTTCGGAGGCGTGTTCAGCGGCATTGCGCTGGTGATCATCTTCGGCACATTAATAGGCAGCGTGCTGGGACGCACGGGCGGTGCCGTGGCCCTGGCCCGCGCCGTGGAACGCGTGATGGGCAAGCGTCATCCCCGCCTGGCGATGATGCTCATCGGCTGGATTGTGTCGATACCCGTGTTCTGCGACAGCGGTTTCGTGCTCGTCAGTCCCATCGGCAAGTCGCTGGCACGGCGGTCCGGCACCACTCCCGTGCCGCTGATGCTGGCCCTGGCAGCAGGTCTGTTTGCCTCGCACGTGTTCATCCCTCCCACGCCCGGCCCCGTGGCAGCCGCCGGCATGACAGGCCTCGAGAACGACCTGCTGCTGGTCATCGGCCTTGGTGTCGTCATTTCACTCCTGTCACTCATCCCCGCCTACTGGTTCTCAGGCAGATTCAGCGACTCGGAGAGCTCCGAGGACTCAGATTTCTCCGAGCGTTCAGAGAACTCGGAGGGCCAGCAACCGAGCATCAGTGCAGCGCTGGCGCTCCTGCCCATCGTGCTGCCCATCGTGCTGATGGCACTGGGCAGCGTGGCTTCATTGATTAACCTGCCCCAGGGCATCGCCACCGTGCTCACCTTCCTGGGCAAACCCGTCATCGCCCTGATGATTGCGCTGTTGTCGTGCCTGCCGCTGCTGATGCGGCAACAGATGCTGGGCCAGTTCCATGACATCACCCAGGTGTCGCTCAAGACTGCCGGCCCCATCATCTTCATCACCGCTGCGGGCGGCGTGCTGGGTGCCGTGGTCACGGCGAGCGGTTTTGTCGATATCATCAAGGAATCGGGCGACTCGCTCAAAGCGTTGGGCGTGGTCTTCCCCTTCCTCATCGCCGCCATCCTCAAGTCGGCCCAAGGCTCATCGACCGTCGCCATCACCACCACGGCGAGCATGATGGGCATGTTCAACGACTCGGGCTCGATGATGAGCGCACTGGGCTTCACCACCCCGCTGGCTGCCGCCCTCGTGGTGATGGCCATCGGCGCGGGCGCGATGACAGTATCGCACGCCAACGACAGCTACTTCTGGGTAGTGACCGGCTTCGGCGGCATCAAGGCCCGCGACGGCTACCGCACCATGACGCTCATGACCCTGATTATGGGCCTCACGGCCATCGCCGTCATCACCCTCGCTGCTGCCATCCTGCTTTAATTTAACGAAGAAGGACTTATATTCCCAAATTTTAGTAATTTTGCTGCAACAACAATACTAACCATAAAAAGCTGAAAGACGATGAAAAAGACCGGATTAATAGTAATGATGCTCACTCTGCTGTGTTGCTTGCCGGCACAGGCTCAATTCGGCGGCATCATCAAGAAAGCCAAGGAGACCAAAGAAAAGGTTGAGAAAAAGGTCAAACAGGCCAAAGGTGACCACGATTTCTATTATAGGGATGAACATCGGGGGTCCTACAATAGCAAGAAACATTTAATCACCCTTGACGAACTCTACACAGATGGAGAACTGGCGGGTCAGAACATAACCTACACCATTACGGACAGCGGCGAGGTCATCAGGAATGACGGTAAAAAGGTCGCCGAACTGCTGAACAATGGTGTTGTCAACTGCCGCGGCTGCACCCCCTACCTCACCGTCGGTCTTGATGGTGACGTGGTGATGGACGACGAAGTCATCGCACATGTTGACAACACTTCGGGCCTTGTGACGATGGAACGGTTCAGAATTGCCAATGTCAAAGGCATCGATAGGCAGATAGCCGCATTCATGACCTTCGGCATCATGAATACCAAGGAGCAAGTCGCCGACCTCTTGGCCTATTGCAAGAAGGAAAGAAAGCGTGTGGATGAGGAGCGCAGGCAAGCCGCAGCTCAACGTGAAGCAGAAAGAAAATCACAGGAATGGACTATCGAGAAAAACGGCAACAGAGGCTACGTTGACGGCACTGGTGCAGTTTATAATTGGGCCCACAAAAAGATCGGACAATTGCCCGAAGGCGGCAGTGGTGACATCAAGGACGCTTCGGGCTTCACCATTGGCCGGATCAATATGGGTGATATTTATGACCGCAATGGCAATAAGCTGGCTACGGTATCGTCCGGAGGCACGATTTATGCTCCCGGATCAATCAACCCTGTCGCTGATGTGAAGGGTGGAGGGCGCATTGACATGACAAAGGACTCCAAGACGCTCGGCTATTGCGATGCCCGCCCCTATGAATGGGCAGTAGCCATCATCTACTGCGACTTCTTCAAGTTCTAAGGCCTCATCACAATCCAGAAATAATGTGCCATTACGTCAGTCACAAATGTAATGGCACGTTTCTTGCTATGGAATATAACATTATCGGGCTTTGTCCGTTAAGAATATGACAACACAACAATATAACAAGAATACAACACTATGAACGGAAAAGTTTATACCCGCACCGGCGATGCCGGCATGACGTCGCTCGTGAGCGGCAACCGCGTGAGCAAGGATGACGTGAGAGTCGAGGCCTATGGCACAGTCGATGAACTCAACAGCAACATCGGCGTGCTGCTCCACAGCACCAAACTCGATGACCAGGACGTGATCGCCCTGCTGCGCAAGGCTCAGAACAAGCTCTTCAACATCGGCGCCTATCTGGCCAACGACCGCGAGGACGCCTCGCTCTATGGCCTCACCCAGGACGATGTGACGGCACTGGAGCAGAAGATGGACAAGATGAGCATCGAACTGCCGCCCATGCGCGGATTCATCCTGCCCGGCGGCTCACGCCTGTCGGCCCAAGCCGACCGCTGCCGCACCATCACACGCCGCGCCGAGCGCCGCGTCGTGACACTCGCCCGGACAGCTCATGTCGAGCCCCTGGTGCTCGAATATCTCAACAGATTGAGCGATTTCTTCTTTGTTTTTGCAAGATTTAACAATATACAGAACCAAGTAGAGGAAATTTATTGGGATAAAGACGCCTAACATTAAATTTTTGTATTACTTTTGCGCAATTTTTAAAACACAGGATACTTCATAAAAAATTTAGACCACTAGAAAAAACTATGTATTGGACACTTGAATTGGCAACAAAGCTCGAGGATGCTCCCTGGCCCGCTACCAAGGCCGAGCTCATCGACTATGCCGTGCGCAGCGGCGCACCTCTCGAAGTGATAGAGAACCTGCAGGAGATCGAGGACGAAGGCGACACCTACGAGTCCATCGAGGACATCTGGCCCGACTACCCGACTAACGACGATGACTTCTTCTTCGACCCTGACGAGTACTAAACAGCATCACAGATTGAAACAAATATGGCAGCCGACCCCGCTGAAACGGGCGGCTGCTTTTTATCATCCGAAAGGGGAAAAAATAGACGGCACGGTTTTTGCAGTGTTTTGACGATAGCGTAAGAGGCATTAACTTTGCAAAGCAATAACAATAACGATTATGATATACACCTGTCCAAAATGCGGCAAGAAGATGGAACTCAGCACCGAGGTGCTCATCAATAGTGACTACAAGGTCATCTGCCCTCAGTGCCTATGCCAACTGCAGATCATCGGCGACTATGCCTATGTCCCGCAGGAGTCGCTCGAGCTGGACACGACAGTGGAGCGCTCACGCACCATCAACTGCCCCAAGTGCGGCCACGAGGCCAGCACGGGTGCACACTTCTGCCCCACCTGCGGCACCAGCTTTGACAGCCCGGCACGCGACGTCGAAGCCGAGGATGTCACAGTCCTGCCACCCCCCGTCCCCAACTGCGACCCGCTCTACAACGAGGCCGTGCAATTCCTGAGAGGCTGCACCGCCATCACGCCGATGATGCTGCGCGACCGCTTCCACATCACCGACGAGCGGGCGGCCGAACTGATACGCCAGCTTGAGGCCGGCGGGGTCATCGGCCCCTACAACAACGGCGGGCCGCGACAGATCCTCATCCCCCACCGCAGCATCTACGTCAGCACGCCCACGACAGATATGAGACGGGGCAGAATTCCTAACATGGGCACGCCGCAACCCCACCGATCGGGTTGCATCCCCACCCTGGTGATTACCATCATCATCATGTTCATCGTTTGGACCTGCGCCGGATAACTTAACGTGAGCTCAACGAAAATAAAGTACTGATACTCAGTTCCTCCCCTAAGATAGGGGAGGTGGCGCGTAGCGCCAGAGGAGTATGATTCACCCTCAAAGCACTTTCTCATGGGGAATCAACGCCCCCCAGCCCCCTCTAAGATTAGAGGGGGCTGGGGGTTGCTAACGCACTGATTGACAATCAATAATTTCGCAGAACTC
>CAMYUW010000050.1 GCA_947302275.1 uncultured Prevotellaceae bacterium
TCAGGTGCGTGTGCCGCGAGGTGTGCGGGTTCGAGTCCCGCCCTGGGCACCAAGAAGAAATCCCTGACAGTCAATTGATTGTCGGGGATTTTTCATATATCACCAAAAAGAAATACTAAGAGTCCCTGGTTAGCATCCGCACACTATAAAGTAAAAAAGAAAACAAGAAACACAAGAAATACAATATAATTACTTAATAATCAATAAATTGTATTTGTTGTATTTATTGTTTTCAATTTCTTTTATAATAAAAAATTGTTGTTTTGGTTGTTCAACGATGTTAATGTTGTTTGATAAAAAGGGTTGTTTGAAAATGAGCTCGTCAGCCAAATCAGTCTAATTCGTAATAATTGATTGCGGATGCCAATTAGTTAAATTCGCGCAATTTGTAGTTAGATAGTTGTTCAACGATGTTATTGTTGTTTGAAAGATGTTGTTTGAGTGGGGAGTAGGCGGTTCTCGTTCATGCGGGACATGTACTGCTGGATGATGGCCTTGAGTAATAGTTCCATCTGCTGCTGCTCGGGTAAGCGGTTCACGATGTTTTCTTTCAACAGCGGGTCGGTCTTGAAGCGATAGACTGCGGTAGTCCGATTGCCGTCGAACTGAAGCATCAGGTCTCCCTTGACCAGCTGGTAAACACCGGCATTATAGCTGAAAGCCCATGATTGTTCGGGAGATACCGACAGCAGATCGTCACCGAAGGCCAGATATGGCTTGTTGTATCCCAGCAGGTGGAGCAATGTAGGGGTGATGTCGGTCTGTTGGGCGATGGTGGAGGCCTCGTGCAGCGGGGTTAATGTGCCTTCGGGCGTATAGAAGATGATGGGTATGCTGTAAAGCCCCAGGTCGGTTTTATAGACATCGTGGGTGGACTGGTTGGTGTGGTCTGCCACAAGCACAAAAATAGTGTTCTTGTACCAGGGCTCGCGGCTGGCGCGCTCAAAGAAGCGCCGCAGTGCCAGATCGGTATAGCGCACGCACTTGTGAATGGGTGATCCGCCCTCGTCCCGCAACGAGTCACGATACTGTTCAGGCACGTTAAAGGGATGATGGGAGGAAGCGGTGAACACAGTGGCGAGGAAGGGCTGTTTGATGCCCTCGATGTTGTCGAGGGTGAATTGCAAGAAAGGCTCGTCCCAGATGGCCCACTTGCCATCCCAATCGTCCATGCCTCCGTATTTGGGCGATTGACAGTACTCATCTAGGCCATAATAGCGTTGATAGCCGATGCTGTGGGCATAGGCGCTAAATCCCATCGAGATGTTATGGCCGCCATGGAAGAAAGCGGTGCTGTAGCCCTCACGGCCCAATATGGAAGAGATGCCGTCCACATCGTTGAGCGATGCGGGCGTGAGAAAGAAGGGCTCGACCATCATGGGCAGACCCGAAAGAATTGACGGCATGGCGTCCATGCTGACGCGCCCGTTGGCGTAGCTGTATTCAAAGGTTAAAGAATTGGCTACCAGGCTATCCACAAACGGCATATAGCCCTTGTAGCGACCATCGTCGAGGCTAGGATTCAATGAGCCGATATATTCTTTATCCATACTCTCAACGATGAGAATAACCACATTTTTGCCTTTGTGGCTCAAGTTGTCGGTTACGGGATGCAAGTGGACGGGAGTATAGACGGATTCCATCTGCTCTCGTGGCATGTAATCGGGAGTGACGAAGGCCTTCTTGCCGATGCTGCGAATCATCGAGAACGGCGTGTTCAGGACAACCGAGGCCTCTACCGGCCGGTTGACAAACTGGTTGGCGTTGCTGATGGTGATGGGGCGTGTGCCGGCGGTGACGCTGCCGCGGATGCCCACGATAGCCAGCGGTATCATCACCAGCAGGGCGACAAGTTGTGAAATGTAATAATGATGTCCAAATCGATACACGTCCAACTTGGGCCTGGTGTAACAGCGCCACAACAGGAATACCAGCACGGCAAAGGCCAGTACCAGATACCAGTGGTTGACAAACTCGGTCAGCAGAATGGATGTGATATTTCCTTCGTTGGCAAATTCGGTGAACACCGATACCGTGGAGCGGCGGCCAGTGTATTGGAAATAGACCGAGTCCATCAGGTTCATTGCCACGCCGATTGCATTAGTGATTACAAATAGCCACTTGAGCCCGCAGTGGAAACCCGTCCGCTCCTTGAGGTGCAGGGGGAGCAGCATGAGCACTAGGTAGAGCGAGTTGATGTAGAGTAAGGCTGACGTGTCGAAGACCAGCGATCCGTGCAACATGCTCTTGAACAGCGGCCACGACATGTAGGGAGCGAAGGTGGACCAGTTCTCGGCAAAAAAAGCTACGCGTGATAGCATCCACACGAGATAAGCCAGAAGCAGGTTGAGGGCTGCGGCTCCAATATTGCTATGGACGAGTTTCTTGAACATGAGATAACAGGATCAAGACTGATGGATGAGATTCAGCATCTGTTCGATGATAGTGCGGTTATTGTTCAAGCGGGGGATCTTACGCTGCCCGCCCAGTTTACCTGTCAGAGCCAGCCAGCGGTCGAACAGGCCGTTAGGAACAATGACCAGTTCGGGTGGAGCCAGGAAGATGTCACCCGTGCGCTTGGCGTCATAGTCGCTGTTCACCTCGCGCAGGTGCTGGTCGAGCAATTGCATGAAGCGAGCCTCATCGGCAGGCTTGCGGGCAAACTCAATGAGCCACTGGTGGTAGCCACGTTCATTGTCATGGGCATAGACGGGTGCCGCAGTGTAGTTGAGCACTTCGGAACCGGTCTCGCGTGACGCCTGGGTGATGGCCGAGTCGGCGTTATGGACCATCAGTTCCTCGCCAAAGGCGTTGATGAAGCTGTGTGTGCGGCCGGCTATCCTGATTTTGACGGGATTGAGTTGTTCTATGCTCACTGTGTCGCCAATGCGGTATCTCCACAGGCCATTGGCGGCAGTGATGATGAGTTCATAGGTTCGGCCCTTTTCAATTTCCCAAATGGGATAAACCTCGGGCGTCTCGCTTCCGCTCTCTTCAATAGGTAGGAACTCGAAGAATACGCCCACATCGAGCAGAAGCATCATCGCTTCGGTGGCCCAGTCGCTCTGCACGGCAAAGAAGCCTTCACTGGCGTTGTAGGTGTCAAGGAAGTGCATCTTGCTCATATCGCACAGAGACTCGTATTGTTGTCTGTAAGGTTCAAAGGCGATGCCGCCGTGGAAAAAGACTTCAAGGTTGGGCCAAACCTCATGGATGCTGGTTTTGCCCGTTTTTTTAAGTACCTCTTTGATTACCGTGAGGAACCACGATGGCACGCCGCTCAAGTTGGTCACGTTGGCACCGATGCTGGCTTCCACTAGCCGTGGCAGTTTCTCGGTCCATTTCTCCATGAGGGCCACTTGCTTGGAAGGGATGCGTATCAAGTTGGCCAATGGGTTCATGTTCTCAATGAGGTTGGCGCTCAAGTCCCCTACTCTCACGCCACGCTGCAACTGCAGATTGTTGGCAAAACTGCCGCCCAGGATGAATGCCTTGCCCGAGAAGATGCGGCTCTCGGGGTTGAGGTTCAGGTAATGGGAAACCACATCGCTGGAGCCATTATAGTGGTTCCACTGGAATGATTCGCGTGTGATGGGGATATACTTGCTGCGCCCGCTTGTTCCCGATGACTGTGCAAAATTATAGCATTGTCCTGGCCATAGCTCGTCTTTCGCCCCCTTGACCATGCGCATGATGTATGGTTCCAGGTCCTCATAGGAATACAACGGCAAGGTCGAAGCGAACTGCTTATAAGTCCTGATGGATGAGAAGTCATATTTGCGCCCGATGCGCGTCAATGCTGCCTTCTCGATTAAGCGCACCAGTTCTCCCTGTTGGACAGCATCGGCATGGTTAATGTAGCGCGCGTGCTGCTGCAAACGCCCTAAGAAATGACTGCGGACTAATGGCGTGAAGTCTATCATACCCGCAAAATTAGTAATAAACCCCGAAACACGCGGTAATAGAGTTAAAAAATCGGGAAAACAGGGCCTTTGGTCTATAGAAATCGACCTCTCGGCAGGCATGGTTGTTTCGATGGCTAAACTCCAGCATGTGTGGCATACAATATGCAGATGTGAGGGTAATTAGTCGATTATTTATGAATATTGGTCGAAAATATTTGCAACAATTCATCAATCAGACTAATTTTGGAGCAACAAACGTGTAGAACAATTTAAAACATACGCACTATGAAACGCTTTATCTTAACAATGGTTGCAGTGCTGACCCTTGGGGCAGCCGCCAACGCGATGAGTTACAAGACGGCCCGCGATCAGGCGTTCTTCCTGACCGATAAGATGGCCTATGAGCTTGGATTGAGCGATGACCAGTATAATGCCGTATTTGAAATCAACATGGACTATATCATGTGTCTGGACGTGTATGATGACATTTTCGGCACCTTCTGGACCCGCCGCAATAATGAACTGAGGTTTGTGCTCTCTCCCGTACAATACCAATACTACATGCAGCTGGAATACTTCTATCGTCCCGTATCGTGGCAGAACAAGAAGTTTGTGTTCTCAATCTATAATCGTTATTCAAAGAATACATATTACCGTGCTGCACCTCCGGGATACCAGGTTTATAAGGGCTCCAACCGTTACTTTGACCACAGTGCATATAACGGACGCACCTTTGGCGCTCCTAATAGCAAGTCACAGCCCAAGCCCGGCATGGGTGGCTCCAAGAGTCAGCCTGGCAGCAAGAGTCAGCCCGGCATGACCAAGAAGCAGGCAGTGAATCAAGGCAAGTTGCGGATGAGTCAGCCTCCCCGCCGCTAGAGCAAGATAAGACATATAACGACAAGAGGAAGACCGACATTGGCCGTCCTCTTGTTGTTCCTGCACTGATGTTTGCTATCTCTTGAGTTCAAATCCCACCATCACATCCTCGTAGTTGTCGATGAGTGTTGTGAGCGCCTTGATGGCTGAATTGTCACTGAAACGGCCAGCCAAAGTAAGCAACGAGATAAATTTGTCGGCATCGAAGGTGATGTGAAGCTTCTTCTTGCCGTCACGCTTGAGATGGGCGGTCACGGGAAAGCCGTGCCACTTGATGTAAATCTTTTCCTGATCTGGGTTATAGTTGTAGGTGCCATTCAGTTTCTTGCCCAGTAGATTGATGGCGCAAGTGCCGTCCTGGTTGAATGAGAACTGGGGACGCACTTTGTCAAGGCCGATTTTCTTGAATGCACCCTTGAGTTTCTTCTTGAGTTTACTCTTGGCAATAGGTTTACCGATGCCAGCCAGCAGATTCTTGCCGCTCACATCTACACTTGGGCCCTTGTAGGTCCATTCGCCTTGGATTAGACTGTTGACCTGGAGCGTCTCGCGGGCGATATCGTCCTCGGTGATGGTAAACACTTGGTCGGGGTTCAGCGTATTGTTTGCGGTGTTATTTCTTGAAGAAGAACAAGATACCGATAGTAATAGCACAAAAGCTAAAGTCAGAATATGTCTCATAGTCGTCATCAATTTTGCCACAAAGTTAAGTCTAAATCAATAAAAAACACGCTAAAACGTCATTAAAAAGAAAAAAAATAGTAATTTTGCAAATTGCCTTAGTATGGCAGATATAATAATCTCATTAGAATATCGATAACAATTAAATCAACATAAAGTCATGGTAGTAGGTTACGGAGGCCGCAGAATTGTCATGGAGAATAACGATACGTCCTATTATGGACGCATCCTTATTAAGGCTTTGGCTACATATTATCCCGATAACTATTACATTATTTACTCACCCCAGAACGAGAAGAACAAACGACTCACGGCCTTGTTGAATGAAGATGGCGTGCGAGTAAAGTTCCCTCGCAACCACATCCACAACAAGGAACGTTGGTACACTGGTAATGGTATTGTTCGCTCGGCCAAAGGGCATGGCGTGAATGCTTTTCACGGCATTGACGATGGCATTGCTTCGGGCTTCAATGGCAGTAATTTCCCCACCGTATTCACTATGACTGATCCCTTGTACAAGGGGGCTGGTGGTTGGATTCAGCGTATGCTGTTGCAACGCCGTGCACGCAAGGCGTGCAAGATAGCCAAGCGCGTGATTGCCCTGAATGAAGTTGACCGTCAGGTTATCATCGACCACTATCATGTCAATCCTGATAATGTTGAAGTCGTGCATCCTTGTTTTTTTGATGGTTGTGACGACTCCGTGCCCGACAATATGTACGATATCCTGCGTAGCAAGTATCACTTGCCCGAGAAGTTTGTCCTCTATAAGGGACGCTTTGACAAGGAGGATAATCTGAAGGAAGCTATGCAACTGGTACACGAACTGCGTGACCGCAAGATATCCATCGTGCTGTTGGGTTATCGTTCAGATTATTTTGACCACGTTATCAAGGAACATGCCCATGACTTGCACATATTCCACCGTTTCAAGCAGGTGGACAAGGTGCATCATGCCGACTTGACCGCCGTTGCCAAGATGGCTCAAGCGGTTATTATTCCGAACACAGAGCGTTCTCGAGACATGTACAAACTGATTAATGCCCAGCGAAGCGGAGCATTGGTTATCTGCAAGGATTCAGCTAAGGCGCGTGAGTTTGGTGGCGATGGTGCCATTTATTACAATAGCTTCGGCGATGGTGCTGATAAGTTGAGCGATATTCTTGAGGACGAGAACAAGAAAGCTGCCTTGTTGAAAGCCTCACGCGAAAACACGGAACGTTTTACTGGTAAGATTCTTGCCGACGAGATGATTCACATATATCGTTCGGTACTGATGCACCGCAGACTGTATCAGGAATAATTCGACCACCCTAGCGTTGGTCGGTACCCCAAAGGAGTTTCTGCCTTAATGTGTTGGCAAAATTGTTGCTCGTGCGCTGGATAACGCGGGCACAGTGAGGCGCGCGGCTGATGGTCAGCGTCGAGCCCGTGGGACACAATGTCACTTCACCATCGATACTTACCTCGTAGTGTGTAGCCCGTGAATGGGTGCGCACCACTATTTCGCTGTCGTCGCGCACGACAAGCGGGCGCATCGTTAATGAGTGGGGCGAGATAGGTGACAGCACCAGACAAGAGGTGGTGGGCTCCAGAATGGGGCCGCCTACGCTCATGTTATAGGCAGTCGAACCTGTCGGGGTGCTCACTATGAGTCCGTCTCCACGGTAGGTTGTAAGTTGATGACTGCGCAATCTGGTTTCCATGTCCAGCATCGACGAGGTGTCGTGACGCAGAATGGCAATCTCGTTCAGCGCCCATGGGTGCTGGATTTCCACCTGATCACATGCCACCTGTAACATCGAGCGTTCCTCGATGCGGTAATTTCCGGCCAGAACGTCGTCGATGATATTGCTGTTCTCGTCAAGGTGCCCAGCGGTGAGGTAGCCCAAGTGGCCCAGATTTATGCCTAAAATGGGCATCCCTTGCCGTGAGACCCACATGGCTGTGGTGAGGAATGTGCCGTCACCGCCCAGCGATAGCGCCATATCGGCATCGGGGACATTATTGGGGTCAAACGATGGTATATCCGTTGCCTGTAGTCCTGCCGTCAGAAATTGATGGTATTGTTGCTCTACAGCGACCTTGATGCCTCGCTCTCGCAGGTGCTCAAGCAGCTTCAGCACGTCGTTGACGTCGCCTTGATGAAAAGAATTACCAAATATCACCAGTTGTTTCATGTCGGCAAAATTAGCATAATTGTTTATAGTATCAAGGTTTTAACCAAAGGATTTTCTTCTAAACAGCAAAATTAGAGCGATTCGTCAGACGTAGCAGGCTTCTCGTTTTGCAATGCCTCAACAAGACTATGTGCCTTGACGGGTCCGATAATAGCGGCGATGTCCTGCTCGCTGGCTTCACGTATGCGCTTGAGCGACTTAAATTGCTTCAGCAGCAGGGTGCGGGTCTTAGGTCCAATGCCGGGCACACTGTCGAGGGCACTGTGGATCTGTCCTTTGCTGCGCTGTTTGCGGTGGAATGTGATGGCGAAGCGGTGTGCCTCGTCACGCAGCCGCTGGATGACGTGCAAGGTCTCGCTGTTTTTGTCGATATACAGAGGAATACTGTCGCCAGGAAAAAAGATTTCGTTCAGACGTTTTGCGATGCCTACGACCGTTATTTGGCCATGCAGCCCGATGCTGTCTAGAGCCTCAAGTGCTGATGTCACCTGTCCTTTGCCGCCGTCCACTATGAGCAACTGAGGCAATTCCTGCCCCTCCTGGACAAGACGGCTGTAGCGACGGGTAATCACCTCACGCATTGACGCGAAATCATCGGCCCCCTCCACTGTCTTGATATTGAAATGGCGATATTCTTTCTTAGCGGGCTTGGCATTGCGGAAAACCACGCATGAAGCCACAGGGCTGGAGCCGCTGATGTTGCTGTTGTCAAAACATTCAATGTGGCGTGGCAGCGTAGTCATGCGCAGATCTTTCTGTATGGTTGTGAGTGTGCGCGTGATGCGTTGTTCCGGGTTGAGCTTTTCCATCATGCGCAATCGGTCGGTGCGCCTTTGGGTCGCGTTTTTAATGGCGATATCCAGCAGGTGCTTTTTGTCGCCACGTTGCGGTATCATGAACGAGAGATTGGAAAACTCGACATCGGGAATAACGTTGACCATAGCCTCAGTGACGCGGTCGCGAACGTAGGTCTCAGCAAACCGCTGATGAACCTCGGCGATGGCCATTGACATGATTTCGGCGTCGGTCTCATCGTGTGTCGATAGGCGATATTCGAGTGTAAATGACTGGACCACTGCCCCACCCCGCACGTGCATGAAGTTGACCCATGCCGCATCCTCGTCTCGCAGCAGACCGAATACATCGATGTTGTGGATGCTGGGACTGACGATGACTGAACGGCGTCGAACATGTTCCAGCATCTTGTATCGGCGTTTGAGCACTTCGGCCTCCTCAAAGCGCAATTCTGAAGCCAGCTGTTGCATCTGTTGCATGAGCAGGTCCATCAATTGGTGCGTGTCACCGTTGAGGATTTGGCGAATCTCGGTGATATAGTCGCCGTATTGTTCTGCTGAAACAAGCCCTTGGCAGCATCCTTCACAACGGTGAATGTGGTATTGCAGACACAACCGGTGCTTGCCTTGTTCGATTGTTTCACGTGAAACAAGGAGCCGGCAAGTGCGCAGTGGGTAAATCTGCCGTATGGTGTCTATGAGCACCTTGGCAACCTCGGCTTTGGGATAGGGTCCATAATACCGGTCTCCCTTGGAGCGGGCATCGCGAGTGATATAAACTCGCGGATACAAGTCACCAGAGATGCAAATCCATGGATAGCTCTTGTCGTCCTTGAGTAGCACGTTGTATCGTGGCTGGTACTCCTTGATGAGAGCGTTTTCCAGGTCTAAGGCCTCCTCCTCGGTGTTGACTACCGTGTACTCAAGGTCAGCGATATTGCGCACGAGCATGGTCGTACGCACAGACGAATGTTCCCTATTAAAGTAGGAATTGACGCGGCGCTTCAGGTTTTTGGCCTTGCCCACATAGATGATGACCCCTTCCCGATTGCGGTAGCGGTAAACGCCAGGCTCATCGGGAAGCAATGACAGTTTGAGCTTCAGGTCATCAGTCATCTGGTTCTCGTTATGAAGGCTTTGATAGAGCGATTGCGACTATCAGAATGTAAACAGCGAGGTGATTTCCACTTCGGGTGGGAACACATCGCGGCCGTGAAGAACTTCCAGGTCGCAGATGAAGTTGATGTAAATCTTTTTGGGGTTCATCGACTTCACCAGCTCGTATGCAGCCAGCATGGTGCCGCCAGTGGCAAGCAGGTCATCGTGGATAACCACCACGTCGTCGGGAGTGATGGCGTCCTTGTGGATCTCGATGGTGTCGGTGCCATATTCCTTAGTATAGGATTTCTGGATTACCATAGCAGGCAGTTTGCCCGGCTTGCGCAGGGGGACGAAACCTGCATTCAACTGGGTGGCTAGGATGGCGCCACCGATAAAGCCTCGTGCCTCGATGCCGACAACGCGGGTAACGCCCTTGTCGCGGTAGATATCGGCCATGGCCTTTGTCATGATCTGTAGGGCTTCAGGATCCTTGAAGGCGGTGGTCAGGTCCTTGAATTGGATACCTGGAACGGGGAAATCGGGAATGTTCCTCACCACACTCTTAACTCTTTCTAATTCTTGCTTATTCATTGTAAATCAGTATATTATGTTTGTTTTGTTTCACGTGGAACACACTATCGCCCCAAAAGAACGAGCAGTATGTTAATGTCGCTGGGAGACACTCCAGGAATGCGTGAGGCCTGCCCCACGGTCTCGGGGTCGATGGCTTGCAGTTTCTGACGTGCCTCAGTGGAAATCTGGTGAATTTGGGAGTAGTCAAACTTGCCCTTAAGGGTAACATTGTCGAGGCGTGAGACGCGTTCGGCAATGAGAGATTCGCGCTCAATGTAACCGCGATACTTGATGGCAACTTCAGCCGCCTCGATGATTTCGTCGCGACGATTGTCTTCTAGGCTGTCAATCTGAGTTTGAAGGTCAGGCAGGGCGCTGGCAATAGTAGGCACACTCAGTTGAGGACGTAGCAGCAGGTCGTGCAGTTTTTGTCCTTGGCTCAAGGGCGACAGACCGTGAGTTTCAAGCGTGGAATTGATCGCGGCGGGCTTGACTGTGTACTCGCGGCAGAAGGCAGTGAAGCGTTCGATCTGTTCGCTCTTGGAACGCATCAAGTCATAACGCTCTTGCGTCGCCAGCCCCAAATGATAGGCTTTTTCGGTCAGGCGCATGTCGGCATCGTCCTGACGGAGCAGGATGCGGTGCTCAGCGCGTGAAGTGAACATGCGGTATGGCTCGTCCACGCCACAGGTTACCAGGTCATCGATGAGCACGCCGATGTAAGCCTCGTTGCGTCCCAATGTGAACGGCTCTCTTCCAGTCACATTCTGGTGGGCGTTGATACCTGCAATGAGCCCCTGCCCTGCTGCTTCCTCATATCCGGTGGTTCCGTTCACCTGTCCTGCAAGGAACAGATTGTTGACCAGTTTGGATTCGAGGGTGTGGTGCAATTGGGTGGGGTCAAAAAAGTCGTATTCGATGGCATAACCTGGGCGGAACGCATGAACATCGCGCAGAGCCGGAATCTGGCGCAGGGCCTCCAGTTGGATTTCCCAGGGCAATGACGATGAGAAACCGTTGAGGTACATCTCGTGGGTTGTAGCCCCTTCGGGTTCAATAAAGAGCTGGTGGGATGTCTTTTCGGCAAAGGTCACGATTTTTGTCTCGATGCTTGGGCAATATCGGGGACCGATGCTGGTGATTTGGCCGTTATAGAGTGGCGATTGAGGCAGCCCCTTGCGCAGGATTTCGTGCACTTTTTCATTGGTATGCACGATCCAGCAGGGGCGTTGTGGCAGTTCGGAAGTAACGCCGGGCAAGAACGAGAAATGGTGGAAATCCCGCTCCCCTTCCTGCTTGATGCACTGCGAGAAGTCGATGGAGCGTTCATCCAGGCGCGGTGGCGTGCCGGTTTTCATGCGTCCTACGGTGAATCCGAGTGATGCCAGTTGTTCAGTAATGCCGCTTGCGGGCGGTTCCGAGACACGGCCGCCAGGGGTCTTGACTGGCCCCACGTGCATCAGTCCATTGAGGAAAGTGCCTGCTGTAAGGATTACGGCCTTTGCTCCAAATGAGATGCCCATGGCGGTTTTGACACCTTTCACTACCCCACCCTCGATGATGATTTCATTGACTGAATCCTGCCACATGTACAGATTGGGCGTGTTCTCGAGTTCGTTTCTCCAGTGGAGGATGAACTGCTGGCGGTCACTCTGTGAACGCGGGCTCCACATGGCGGGACCCTTGCTGCGGTTAAGCATTCTGAACTGGATGCTGCTACGGTCGGTGATGATGCCCATTTTACCGCCCATGGCGTCAATCTCGCGCACGATTTGGCCTTTTGCGATGCCTCCAACGGCAGGATTGCAGCTCATCTGGGCAATCTTGTTCATGTCTATGGTGATGAGAAGCGTTTGCGATCCCAATCGGGCTGCCGCACAGGCAGCCTCGCAGCCGGCATGGCCGGCACCCACCACTATCACATCATAGTCGTGCCTCATTTCTTGAATACGTTATCAGGAAGAATCGCCAGGGCAGAGTTTTCGTGCTGTTCCATGATTTCCCGTTCACCAGGTCCCTTGTCATTGATGCCACACAGATGCAGCACGCCATGGATAATGACGCGCATGAGTTCGGTCTCATAGGCCGTTCCCAGTGCCTCGGCATTGCTGCGTACGGTGTCAAGCGAGATGACCATGTCGCCTGCGATGTGGCGAGAGTTGGTGTAATCAAAGGTGATGATATCGGTATAGTAATCGTGACCCAAAAACTGGCGGTTGGTCTGCAAGATGTAGTCATCGTCACAGAAGACATAAGTCAAGCACCCTACCCGTTGCTGGTGCTGCTGTCCAGCAACGGCCACAATCCAGTCTCGTACCGCCTCCTCGTTGAGGGGTGGCATCTCGACTTTACCTTGTAACATGTAATTGATTTCGGTCATTATATCTCAAGCACTTGAAAAACGGGTGACAAAGATAACACAAATATTTAAGATACAAGCAAAAAAACACAAGAATTGACCCATTGCTCACTAGGTTACAGGGTGTGGACCATGATATTTTTCTGGAATCCGCTTTAGCCCCCTACCCGATTTTTTCTGATGAAAAACCAAAAATTGCCAAAATCGCTGAAAAACAGCAAGAAACCGCATTTTAACCCGCTGAGAATTCAAAATTTCAGCGCGCTCGGACATCTGATTGGGAATTTTTAAGAAAATTGGCATTAAATTTGCAGGTATGATGATAAATCTATACCTTTGAGGATATCATTAAGTGACATCTCCATCACACCGCAACAGAAGACAATTATTCACTATTTAAAATAAGATATTATGATCGCGTATTTCACATCTAACCTCTGGCTCATTTGGGTAATTATAAGCATCATTTGCTTGATTCTCGAGCTTTCCTCAGGAGATTTCTTTATTCTGTGCTTTGCTATTGGAGCCGCATTTGCCGCCATCTTTGCAGGATGTGGTGCAAGTCTCACGGTTCAAATTATTGTGTTTGCCGTTTTATCGGCATTGAGTCTGCTGCTTGTGCGTCCTGCCTTGCTCAAGAAGATTCACAAGCCTTACAAGGAGCGTTTGAGCAATGCCGAGGCAATGATTGGTAAGACCGGCCGTGTCAGCGAGGCTATTGAGGCTGGCGGTTTTGGTCGTGTAGCCATTGATGGAGATGACTGGAAATCGGTTAGTCTCGATGGTGGCGCTATTGATAAGGGGGTCCGCGTTCGCGTGGTCAAGATGGACAGTATTATTCTCACTGTCGAGCCCATAGACTACTAATGACAACAATTTAAAACTTTAAAGCTATGACACCTGTAACAATTTTTTTCATCGTCATTATTTTACTGGCTCTGATTCTTGTAAAAAGTGCCCTGGTGATTATTCCTCAGAGTGAAACCAAGATCATCGAGCGTCTGGGTAAATACTATGCAACGCTTAAGCCGGGCATCAATCTGATTATCCCGTTCATCGACCGCCCCAAGACAATCATAGCCTATGAGCATGGCCGCTACCGCACCACTAATGCTATCGACCTGCGCGAACAAGTCTATGACTTCGACAAGCAGAATGTGATTACCAAGGATAACGTGTTGACCCAGATTAATGCATTGCTGTATTTCCAGATTGTAGATCCGTTCAAGGCTGTTTATGAAATCAATAACCTGCCTAACGCTATCGAAAAATTGACTCAGACCACGTTGCGTAATATCATTGGTGAGTTGGAACTGGACCAGACACTTACATCACGCGACACCATCAATTCCAAGTTGCGTGCAGTGCTGGATGATGCTACCAACAAATGGGGTATCAAGGTCAACCGCGTCGAGCTGCAGGACATTCAGCCGCCTCAAACCGTGCTTCAGGCTATGGAAAAGCAGATGCAGGCTGAGCGTAACAAGCGAGCTACCATCTTGACCAGTGAAGGACAGAAACAGGCTGCCATCCTCCAGTCTGAGGGTCAGAAGACAGCACGAATCAACCAGGCAGAGGCTGATAAGCAAACCGAAATCCTGCGTGCTGAGGGTGAAGCCCAGGCACGGATTCGCAAGGCTGAGGCCGAAGCTATCGCTATCGACAAGATTACACAGGCCGTTGGCAAGAGCACTAACCCCGCCAATTACTTGCTGGCTCAGAAGTATATCCAGATGCTTGATACTGTTGCCAGTGGCGAAAAGACCAAGACCGTTTACCTGCCGTATGAGGCCACCAACCTTTTGGGTTCGATCGGTGGCATTAAGGAGCTGTTCCAGACTGGCGGCGATTCTAAAGAGAAGTAGAGTAGGGGAGAACGATCTTATCGATTAGATAATAAGGGCACGACGATGGGTCATCCATTGCCGTGCTCTGTTTTTGGGGAGCGTATGTTTGGTTTTAACCGTTTAACTCGCGCCATTGTCCTGGCGTGATGCCCTCTTGAGTCTTGAATGCGCTCATGAATTGTGACTTGGATGTGAAGCCCAGTTGTAGAGAAATTTTCTCCATTGACAGGGTGGGGGAGTCCGCCAGCAATCGCTTGGCCTCGTCGATGCGCAGGCGAGTGAGCCAGGCATTGAAGTTGCAATCGTAATAGCTATTGATGTAGCGTGACAAATAGGTCCGGTTAGTGCCTAATTGTTCTGCCACTTGTGTCAAGGTCACACCCTTATTGCAAAAAGCCCTTGATGCAGTCCACTGATCCAATTTGCGGCCTAATCCCTCAAATAATTGCGACTTCGTTGTATTTTCCTCATTATCAAGTTTTTGTGGCTGCATCTCTAGGCTCTCTGTAATAATTTCGTAGTTTTGATAGTTGATAATCAGATTAACAAAAGTGACGAAAACATAGGCCCACAGAATTAAAGAGGCAAAATTGTAGATGGCCAGGGCTTTCTCAGACAGCATCACTAAAAATACATATGACAATGCGAACAAGAGCAATGAGGAAATGCATTTCCACAACAGATTGATATATGAGTATCGGGATTTCTCTTCGTCTTTAAATTCATTGCGGCGGTGCGACAACCTTTTGATGATAATGGCAAATCCTAACAGAACTCGCATTAACTCAATGAGATACAGCGCCAGTGATGAAACTGATAATATGGTAGACAATGAAGGCGCACACCAGGGCGACACCCAAATCAACACGGAGCACACTAGGGTGATTATTGCCGTTTGTAACGGACGCATATTGATCATGGGCATCTCTTGGACTATTGGGATAAAGGCAATAGCCAAGATGAACGTGACAGTATAGAGCGTGGATGCGTTTATTGCCCTGGAAATCAATCGATTGGCAGCTTTTAGGTCTAGAGCATATTCTGCGAGGTTGAATAGACCCACAACGATGAGTGCGAGAGATATTGCCCACTTGGCCCACAACAGCCAGAGTGATGATTTGGCTTTGGTGTTGCCAATCAGCATGAGCGTGATGCCGCAAGTCAGCGTCATCACGATGCAGCCTAATTGTGAGTATTCATATAGTGTCATTTTGCAATGAAATAGGGAACAAAATTAAGAAAAAATCAACAAATTCAGTTATTTTTAAACCTAAATGCATGCGTTTTCTGATATTATTGATGTTATTGTTGTATTTTTGCGGTCTAAATGACAAAATAAGGTTCTTGTGTCGTAATTATGATCTCTAATGAGCTTGAACTCAATATTGTACTGATAGGGTGGGTGGTGCCTTTCCTGTTAGGGCTTTTTCTGTTTATGATTAAGACGCCCGAGGCACGTGCTCAAGCACATTATGAAAAGGGTAAAACGATCGTTGCAATCTCGTTTTTGTTGTTTGGAGTAGAGCTTCTATGCCAGTGGCTGATGCGCAAGCTGGAAATTGCCAATCCGATCTTGTCGGTGTCGATCTACCTGTATGTTTTTTGTATTGTCTCTGAGCTGCTAGCTGTGGGCTATTGCACAGTGCTGTGGACTGGCGCATTCAACAAGCGGCAGCGTCGCATCTTTTTGATGGTTCTCTCGCTGTTTGCGTTAGCCCTGGTTGTCAATTATTTACTCCCATCCAGAAAGTGGCAACTGTGGGGGTTGCTGCTGTGTTGCGTAACGCTGTTTGCCATCACTTGCAATGCAATTTACTCTTGCATTGTCGTCTATCGTAGAACCGTCAAAAGCCTGAGAACATATTATTCTGATGTGGTGGAGGGCATGATTCGTTGGATGCCAGGTGTGGGCTTTGGCATTCTGGTTTTCCTTTTATCTGCTCCATTGATTATTTGGCTGCCCCGATGGGTCGGTGTTTATCAGGTGGTTCTGGGTACGATTTTATTCATTTATACTTTTATTTGTATCATTAATTTTTCAGCGAATTACAAATCACTGGCCGTTGCACTGGACGAGAATGATCCGGAAAGAGGTCAGGAAGCTGTGCCTGACACATCGGATGATGACGCTCAGGCTAACATGCATCACAGCAGTCTGAGCGATTCTCTGTTGGAGATCATCCGGGGTAAGGAAGAACGCTGGTGTGCTCAGGGTGGCTACCGTACCCGCGGCATCACCATCGAGCAGGCGGCACACGAGATGGGTACCAACCGGCACTATCTGTCCAGATACCTGAATGAAGTGAAAAACATGACTTTTTATGAATGGGTGGCTCAAATGCGCATACGTGAAGCTCAATCCATTATGATAATCGAACGCAATAAAACTATTGAGCAGATAGCAGGTCTTGTTGGGTTTTCTTCGCCGTCCACCTTCTCTATCACCTTCAAACGCATAGTTGGTATCAGCCCAAACCAGTGGCGGAATCAACAATAGTGTTACATTTTGTTAGTTATCAAAATTGCCCATTTCATCGGCATAATTTGGTATAATATCGGTGCGGAATCGTCAACGATTTTAATTAACAACAATAAAAATCAATCACATGGTTGACACATCTGATTTTTATTGTAAATTTGCCGTGTGAAAATCTGTGTTAATTAATCAGTTTTTCACGACTTTAGGTTTTATGAGTAATCTGAAAGAAATGTGCAATAATACGAGAATGGAAGTAGTATCTTTGAAAAGTGTTATTTGACTAATGCGATTTTTATCGCAAATGTTATAATTAAGCAAGAATGATCAGCTAGCCTGTGAAGGTTGGCTGTTTCTTTTTTTGCCGTAAAAGTTTTATTAAAAAGCTGTTGCATGAGTGTTTAATGTGAAAAAATGACTATCTTCGTGCCTTGGATGCCGCTTTAAGGCACCTAACCCTAATACATTATGACCTGATGATTAATATTTTCCATATTGTTTCCAATAAGCATTGGACTGGTGCTGAGCAGTACACCTATGATCTGGTGGAACGGTTGCGCAATGACCCTGAATTCTATGTCGAGGTGGTCTGCCGCAAGCATCCCGTCGTACTTAAGCAATACCGTCGTCTGGAAATTCCCATCTCGATCTTGCCGCTCAAGGGCGTGACCGACATCGACAGTCCAGTGCGTTTTGCACGCTTGTTGCGAAAGGGGAAGAACATTATACATGTTCACAGTTTCAAGGATGCTTTTATGGCAGTCATGGCGAGGCGCATCAGCGAGAACCGTGATACACGCGTGGTAGTGAGTGTGCACGGAGTTTATAAGCCCAAAAAGAACTACATGTACACCAAGCTGTACAAGTCAATTGACTGCTTCGTGTTCTCGTCCGAGATGGCTCGAGACGCCTTCTTGGGCAAGGCTAAAAAACAGTATGCCGACCGTGGCGTTGTACTGCGTGACAGCGTGTGTGACAGCCATATTGGAACTGAAGTACCTGACCTTCGTCGTGAGCTGGGAATGGATAGCCATCAAGCGCTCATCATGTACCATGGTAAACTTGCCCCTGAAAAGGGCCTAGACGTCCTTCTGAGCGCGTTGACCCATGTGGATAGGAGCAAGTACCACCTGGCCATTATCGGCGAAGGACAGCCCAAATACAAGGCTAAAATCAAAGGTTATATTGTCGCCAACGGTCTCGTCCATAACGTGACATTGCTCGGTTTCCGTGACAACATTCTGGAGTACCTGCGTCAGGCCGACTTCGGTATTTTGCCGTCAATCCAGCCCGAAGCGCTGGGAATCAGCAATCTGGAGTATATGATGGCTGGTAAGGCCCACATCTGCAGTAATAATGGAGCTCAGTCCGAGTATGTACATGACGGCGTGAACGGCTTGCTGACTCCTCCAGGCGATGAGCAGGCTCTGGCCGATGCTATTAACCTTCTTATCAACGATACCGCTACCCGTTCCCGCTTGGGCACCCAGGCGCAAAGGGATTTTGAAGAAAACCTGGATTATCCGGCCTTCTACAAGAAGATGACCGACCTCTACCGCAGTCTGCTCGAGATAGCCCCTGTTGTGGATATTGACATTCCTCCCGCTGAGTAATCCGTAATCAGACACGATAGACATACCGCATCGCTAAAAAACGCCGCCGGGGCAAGATTGCCTCGGCGGTCGTTTTTATTGTAGGGTAGGGGATAAATCCCCGACTGGTTTTACTCAATCACGAACTGATAGAGTGTGCAGCGGATTGTCTTGCTGCCACAGTTGCCGGCAGCAATCTGACGATAGGCGCGGCCGATGTACCAGGTCCAGTAGTCGGTGAACTCACCCGTGTTGCCGTTGGACAAGGTGTAGGGGAGTTTACCGGTTACTTTACCGGTGTTATCAACTGCAAACAGACAAACCTCACGACGCTGTGAACCGCTACTGTTGTAAACAGTCTTGCGGATATTCACCGTAAACCAAGGGGTGCACTCGCCAAAGCCGATGGGTGTTCCCACAGGCTCATATTCCTTGGTGTCAAGGTTCTGAACGCCATACTGTACTTTACCGGTGTGGGGCGTGCCATCAGCCTCATAGAGCAGGTTGATGAACTGTACACGGCACAGCGAGTCGGTATCCAATGCAGGGCTGAACTCGGGAGCCGGAGTCATCTCGATGGGGATGGGAGCCTTGTTCAAGTCGTGAACATACAGGCAATAACGCTTGCCGGCCTCGACGGTCACGTTCTGGTCATAGACCACAGGATAGTTGTAGCCGCCATTGCCATCGCTCTCGCGCTTATGCAGCTTGATGTTGACATTGCCGGCATCAACGACATAATAGCGGTTGGTACCACCCGAAGGAACCGTGTTGAAGGTTGCCAGGAATGTGGCGCCGTCGTTACCATATTCAACGCCATTGATATCAACGAAGTACATATAATTGGCTGCACCAGCGGTCACGGGAGCATAGTAGCCTATCTGAATGTAGGCCTTCTGGGACTCGTTAACTGGTTCGGCCATGTAGGAAACATCCTTTTTATCACAGGAGCCCATCGTGACAGCCACCAGCAGCAACAATGCTATATATTTGAAATATTTCATAATCTATCGGATTTTAATATCATTAATAAATTATCT
>CAMYUW010000051.1 GCA_947302275.1 uncultured Prevotellaceae bacterium
GTGAGACACCGGCCCGCATCATGGGCATATATGACCGCAAGGGCTCGCTACTGCGCGGCAAGGATGCCGACATCCTGCTGCTCGACAGTGATATCAACTTGCGCGGCGTGTACTCGATGGGCGAGTTTGTCAAGGGCAGCGACCGCAATGCACCTGCCGAAATTGTCGAGCCCTAAAACTGTCGAAAAACCTGTTGCGGAACAAAAACGCAGTTTTTTTTCGTGATATTCTTGCACAGGAATAAAAATGGTGTTATCTTTGCACCCGCATTTGAGAGAAATGCGTTATATGGTGGATGTAGCTCAGCTGGTTAGAGCGTCGGATTGTGGTTCCGAAGGTCGTGGGTTCGAGCCCCATTATCCACCCTAACAATAAAGCCTGTATCAGATTGATACAGGCTTTATTGTTAATATGTTCAACGATTTCACTCTATGCCCAAGATTCCCTTCACCATCGGGGTAATGTCGATGGTATTGGGGCCGCTATAGGCCACGGGCGTGACAGCAGTGTCCAGAACCAGGTCAAAACTGCCCTGCTCACCAGCAGCACGGATGGCTGCCTGGATCTTGTCGGTAAGGGGAGCCGTCAACGCTGCACGACGGGCGGCAATGTCATCGGCGGCACGACGCTCAAACTCGCGCATCTTTTTGTCACTCTCCTGCAATTCCTGCACACGGCGCTCCTTGATGGTCTCGGGCATCGAGGCATCGGCGGCCACCGTCTGGTAGTCGGCATATTTCTTGTCAAACTCACTCCTTAACAACTCATACTCGGCATGATAGCGGTCGCTCAATGCCTTAAGTTGCGCCTCGGCATTTGCCTTCTCGGGCATCAACTCAAAAATCTGCTGAGAATTCACAATACCAATTCTTGCCTGAGCCATTACAACGAGCGGCAACAACGCCACTGCAATCATCAAAAATCTTTTCATATCTCTCACACATTAATATATAATGAGACAAAGGTAGCACTAATTTTTGTAAACACAACCATTGCAAGGCCATCATAACAATTATTCACCTCTGCTGGCCACGTCAGTGGGAGTATCTCACCCATCTAAAATGGTCTTGCGTCTCCAGCCACAACAGTAACCTGCACAGCACGAGACAAACACCCAATGTAATGGCAAAAACCAGCAGATTGCAGATGTCGAAGGACAACACCTCCACTTGAGGCATGACACCTTTCAGCAAGTGCAAGACAATCAAGGCAATGGAATAGTGTGAGCAGAAAATAATAGTAGAGTATTTACGCAGTTTCATGGCATTGGCTGTTACCTTCACATGATTCTGACCAATCAACATAAACAATGCTATACTCAACGGCAATAATGCAAAATAGCAGTCATCCCGGTTCACCCAATGATTATTCTGGATCAAAATGAACTCTCCCACGAGAAAGACAGCAGAGATGATAATGGCCCACACCAGATTACGGTTGCTGATAAGAGCCCTATGCTCTGCCAGATACTTTCCAACCGCCACAAACACAAAAGCGACCGGGAAACTGTGATAGGGCCTTTTAAATACAGACATATATCCATCAAAGAATTCCGCGAAGTAAGGAATGTGCTCACACAGGTGATAATAATTGGAGGTCAAGCAACAGAATGCATACAGCACAATGCCTATAATGATCATCGTGCCGAACTTAAACCAGCGGGACAAATACCACACCAGCACGATGCCTAACAAGCTGGCCATGAGAAACCATGAGGCCTTGAATGTGTTGCCAAACAGGAATGACTGCAACACATCAACCAACAGGCCTGGCCCTGCGCCCACATACCACTTGTTAAAGAAAACGGTGAGCGGCAACAACAGGACAAACCAGAACAGATACAGTTGCAGGATGCGCTTGCAATATTTTTTCAGCTCTCTTTTCTTCGCCTCCAGTGAATCCAGACGGTCCTGTTTCAGGAAAAAGAAATAGGATGTCATCATGAAAAACAACGGCACTGCCAGCCTGAAGATGGGTTTGAGCATATAACTCAAGTCGGTGTGTATCCCGATGATAAACAAAGCCAAGATAAACTTGAGCACGTCAAATCTATCTCCGTCCACCTTGACATATTCGTTACTACAGAGCAGTCGCATTCCGCAATACGATAAACATCTTGTTCAGGTTGCAAATATACAAATAACTTTTGGGACTACCTTGATAAAAAAAACGAAGCCCCCGGTCGGCACGCAGGTCGACAGGGGACTTCACATCTTAGCATTATCGTGTTGTGTCGTTTTACGCTGATTACTTGATACCCAACTTGGCTTTCACCTTGGCGCTAACGTCCTCGGCATTGGTACCGGTGTACAGAATCGAGCCGGCTGCCTGATCAAAGATGAAAGTGAAACCGCCTTCGGCACCAACAGCCTGGATGGCGTTCTGGAGCTTCTGGGTGATGGGGGCAAGCAGTGTATCCTGCTGACGCTGCAAATCCTGGGAAGCGGTCTGCTGGAAGTTCTGGATCTTCATGTAGTCATCCTGAAGCTCCTGGTTGTGGCGGTCTTTAATTGCCTGGGGCGTGCTGGCATCCTGATCAGCAGCCTCATAGTCAGCCATCTTCTTCTGGAAAGCGTCCTGCAAGTTCTTGAACTCGGTCTCGTACTTGTCACTCATCGTTTTGAGGGTACTCTCGGCGGTGGCCTTCTCGGGCATCACGTTGAAAATCTCACTGGTGTTGACGTAACCGAATTTCTGAGCTTGTGCAGCGAAGCACATCATAGTAGCCGTAACGGCTAAGAGCATAAATCTTTTAAACATGTCTAAAAATTGATTTTCGTTATTATATAATAATTGTTCTTTTTCTCAATAATACAACCTAAAGCCTAAAACCTTATTTATAACCCATCTTCTCCAGCACCTCGTTGCTCACGTCAATGCGAGGGGAGGCAAAGATGATGCTCTGGCTGCTGGCGCGGTCAAAGATAACCTGGAATCCACGCTCCTCACACACCTTCTTGCAGGCGTTGTACACATCATCCTGGATGGGCTGGATGAGCGACTGACGCTTCTTGAACAACTCACCCTGGGGACCGAAGTACTTATACTGGAGTTGCTGAGCCTCTTTTTCCTTCTCGGTGATCTCGGTCTCTTTCTTCTTCTTCTGGTCATCGGTCAGGAAAACCATGTCGGCCTGATAGTTCTTATACATGGTGTCAGCCTCTTTCTTGAGCTCATCCACCTCACGCTGCCAGCGCTGAGATACCTGATTCAACTGCTCATTAGCCATCTCATAGGCAGGGATGTTCTTGAGCACGTACTCCATATCCACAAGGGCAAACTTCTGCGCGTTGGCGGCCATAAAACCGGCAACAAGCGCCACTGCGATTAAAACTAATCTCTTCATATCTTTTTCTTTTTTAATGTTTTTGTTTTATGCAATAATCGACTTTTAGACTGCGATTGCAGCAAATCGTTTATTTGATTAAGTTAAAATCGTTAAAATTCTTGACCGAGGACAAAATGGAAGTTGCTGCCACCCTTCTCGCCAAAGACGGTATCGAAACCGTAGCCCCAGTCAATACCCATCATACCGATCATCGGCAGGAAGATGCGGGCACCCACACCGGCCGAGCGCTTGATGTTGAACGGATTGAAGTCCTTCACGCTGGTCCACGCATTACCGCCCTCGACAAACACGAGCGGGTAGATGGTGGCGCTCTGAGACAGCATCAACGGGAAGTGCAGCTCAATGGCAAAGCGGTCATAGGCATAACCCTCACTGCCATAGGGTGTGAATGCACCATTCTCATAACCGCGCAGGGCGATGGTCTCGGTCGCATAGGTGTAAGAGCCTGACATACCGTCACCACCCACATAGAAGGTCTCGAAGGGCGACTTCAGCCACTTGTTCCAGCTGCCCAGCAGACCAAAGTCGGCACGGGTCATCAGCACCAGCGTCCAGCGGCCGTCGGGGTCGGTAAGCGGTGTGTAGGTCTTGGCCTGGAACTTGAGTTTCCAGTACTCAATCCATCTATACAGTTCTTTCTTCGATGCCTCGGTAGTGCTCTCGCTCAACGCCCTCCAGTTCTTCTTGCCGAACAGGCTTGCCGGCGGAGTAGCATTGAAACTCAGGGTAAAGGAGCTACCCTTGCGGGTATAGAGCGGGTTATCAATACTGTTGCGCGACAGGGTCAGTCCCAGCACGATCGAGTTGGACACACCGTTCTTCATGTAATAGAGATACTCCCAGTTCTTCAGGCTGTACCACTGGTAACTCAACGATGCCATGAAGGTGAAGTAGTCATCGGGCCACTTGAGGCGCTTACCGAAGCCCACCGTCACACCCGCCATCTGCAGGTACTTGTTGGGGTCGTAAGCATTCTCATAATAGTTGTAGCCGCTATAACCGCCGTAGCCATATCCGTAGCCATAACCGCCCATGCCATAGTAGTTGTTATACATATTATACATGGCATTCTGGTACATCTGGTTATAGTAGGACGAGTTGATACCCGTCTGGCGGCTGTAGAAGGCCGATACCGACAACGAGTTAGGACGTTTGCCGCCAAACCATGGGTCAAGGAACGACACACTGTAGGCCTGGTAATACTTGGCGTTGGTCTGAGCGCTGATGGTAAAGGTCTGGCCCTCACCCTGCGGAATGAGACCCCTGTAGGATGACGGATGCAACAGATTCTGTATCGAGAAGTTGGTAAACTTCAACGATGCCTTGAGGATGACACCCGTCTGGCCCCAACCGGCACTCAGCTCCACTTGGTCATTGGCCTTGCTCTCCAGGTTCAAGATGATGTCCACAGTGCCGTTATCGGGATTGGGTTCGGGGCGGATGTCCATCTTCTCAGGATCGAAGTGGCCCGTTTGGGCAATTTCACGTGCCGAACGCATCAGGTCTTCTTTAGAGAACAAGTCACCCGGGCGAACGCGCAACTCACGGCGCACCACCTTTTCATACAGGCGGTCATTACCATTGATGACCACCTTATTGATACGGGCCTGCTTACCCTCAAACATTCGCATCTCCAGGTCGATGCTGTCACCCTCAATCTTGCTCTCGATGGGGATGAGCTGGTAGAAGAGGTAACCGTTGTTCAGGTAGAGGTTAGACACGGCGTCATCATCCTCCTGGGTGCGCTTGTTGAGCAGTTTCTGGTTATAAACATCACCCTTCTTAATGCCCAGGATTTCGTCGAGAATCACCGAGGGATAAACCGTGTTGCCTACCCATGTGATGTCCGAGATATAATAACGCTTTCCCTCATCCACCTTCAGATACACGTCAACCGATTTCTCGTCATAGGGTACCACGCTGTCACTCACAATCACAGCATCACGGTAACCCTTCTCGTTGTACTTGTCGATGATGAGTTGTTTATCGGCCTCATAATCGCTCTGGACAAACTTCTTCTGTGAGAAGATTTTCCACAGGTTCGTCTTCTCGTTGGTCTTCTTCATGGTGCGCTTGATCTTGGAGTCGCTCAGCACATCGTTGCCATCGATATAGATCTTGTGCACCTTGATTTTCTCGTGCTTGTCCACATTGATGTTGACAATGACCTCGTTCTGCTTACTCAAGTCGGGCTCCTGCACCACTTCACAGGTGGCTTGGCCGAAACCCTTGTTGGCATAGTATTTCTCAACGATGATCTTGATGCGGTCGGCTATGTTGGGAGTCATCTGACTACCAGGCTGGAAACTCAGACGCTCCATGATATCCTTCTTCTCGCCCCCCTTCATGCCGTTATAGTTCACCTGGGACACTCGGGGCTGCTGACGCAGGTCAAACACCAGCCATGCTTGGTCATTGTAGATCTTCTCTACCTTGATCTGTACCTTGGAGAACAGGCCTTGGCGCCAGAAACGCTTTGCTGCGGCTTTGATGTCATCACCGGGAATGTCGATGCGCTGGCCGACGGACAGGCCCGAATAGCCGATGATGATGTTCTCATCGTAATTATCAACACCCTCGACACGCAAACCGGCAATCTCATATTTGGTGGGCGTGCCTGTGAAGACAATCTTGGGGTTATAGATAGTATCGTTGACCGTACGCGTCTCCTGCGCATTCACCGTCACGGGTGATGTCACGGCCAGGAGCAGCAAGGCAAGCAATATGTGTCTGATGTTCATATCTGGTTTATTCTTCGTTTTCATTGTTAACCTGTTCGCTCGTTTTACCATAGCGGCGTTCACGCGCTTGGAAGTCGATAATGGCATCTACAAAGTCTTCCTTGGTGAAATCGGGCCAAAATTTTGAAGTGAAGTACAGTTCGCTATAGGCAATCTGCCACAGCAGATAATTGCTCACGCGCAGGTCACCGCCTGTGCGGATGAGCAAGTCTGGATCGGGCATAGCACTGGTTGCCAGGTGGGCAGCGAACATGTCATCGTCAATGGCAGCGGGATTCAACTTGCCACTAGCGGCCTCACTGGCCAGCTGACGGCAAGCCTCGACAATCTCCCAGCGTGACGAGTAGCTCAGCGCTAGGCACAACACCAGGCCGGTGCAATGGCCCGTATCTTCCATGCACTTGCGCAACCTGTTGGCGGCAAACTCAGGCATGCGGCCCATGTCTCCGATGGTCGTCAAGCGCACGTTGTTCTTGATCAGGTCAGGGGTCTGCTGCTCAATGCTTACCACGATGAGGTTCATCAGTGCGTCAACCTCGTCTTGAGGACGGTTCCAGTTCTCGGTCGAGAAGGTGTAAAGCGTCAAGTACTTCACGCCCACTTCACTGGCGATCTCGGTAGCCTGACGGACAGTAGCCACACCATTCTCGTGGCCGAAACTGCGCTCATGACCGTGTTGCTTGGCCCAGCGTCCATTACCATCCATGATGATGGCGACGTGCTGCGGGATGCGCATCGGGTCCAGTTGTTGTATTTTATCGCTTAATGATGCCATTGCGGTATCTTCGTTATTCTATGTAATTACACTTGATGCATCGCTTTCCAAACTCATAAGTCACCGAGAACATGGCAAAAGAGTACCAGTCGGTATTCTTGGCAAACGAGTGCTTGATGCCAAACAGATCACTCTGGCCGTCAATGCGGTCATTGAACTCCTTGCGCATCGTAAATTCAAAGCCCAGATTAAGGCGTTCCTTGTATTTGTATTTCACACCGATGCCGATAGGCACGGTAAATGAGGCATGATTATGGCCATCAGTGATGGCAAATACAAATCCCACTCCGGCCACCATATAGGGGGTGATGGGTTTATATTTCCTATATGCCGGTCCACGGCCATAGTTGAGAAAGTTGAACTCTGCGGTAACGCCCAAGTCGATGAGGCTTGACGAGAAGGTGTAGTTGGCACCATCGGGATACCAGCTCTCGTCCTTTTCACTATCGCCACGAATGTTGGCATAGTTCAAATTTGCCTTGAACGCCCAACGGCTGTTGTGGGTATAACGGAACATACCTCCAATGGTGAAACTCGGATGCTTGAACAGCATGCTGTTGTTGGCTTCACCCAGATAACCCGTCATACCCAATGAGGGACCCACTTCATACTTATACTGCTGGCCTGCCACGGGCAACGCGGCAGTGATCATGAGCAACAGTATGAATAGTGATTTCTTCATCTCGTTGTCAAGCAATCGTTTAATATACCGGACTATTGGTCATGCGAACATACACACCACGCCACACGTTGGGCAGCAGTTCGCCTTGCTCGTTATAGCCTCCCATGAGATAGATAAACGGGCACACCCATGTGGAAATCGGAGAATCGATAAGGCTAGGAGCACGTCTGGCTCTCAGCGTTTCTTCCTCCACAAATGCCTGCGCTCCATAGAACTTGGGCATGTATGAGGGCTGGACGATTGTAGAATCGGCCTTTGACCAGGTCAAACCTTGTGAAGTGGACAGATAGATGTCACCGTTCAAAGTGCCGTCGGCAAGACGACCTCCCATCAGGAACCAAGTATCCTGCTGGCCATAACGACGCGAGCCGCTCAACTTATTGAAAGTATAGTACGAGAACAGCGTGGCGTCCTGCATGGCGGGCAGCACCGTGCCGTGAGCACTGTTGAGCTTGCCCCACGTATTGCCATCATAGCCCCAGACGTCATTCAACACTTTGCCCGTTGCGTCCATTCCACCTACAATGATGGCCTGCTGAGAAATGGTCCAGTCATTATCGGTCCCTATCATCGTTGAAGAATGATGGATGGGGAAACCGTCCTCGACAGCCGTGCAGGTAAACCCTGCGGAACGGGGGTACTCGTCATGATAATAGCCATTAACGTCACCCATGATTCCCAACACACGGTTGTCATAGGCGCCGAGTATGCTTTGCCAGGTCACACCACACGATGCCCAGTCAACGCCGTCAGGCGAGGCATACAGTTGACCGTCGGTGGCAAGCATGAACAAGGCATCTTCGGTGGCGGTGAGCGAATTCACATCAGGAGTGAAAGGCAAGGCCACTTCCTGCCGGTTCCACTGTTCCTGTTGGAACGAGGAGGCCGTCATCAACACACTTCGGGAACCGTCAAATGACATGCTGAAGTAGCTATCGTCCGTCTTCACGGTCTTGTAGGAACGCATGTCGCTGGTATAACCGGGCAAATCACGCTTCCATGACAGCGGCCACACGAGGGTATCGGGATTGACTTGGTGCACCAGCACTTTCACCTCATAGTCCTTGACCGATGACTTGTCGGACGAAGTTACCTTCAAGATGGTCTTGCCTGTGAAGTCAATACCCTGGCTCATTGATGCGGTATAGGTGATGGTGGTGTCGGACTGCACCGTGGCATTGGAAATCTCAAACACAGCCGAAGAAACCGTGTTCAGAAATTCCACAGTCACTTTCAGCGATGATATCTTGGTGCCAACGGGCAATGAGTCCGCATTATAAATCAAGCCCTTATCATAATCTACAGTGAAATGCACCGAGTCCAGATTGGCCAGCACGTTGGCATCAGCCTGCAAAGCAAAATTCTTGACCAGGGTTGTCTGGGTGCTTGTGCTATAGTAAAAAGTGTCATCGTCGTCCTTATCCTTATGGCAGGATGTCAACGTCGTCAATGACGACAGTATGGCTACTATCGTCAGTAGGATGTATAGCGGTGTTTTATTGATCATTATTGTTTTCTAAATCTTCTGCTTTTTTTTACAAACGGCAAAATTACAAAAAAATTCCGTCACACACTGGATTTTACCTTTTTATAATGTTAGAGACCCCTTTTTTACAGCTTTTTAACGTGATTGGACCTGGTAAAATGGGATTCAATGCCGTGCCAGCACGGTGATGGTATTCCCGTCAATGTGATGACAGGCGATGGCATTCCCGTTGACAACGGGAGCAACAACGCCTTTTTCTACCCTGCGTGGGCTCACTTCGATGCGGGCTTCATCCCATGCGCCAGCATCAATCAAGCCCTGCAACACGCGGGTACCGCCCTCGACCATGACACTGGTCACACCACGGCGGTACAGGTCCTCAAGCCAAGTGCACGGGTCATCAGTGTTCATTTGCACATATTCCACAGCTCCCAGAGTCTCATTTCTCTTGCAGTTGTATATGATTGTTGGCAATCCGTCATGCAGCAGCCCCAAGTTGTCGGGGATCGACAAATCCCGAGACAAAACGACCCTTAACGGCGATCGGCCAGGCCATTGGCGCGTCGTCAATGACGGGTTATCGATGCGTGCCGTGGATGCACCCACCACAATCGCGTCGCACAACGCCCGCTGGCGGTGCATCAGCCTCATGGTCACGGGGGTGGACATGTGCAGAGGATTTTCGCCGGCATCAGGCGGCAGGGCGATAAAGCCGTCGGCAGTTTGCGCCCACTTGAGTTGAACCCATGGGCGGCCCGTAGTGTGGGCTGTCATGAAACGCTTGTTCAACTCACGACACTCTTGTTCCAGCACGCCCACTACGACCTCAATTCCTGAATCACGCAGCATCGCTACACCACGGCCCGACACTTCCTTGAACGGATCCAGGCAGCCCACAACCACGCGGGGAATTCCACGCTCGATAAGCAAGCGGGCGCACGGCGGGGTTTTGCCATAGTGCGAACAAGGCTCAAGAGTGACATAAATCGTGCTGTTTTTCAGGTTGTTGACATCTTTGACGCTATTGACGGCATTGACCTCGGCATGGGCCTGACCACACTGGCGGTGCCAGCCCTCTCCGATGATTGTGCCGTCTGGACCGGCTATAACAGCACCCACCATGGGATTGGGTAATGTGTGGCCAGCTCCCAGTCGGGCCAGTTGCAAGGCCCGGCGCATAAATCTCTCCTCTATCTCCATCACTTATGGCTTGGTAGCGGCAGCAAAGCGAACCTTGCCGTAACTGTCATCGATAATGCGCACCTCATCCAGCCCACAACCTTCGAGCAGACGCTTAACCTCGTTGCCAAAGCGCTGATTGATTTCAAGATACAAGCGGCCACCCGGTTCGAGGGACTGCATGGCATAGGGGGCTATCGACTTATAAAACAAGAGCGGGTCGTTGTCGGGAACAAACAGCGCCTGGCCGGGTTCATAATCTTTGACATTTGACTCCATTGTCTCTCGTTCACTCCAGCACACATAGGGAGGATTGCTCACAATGATATCATATCGGGCTGCGGGCTGCGGAGCAAGCATATCGCTCTCAAAGAAACGCACTTTGACCTTCAAAGCGGCAGCATTCTCGCGGGCGACGACGAGGGCGTCACGCGACACGTCGAGGGCATCAACCTGTGCGAACTTCAACGCCCGCGCCAGTGAAATGGCGATACAGCCGCTTCCGGTGCCCATATCCAGCACATGCAGGTCACTGGCTGGATTCTCATCAATGATGAGGTCAACCAGCTGCTCGGTTTCGGGTCTGGGGATGAGAACCGACGGATTTACCTTGAACTTGTGGCCATGAAACAGCGCGTGGCCCACGATGTACTGCAATGGCTCGTGACGGCGCAGCCGCTCGATAATGTCTGCTATGCGTTCAGGCGCGAAATCGGGTAATTCACTCTCTTGCCGCAAGGCGACATCGACAGGATCATAATTAAACACATCCTCACAGATGATGCGTATCATCGCCTGCACCTCCTGTGGCTCGGCCAACCCCGTGAGGCCGGCCCTGAGCTGTTCTATTGCTTCTTTGAGTATCATAATGCGCAAAGATACACTTTTTTTCGCAAATAACAGAATGACACGACGATTTAACACCGAAAACGTACAAGATAAAAAGTTTTTTTGAAAAAAATCTTATAATTTGTCAATATATTAAGAAAATTGTTGTAACTTTGTTGCGTCATTAGTACAAACCCAACTAAGGACATGTGGCTTGCACTTTGTAAATGAACACATTGGAGCGAATAATTATAAAAGATTTCAAGAACTTAATATTAATAACTATATTCTTATGGCAACAAAACTCGATTCACTGGATTACAAAATTTTGAAAATGCTGTCGCTGAACGCACGCAAACCTTATCTGGAAATTGCCCGTGCTTGTAATGTATCTGGCGCAGCCATTCATCAGCGCATCCAGAAGCTGTACAACATGGGAGTCATCAAGGGCTCCATCTCGTTGATTAACCCCGCATCGGTAGGCTATGAGACTTGTGCCTACATCGGATTCTTCCTGAACGACCCCTCCAAGTTTGATGAGGTCGTGGCTAGGCTCAAAACCGTACCCGAGGTGGTAGAGTGCTACTTCACCACTGGCAAGTATGACATGTTTGTTAAACTCTATGCCAAGAACAACGACCACTTGCTGCAAGTCATCCACGACCGCTTCCTTAAGATGGGTCTGGGACGCAGCGAGACGTTGATTACTTTCAAGGAAGTGTTTAAACGACAGATTCCGATTGAGCCCGATAGTGGCGAGGCAACCAACAAGCAGTAACAAACAGGGGGCGCATCAGTCGCTCCCTGTTTTTAATACATAATCAGGTTTCAAATAATAAAGGTAAAAAAGATGAAAAACATGGCAACCAACAATTTCACCACACAAGAACAGCAATGGCTCGACTGTGCCAGGACCATGGCACTTGAGGCCGGCAAGGTGCTCAAGAGCTACTTTAGGCGCCGGGATCTCAACATCGAGGACAAGGGCAGCGTGTTTGATATCGTCACCGAGGCCGACAAAGCCAGCGAACGCATCATTATCGACCACATCCACAACACGTTCCCCGACCATGCCATCCTGAGCGAGGAGAGCGGAGATGATCACCGCCAGGCCACGTTCCAGTGGGTCATCGACCCGCTAGACGGCACTGTGAACTACAGCGCAGGGCTCACCACCTATTGTATTTCCATCGGACTCAAGGTGAACGGCGAGACTCGGATGGGATACGTCTATGCGCCCTCCCTCGACGAGGAATTCTATGCCATCAAGGGCAAAGGGTCATACGGCCCCTACGGAAAGCTGCAAGCCAAATCGACCACCGAGTTGCAGCGCGCCGTTATCTCGACGGGATTCCCTTACGACAAAGCGACCAACCCCGACAACAACTTGGACCGCGTCACACTGGTATTGCCTCGCATCAGGGGGCTGCGAAGGCTCGGATCGGCAGCAATGGATCTGAGCTATGTGGGAGCCGGATGGCTCGACGGATACTGGGAGTTGAACCTCAAGGAGTGGGACGCCTGTGCGGGTGAGCTCATTGCACAAGAAGCAGGAGCCCTCGTCAAGCGTTATCGCAGCAACCACGGCATCTGCATCCTAGCGGCATGCCCCGGTATCGCCCAGCAACTCCTGGACCTGGTAGAATGAGGCGTTAAAAGAAAGTTGCTAACTAAAAACTAGGGACTAGGGACTAGAAACTAAAAACTATTTCGTACCTTTGTACCCATTAAAATAAAAAATACTAAAAATTGAATATGGATAAGAAGATTGTTTTAAGTGGAATACGGCCTACCGGCCAGTTGCATCTGGGTAACTACCTGGGCGCCTTGAGTAACTTCGTGAAAATGCAGAACGAGGGGAAATATGACAGTTACTACTTCATTGCCGACCTCCATGCCCTCACGACTAACCCTGACCCCAAGGAACTGCACACCAACGTGCGCCACATTCTGGCCGAATATCTGGCGGCCGGACTTGACCCCGAGAAGTCCACTATCTTTGTGCAAAGCGATATACCCGAGGTGAGCGAGATGTACTTGCTGCTGAACATGCACGTGGGCATCGGTGAACTGATGCGCACTGCCGCCTTCAAGGACAAGGCGCGCAAGGCCCTTGGCATCACCGCTCCCACACAGGGCGATGACGACGAGGACGTCGCCAAGGAAATCATCGGCGCCAGCACCAACAAGCGCGTCAACGCCGGTCTGCTCACCTACCCCACCCTGATGGCGGTGGATATCCTCATCCAGCGTGCCGACTTCGTGCCCGTTGGCAAGGACCAGGAGCAGCATCTGGAGTTGACCCGCAGGTTTGCACGCCGCTTCAACTCGTTCTACAAGACTGAATACTTCAATGAGCCGCAGAACTTCAACTTCGGTAGCGCACCCGTCAAGGTGCCTGGCCTGGACGGTAGCGGCAAGATGGGCAAGAGCGAGGGCAACTGCATCTATCTGGTCGATGACGAGAAGACTATCCGCAAGAAGGTGATGCGCGCCGTGACCGATGGTGGACCCACCGAGCCCAACCAGCCCATGGCTGAACCTGTTCAGAACCTGTTTACTATTCTGAAACTTGTGGGCACTCCCGATAAGGTGGAATTCTTCACCGAGGCCTATAACAACTGCTCGATACGCTACGGCGACCTCAAGAAGGAAATTGCCGAGGACATTGTGGCAATGACCTCCCCCATCCGCGAGCGAATCCTGGACATCGAGAACGACAGTGCCTACCTGCATCGCGTCCTCGAGATGGGTGCCGAGCGGGCCCGTGCACGTGCCGGCAAGACATTGGCCGACGTGCGCGAAATCATGGGCATCACCAAGTTCTAGACTTTAGGTTTTAGGCATTATCTAGGAACTAGGGACTAGAAACCATGAAAGGCTACATCGAGGACGAGGAATTTGGAAAGATTTATGTGGAACTGCGCCGAGGCATGACCTCGGTGCGGTTTTCATATCATGCCGACGGGAACCTGCTGATGCGGGCTCCGCTGGGGGCTACCATTGCGATGTTGCGCGACATGATTGACCTCAACCGTGAGCAGCTGAGGGCATTCCCTCGTCCCTTTGAGCCCGAATTCCAATTTGGCCAGATTATCGAGTGTTTCAGATGCAAACTGGTGATCGAGCCTACCAACCCGCGGCCAGGCTATGTCAAGACCATGTGGGAGGGCGATACCCTCCATGTGCAGGCCTACCCCTCCACCGACCTGAACGAGCACACCAACAAACAGTTCATTTCAGACATGGTCAGTCATGCAATGGAGTATAAAGCCAAGCAGGAATTGCTACCCTATGCACAGCAAGTGGCTGATGAACTGGGATTGAAGCCTGCTGGCTTTGAGGTCGGACGCGGGATGCGCAAACTGGGGCATTGCACCGCCAAACGGGTCATCCAGCTCTCACGCAACCTCATGTTCCTGCCCGAGCCGCTGGTCCGATACATCATCTGCCACGAACTGGCGCACCTCACCCACATGAATCACTCCCCTCAGTTCCACGCCCTGTGCAACCAATACACGGGCGGCCAAGAAAAAGCCCTGGAAAAACAACTCCGTAACTACCACTTCCCCATCCTCAAATAAGCAAACCAAAGAAGGACCCAAACCCCTCTAAACCCTAAACCCTAAACTCTAAACCCTAAACTCTAAACTCTAAACCCTAAACTCTAAACTCTAAACTCTAAACTTCATTAGATTGAAGCGTGCTTCAATCTAATGAATAGTCACTTGCGTCGCGCCAAAGCCATATTCGCGGAAGCTGGCATCCTGGGCTGTGCAGCGCGGGTAACGGCGTTTGAGTTCACTGAGCAGGTGCTGGCGCAGTTTGCCCTCACCCTTACCATGGATAAAGACGATACGCTGGCCATGCTTGCTCAAGTTGGCATCCATCACCTCGCGGAATTTATCCATCTGGTATTCGAGGATGGCACCAGGTGACATTCCGTTCAGGTTATCCAGCAGCGAAGTGATGTGCAGGTCCTGGACAATGATACCGTTAGCGTCGGTTTTCTTCTGGACGGGTTTGCGCTGGGGGCGATCAAGACGCTTCTTCTCCTTCATGGCACGCTCCAGCTCACCACTGTCGATGCGCATCTGGCGGGCAGGACGGTCATTGGTGACGATCTCTACGGCAATGACCGGCACTTCAAAGTAGGGGTTCTCGTGGAAGCAATGCACCTTGTAGAACTTGGTCACATCGAGGCGTTGCTCGATGAGGGCGGGATTCTTCAACCTGAAACCCTTACCCTGCTTGAAGGCGATATACTGCACGGCGATATGGGTCATGCCGTTCAAGTCGTCGTGGCCAAATTCCTCAAGCTGCACCTGAATATTGGGCTCGACAATACCATGATAGCGGGTGTTCCACTCGCCATCACCATCGCCGCGTGTCATGTAGGTGAAATACAGGTAATAGTTCGAGTCATTGACCAGCGAGGCGTAGAATGTGGTCGTGTTCAGGTGCTTGATCTCGCGGGCTTCATAACCCAGCACTACGTTAAGCACCTCGCCCTCGGGCGTCTCCTCAATGGGCAACACCGGTTCAGGGGCAGGTTGAGGCTTGGGAGCAGGCTTGTCGGGCTCCACAAGGCGGGTGCGGACCTCCAGCGGACGCTCATAGGCCGAGGCCTTGGTCCCCGCTTGTCCCACGACGACCAACTCCTTTTCAAATGCGGGGCGCTCAAAGCCGTCCTCGTCCTCCACATAGACGGTTTTACCTTCTATCCTTGTCACGCGTCCCCCTCCCACGTCATTGAGGAAGCGCACGATATCGTTAATCTTTACATTCATGATATGCTGTCATTATTTTATTTTAGGCTGCGAAGATACAAAAAAATGCCATCATAGCTCTATATTTAAAACAACAAAAACAACTCGATTTAATATGAAGACAGAACAATCTGAATTCTCTGATACGGCTCCACAAGAGGCCGATGCCATCAGAAAATTCAGATTGTTCTGTTGTTAACTTAAAAAATAGTTGTTTTGTAAGTACCGACGGAATCAGTACTTATGATCCGTGTTGTCCAGTTCGTCGCTGGTGAGTTTGCGCTGGTCCATCTTGTACCAGCAGTAGGCAATATAGGCCAGGACAAAGGGCACGAGGATGCTGACGACACTCATCACGGTAAGGGTAAACTCGCTGGACGAGCTGTTACGCAGCGTGAGCGAGCTCTGCACGTCGAGCAGCGAGGGCAGATAAGCGGTGTTGTTGTAGCCCATAACCCAGAAAAGGGTCATCACCACCAGCACAGTGCCGATGCCTGCGGGCCAAATGCCGCACTTGTAATCGCCTTTCATCAAGGTCTTGCCCACACCGAACAATACCATTACAACGCCGATGAGCAGGATAACCAATGCCCACCACATGGCAATGAAGTTCTTGAAGTATTTATAAGCCACCCACTGCATGTTGCCGCCGTCGTCATAGCCTACGCCCGGCGAGGTGAGGATAACCACCACAACCGCGATAAACAGGGGAACAAACACACCCGCATTGATCAGCAGCAGATGTCGCTGGCTGGCATTCACTTCCTCATCGTCGATATTGTTGATGAAATATAGCGACGCCAGAGTGCGCGCCAGGAAGAACACCATCACGCCGAACAACAGGTTTTTCCAATAGAAGATGGCCTCGATACCGTGCTTGGGACCCCACTGCGAGATAGAAGAAGACTGCACGTTGAGGATGTTGCTCTTGGTCACCGTGAACTCAGCGCCAAAGAACATCGTCGCAACAGCCACACCCAGCAGGACGGGACCCACGATACCGTTGATCAACAACAGCGTGTCATAGAAGCGCGAGCCATATATGTTGCCCGGTTTGGAACGGTACTCGTAACTGATGGCCTGGATGACAAAACTGAAAAGGATGAGCATCCAAAGCCAGTAGGCACCGCCAAAACTGGTGCTGTAGAACAACGGGAACGACGCGAAGAAGGCACCGCCAAAGGTCACCAGCGTCGTGTAGGTCAGTTCCCACTTGCGGCCCATCGAGTTGATGAGCAACGCGCGCTTGTCAGGCTTGACGTAATGAATAAGCATCGACTGGCCACCCTGTACCATCAGCAGGAACACCAGCAATGCACCGAGCACCGACATGATGAGCCACCAGTAATTCTGTAAAAGATTATAAGTTGTCATGATTTGGGTCCTCCTTCCTTAATCGTTAACAGTGTCTAAATCGGTCTGCGACTTCTTGGAAATCTGCTTGCAGATAATGCCGATGTCGGCAATGAGCAACGCGGTGAACACCACAGCAAAAATCCAGAAGGTCACCTGAACATAACCCGCACTCAGGTCACTGATAGCCACCTTGTTGGGCATCAAGTCCTGAATGGTCCAGGGCTGGCGTCCCACCTCAGCAACAATCCATCCGCTGGCACTACACAGGTAGGTCAACGGGATGGTGATGATGGCCAGAATGTACCACCACTTGCTCCACTTGGCCTTATTAAGAATCTGGGGCTTATAGACAAACAGCAGTGCCAACAAGAGGAACAGCAGCAGATAGCCGCCCACAGTCACCATGAAGTGGAACGTGTAGAACGTCAGGGGCACATTGGGGATAGCTTCCTCGGGAGCGTCCAGATAAGCGTAGCCGAAGTGCTTGAAGTCGTTATTAATGGAGGTCTTCAGGCTGTCAGTCATCATGGAGTCGCCGCTCTTAAGCGCAGTATTGTATTGCGCCATCATCTCCTTCAGCTGGCGCCCCCGCTCCATGCGCTCGGCATAGGGGACGGTATTCACCATGTTGCCCTCGCTGTCATAGCTTACGCCGTTGATGATGTCCTCGATACCAGGCACAAACGCCTTAAAATCGTGGGTTGCCAGGAACGACAAGCCGTAAGGGATACTGATGTGGAACAAGTAAGGATCCTGCTCATCGAAGGCCTGCTTCGACGGATTCAAGATACCGAATGCCACAATCGACTGCCCGCCTTGGTCACCCTTGTAAAGGCCCTCCATCGCCGCCAATTTCATGGGCTGGTACTTGGCTACGGTTACAGCACTCGTGTCGCCGGTGATCATCGTCAACACAATGCCGATGACGCCTACCCAAGCACCCACCTTGAGGCTACGCTGACAGTGCTCATAGTTGCGCTTCTTGAGCATCATCCACCCACACACGCCACACACGAAAACGCCTCCCAGCGCCCATGCGCTCAGCACGGTGTGGAAAAACTTGCTCATCGCCATGGGCGAGAGCGCCACAGCGGCAAAGCTTGTCATCTCATTTCGCATCGTCGCAGGGTTGAACTCACAGCCTGTGGGATACTGCATCCATGCATTGGCCACAAGAATCCACAGCGCTGACAGGCTGGCTCCGATGGCCGTGAGCCAGGTAGCAGCCAAGTGGAACTTGGGGCTCACCTTCTTCCAGCCGAAGAACATCACAGCGATGAACGTCGATTCCATAAAGAAAGCCAGGATTCCTTCTACCGCCAGCGGGGCGCCGAAGATGTCGCCCACAAACCAACTGTAATTGGACCAGTTGGTGCCGAACTCAAACTCCAGGATGATACC